>JBDRFU010000001.1:0-4223 GCA_043818435.1 Candidatus Aenigmatarchaeota archaeon
CAATAGCTCATGCGCAGATAGTTGTTGAACAGACAGATACAGTTCCATCTGGTGTTTCGCAGCCAACTGGTACGATATACAAGTATATTAGTATAGATCATACTAACATAACAGATTCTGATGTGAATAATATCACATTAAGGTTTGCTGTAAATAATTCATGGATGTCTGACAAAGGTCTCAAATCAAGTGATATTTTGCTAATGCGATATGATGGTTCGTGGAAATCTTTAGCAACTGCTTTGATTTCTGTGGATGCAAACCAAACAGTATTCGAGGCGACTTCCCCTGGGTTGTCGACATTTGCTATAGGATCATTGACTACTGTGGTAGGTGTTTCTGGTGGTGATGTTGGTACTGGTGCAGAAGATCAATCTGGAGGATTTGTAACGGGTACAGCTGGAGGTGGGGTAGTTTCATCTGTAAGTGAGACTCCTGCCATAGGCGGAGATAATACAATATTGATTCTCGAAGTGATTGTAATTATAATTATTTTGGTTGTATTGTTTTTGGTTTATCATTATATTCTACACAGAGATCGTGGTGACTATACACGTAGATACAGACGGGCCAAGGGAGAGATGCGTTTGAGTAGAAGTTATGGATTCCGTAGTTCTATGAAGAGCTCGTCGAAGTTTAGTTATAAAAAGTATAAGCGCATACATGCGCCAAAACATTAATTGAATGCTTTTTAATATGTTAGAATGACTTTCGGGTATTCTACACATCAAAAGTGTTCCTTCGGAACGCTTTTAATATGTTAGAGGATTGTTAGTTCTAGTGAGTTTCATGGATGAACAGAAAACTGTTAGAAAGGTGTTTCATAGGTTACCTGCTAGTTATAAAAAAATAGCTGATATAGATATGGAAAGAGATATCCGAGTTCGTTTGTTTGGTAAGGTCGCAGAGAAGTTTGATGACGGTATATTATTATTTGATGGTTTTTCAGATACCAAGGTTTTTGTTGACAAGGAGTTGCTTGATGGAATCAGCGTTGGTGATCAGGTTCGTGTGTTTGCTCGTGTGATGATAACAGAACATGGTCCTGATTTCAGGTCCGAAATGATACAAGATATGGGAGGAATTGATATGAATTTGTATAACAGAATTTTTGTTGGTGGGGTTGAGTAGTTTATGTTTTCGGCTAAATTGATTGATCTTCCGCTTTTGCGAGATAGTGTTGCAGCCATTTCGGAACTTATAGATGAAGCAGAGATCGTTGTGAGAGGCGATAGTATTAGGATAGTGGCGTCTGATAGGGCAGTTGTTTCTGTTGTTGATTTTTTCCTTGCGAAAGAAGCATTCGCAGAGTATAATTATGAGAAGGATATGAAGGTAGGTCTTAATTTGATAAATTTCTTAAAAATTCTAAAGCGGGCTGCGGGTAACGATGTAATGGAGCTCAAGATAACTGAAGAAAAATTCGATATCCAGTTCAAAGGCGATTCGGTTAGGGTTTTTTCATTGCCTGTTATTGATGTATCGAGGATGGATCTCCCACCTATAGAGAAGCTTGAGTTTCCGTCATTTTTTGAAATAAAATCGGAGATACTCAATAGTGGGATAGATGATACCGATCTTATAGGTGATTCCATGATCATTAATGTTCAGTCTGATAAACTTATTCTGAGATCTGAGAGTGAGACATCGATGGCACAATTAGAACTTGTTCCCAATGGTGGTATGCTTCAATCACTAAGCTCTCCTCAGGCTTCGAGATCGAGATATTCGTTGGATTATCTCAAGAAGATAATTAAGGCAAAGAAACTTTCGGATATTGCTAAGGTTTCACTTGGTACAGATTATCCGATGAAGATTGTGTTCGAAATTCCTGGTAAGGCACGACTTAGTTTTATACTCGCACCTAGGGTAGAGGACTGATTACATGAATTTGGATTTCGAAAAAATGTGTTTAGCTTTTCTTAAGGAAGGAAAAACTCCAGAAGATTTATTGATGGATAGAGTTGATAATATTCTTGAGGTTCATGATTATGTTACATTGTATTTTGTTGATAATAATGCAGAGACCCTTTCTGTGTTAAATATAGTTTCAGTATACCCTATCGATACCAATAAGATGGGTGTGATAGAGGGGGAATGGGAACTTGGAGGATAGTTATCAGCAGAATTAGTGTGATCGTGTCATTTTATTAATTTCTAATTATAATGTCATCCGGTGAGACGAATCTTCTTAGAATAGTGTTTTATTAATTCAAATGTGGCAAAAGTTTCTGTCTAGTTGAAATGGATGATAACTTTATATTGTGTTGAATATAATATTTAATATGTTAATTGATGAAGAATTGTCATATTTACTTGGAGTTTTTGCTGGTGATGGTAGTTTGTATAAATCAGGGCATTCTTTTCGGGTAGAGTTTTCTGATGGAACTTCTGTCACATCAGAATTGAAATATTCTCTATGTTTTATGAGAAATATCAGAAGAATAATTGTGAGAAATTTCAAATCGAATCCAAGAATAAGACGAATTGACAATAAGTTTATTGTTAGATTTAGAAATAAATTATTTGTTGATTGGTTGATGTCTTTTGGTTTTTCTCCAGGTAATAAGTCTACAACCGTTAATATCCCAGATGTGCTTGTAAATGATAATTATGAAAAACACTTCTGGATGGGTGTGATGGATAGCGATGGAATGATAGGGAGGACTACGAAAAATATAACACTGTGGTCTGCGAGTAAAAAATTATGTACGAGTTTCTCCAGTTTTTTAGAAATAAATGATATTGTTCATACTATGCATACTAGAGATTATAATAATCGGACATATTACTATATTAAAATACGATCCCCATTCGTGCGTAGATATGGTGAAGTTATAGGATTTGATCATCCGAGAAAAAAAATATGGCTTAAGAATCATCTAAAAAAAGATTTTTTTGTTCAGAATGATATTAAGATCAATGACTTTTTAATCGATAAAACTATTATTGATTATAACAAAATCTTTAGAGAAAATATCTTTTTAGTTGATGGGTCACGGTTGTTACAAACTAGTCGTGATAAGAATATGCGGTTCAGAGAAATTTTCTCAATGCTCAAGAAATCTGGTTTATCTGTCGATCGAATTTATCACAATCTGGTTGGTTATCGATGGAAAATGAGTAAAGGTTCTACCAAATCAGTATCACTACCATTGATGGTTAGCCAGGATTTATTGGATATTGCTCAATTTTGCAGAAGTAGGTATGGTGGGATTAAAATATCTAGAAACTATATTAAAGCATGGAATAGAGACCCGTATGATATCATGCGAAAGGTTGAGAAACTTTTTGATATTAAACCAAATATTACAGCTCGTGGAGAAATTTTGTATGATAGTGGTGTGTTAGGTCAATTGTTTTCAAGAATTTTGGTGAGAGTATGAAACACAAAAAAGATGTTGGTTTGCGGGTGGGTTTGGAGATACACCAACGTTTGGCAACTAGATCTAAATTATTCTGCAGTTGTAGGGCGGATATGAACGAAGATTCTTTTATATGTGACGTCAAGAGAAAACTACGAGCAGTTCCGGGTGAGCTTGGCGATATAGATCCAGCTGCTCTCCATGAATATATGCAAAATAGAATGTTTGTTTACAAGAATTATCGAGGTTCGACATGTCTGGTGGAGGATGATTGTGAACCGCCACATGGATTGAATCAGGATGCATTGCATATTGGTTTGCAGGTTTGTAAGTTGTTGGATTGTGATATACCAGATGAAATTCATGTTATGAGGAAGACAGTGATAGATGGTTCTAACACTGGGGGGTTTCAGAGGACTGTTGTGATTGGTACGAATGGCAGACTTGAGACTTCTTTTGGTGGTGTTGATGTTTATTCTGTTTGTCTTGAGGAGGAGGCTGCTAGGATAGATGATCATTCAGATGGCAAGATAACGTATCGTCTTAGTGGTTTGGGTATACCGCTTATTGAGATTACGACGTCAAACAATATATCAACTCCTGAACAGGCGCATGAGGTTGCTGAGAAGATAGGTTTACTTCTTAGATCAACAAAGGTGCAGCGGGGTATTGGTACCATACGACAGGATGTTAACATCTCTATTCGTGGAGGGGAGAGGATAGAGATTAAGGGGTTTCAGGAACTTCGTGAGATGAAGAAACTTATTGAGAATGAAGTCAACCGTCAGAAGGCGTTATTATATATCAAGGATGAGTTATTGAAGAGAGGGTCAAGAATAAAGGATGATGTTAGTGATG
>JBDRFU010000002.1:0-4831 GCA_043818435.1 Candidatus Aenigmatarchaeota archaeon
GCACTTGCGAATGTTGTGGTTACAAATCGTTGTGATTTGACTTGCTGGTATTGTTTCTTTTATGCGAAAGCTATGGGTTATGTTTATGAGCCAACGTTAATGCAGTTGAGACAGATGTTCAAAAATCTCAGAGCAGAAAAACCAGTTCCTGCGAATGCTGTACAACTTACTGGCGGCGAGCCATGTATACGTGATGATATTATAGAAATTATAGAGATGGCGAGACAGGAAGGGTTTGACCATGTTCAGCTTAATACAAACGGAACGCGATTTGCGCGCGAACCGGAATTCGCTGATCGTGTCAAGAAGGCTGGTGTAAACACGTTATATCTTTCTTTTGATGGTGTGACACCGAAAACAAATCCAAAAAATCACTGGGAGATTCCACTGATTCTCGAGAGATGCAGAAACGCCAAGATTGGAGTCGTGCTTGTGCCTACTGTTATTAATCATGTCAATGACCATGAAATCGGAAAGATAATGAAATTTGCTGTCAAGAACATTGACGTTATACGAGGGATAGTTTTTCAGCCAGTTTCGCTTGTTGGCAGGATAACAAAAGCCGATCTTAAGAAATTCAGGATCACAATACCAGATGTGATAGAGAGACTAGAGAAACAGATTGATGGAGCGATTAAAAAGGATGATTTTTATCCGATTCCAACAGTAGCTGCAATCACACACTTTGTGGAAGCTCTGAAGAAAGAGCCTACATATGAGCTCACCTCACATTTTGCATGCGGGGCTGCAACATACGTCTTCATTGATGACGATAATTCCATAATTCCAGTTACTAGATTCGTTGATGTTGAAGGATTGATGGAATATCTTGATGAGAAGGCACGGGAACTTAAGACATCATCGAAAACCTGGGTCTTGTTGAAGATGTTGACAAAATTATCATCGTTCATTAACAAGAAAAAACAACCGAAAAATCTCAATCTTGCAAAAATGCTTATGAACGTGTTCAAGAAAAAAGATTATTCTGCGCTTGGAGATATCCATCACAAGTCATTGTTGATTTCATCCATGCACTTCATGGATTTGTATAATTACGATATTGAGAGGGTCAAGAATTGCTGCATACATTATGCACAGCCTGATGGCACGATTGTACCGTTCTGTACATTCAATGTAATTCCAGAATGGTATAGGGATAAGATACAACGAAAGTACTCTATTACTCTGAAACAATGGGAGAAGAAAAATAAACGCAAGATCAATACAGATCTGTATAAACGGGATGTGAAGAAATTACAGGCGGATCCGTTATATAATAAGTATTATGGTTAATTTCTCTTTGCTAGAACTCGAGATCCGTTAGAATTCTCTGAAAATGCATAATCTCTAAGATTGTCGAACATATTATCCATGGAGATATCACCCGAGAGAATTCCAGTATAGAAAGATGATGTTTTTGTATTTCTAGTACGATAACGTTCAATAGCCCCGACGACTATCCTACCACCCATAGATTCGCTATCTGCTGGCATTATAGCATCTGGATTCAGTTTTCTACCAAAAGCTAAACTCAAAGAACTGTATAAACTATCCCCAAATGCCGATAATGAACCTGTTTCAGTTAAACTCATTGACATAAAAATTCCTCGTTTGTTTGGATTTTCAACATCCCAATCAAAAATTATACGGATGTTAAAATTCCCTCAACCAACAATATGTCATCGACACATATTTAAAGATATCCCACTGGAATCCCACTGGATACACTGAACTATGATAGAACAAATCATCAGAGAGCGAGATTTAGCTTTACACCAAGAACAGACTGTAATTCTCTATAGATTGGACGTAATTCTTCACGGTTCTTCCTTGTAGATAGATGGTTTCTCCAATTCGGTTTGGCCACATCTCTATTTTCCATAACTGAACTGACAAAAGTGACATGGTTGATACCACAGCAAATCGCCGTTTTTTGACCAGAATGACTATCTCGAAATCTGCGAATATCATCTAACCAATACTCATATTCTCGTATTTCAGCATAAAATCTTGAGAAATCGTTTGAAAAGGTAATAAGATCCGATACTTCTCGTCCCTTTTCCATGAAAGACTCCATGATTTTTATTAAGTTGTCATTTGTCCGGTCAATATCAATGAAATCAAATGCAATATTCTTATATTTCTCGATGATTTCTGGTATGTCAGGCATTTTTTTATCTCTCTGGACTAGTATAACAATATCATAGGGTGGGAGTGAAACTTCAGCAAGTTCGAGTGGAATACCATACGCTCGTAGAAGTCTTTCTGAGTCACTGGCAGTTGGTTCAGGAAGATATTGAATATTATCCGAATCAAATAAACTGAAACAAACGGCCTCGACAGACTTTGTGGAACTATGCTTCCTCAGTTGTGTTTCTTCTCCTTCCATCAAAAGATACTCAGCCCCTAGTAGTGAATTTCTCACATGTTTTCTCTTATGTATAGATTTGCAATGATCTCTTACTCCTAATATAATGTATGATCCTCTTTTCACAATTTCTGGTTCACTTGTGGAAACTGGTGAAGTCTTCCCTTTTACACTAATACGATATTTCATAAGACATTGATACCAAAAAAATACTTAAACTCAAGAACTCAAACCAGCGTTATACTATCAGCTTCGACAGAAGCAACTCCTGGGAGCTTTTTTAGGGTTTCTTCGATTGTGTTACCCTCTTTATCAGGAACTATGAACAAAACCTCTAGGAGCTTGAGGCCGAATCCTATGGGTAACTCTTTCAATTGTTTTGGTTTTAGCTTTTCGATCTCAGCCTTGACGCTTTCAAACGTGGCTGGATCCGATGGCATTACCTTGAATGAAATCGCAACGTCTCCCATACAAACTTTTTCTCCAAATATCTACAAAAAAGTTTGATCAAAAATCAAACTCTTCGTCAATTGCCTTCACGGTCCTACAAATCCACATTTCTGGCATCGGTATTCCTTGCTTCGTTTTCTGCAGGTTTTGCATCTAATTATTTCGAAATTTGAGCATTTTGGACAATCAAACTTTGAGAATCCTTCTTCTGTGTTCACAACAATATGACATGATGAGCATTTCATAGTATCACACCTTTTCAAATACACTTAATAAACTATAAAAACCGATGCTCCCGCCGAGATTTGAACTCGGGTTTAAAGGTCCGCAACCTTTTGTCCTATCCAAGCTAGACGACAGGAGCGTATATGCTGATATTGGAAGAAAGAATATTAATTAAAGTGTTCGGTTAACTCGCTATAGCCATTATCATTGCTAGAAGAAAGGCAGCTGTAAGTAGTGATAATCGCCAACTCATTGAATAGCTTTTTCTAATGAGAAGTGTTACAAGAAAGATTGTTAGAAGTGTTAGAGCTGCTTCTATGAGTAGAACGCTTGGACCTAGTGTCACAGGGAAGATCATATAATGGAATGGTCCTACTGCAGGGAATATTAGATATGCTAATGAGAACATGAAAACTAGGACTGAAGATATGGTCAGTGCTTTCAGATAATCGCGTTTCTCATTTGCCCTCACTATGGTTATTAGATGTATTAGTGAACTTGCGACCAGCGTCTGAACTAGGAGTAGTGTAACAACAGGTATGATAAAGAAAACGCCTACTGCTACTTTGAGGCTTCCAGGATCGCCTGGGATTAGTATGTCATAATTGAAGAAATATATTGTTCCAGCAGCTATCAACAACACTATGAATGCTACAAAAAGTCCTGTATGCCAGTTATGTTGTACTTGTACCATAGAATCAGTTCTGTATCCCATTATTTAAATAGTTTAACGAAAACGGAGTCGTATATTCTGTCATCACGAAAGCATACACCTATAAATTCTTAGAACAATTCTAATATAGTAGGTGGTAGATCTGAGCAAAACTGCTGTAATCATACCGACTGTCAGAAATTATAAAATAATTTCTGACTATGTCAAAAATGCTGAGGAAAATAAGTTCGATACAAGCAAACTATTCTTCATATTGGTTACTGAAAACGGTTGCGATATCCAAGGTATGAAAACTATTCTTAAGGATTGTGGGGTCGAGGGGGAAGTTTATGATCAAACTGAACGAGATAGATGGTTCTCGGATAATAATCTGTCCAGTTTTTCTGATATAATCCCTAAAAGATCACATGCAGAAACCTCGTTTGGACTTCTGAGAATTTTAAAAGACGATTTTGATAATGGAATATTCATTGATGATGATACGGTACCTGAGAGTAATGATTATTTCGGTCTCCATATGAAAAACCTGAATTTTGAAGGTGGTGTGAACGAGCTGTCGTCGGATAAGCAGTGGGTAAATGTCCTTCATCGAAATTTTCAGACACATAAATTGTATCCTAGAGGATATCCATACTCATGCATGAATGAGAAAATTACTACTGGAAAAAAAGACATAAAGGATGTTGTCTTATCTCAGGGTTTGTGGACAGGTGTACCGGATCTGGATGCTGTCAGGATTCTGATGGAAGGCGATCTGACAGGAAGATCTTTGACAAGAACTCAGCTAAATGATTTTGGAGATAATTTCATTGCCGCGAATGGAAACTGTCTGACAGTGTGCTCAATGAATCTCGCTTTCAGAAAAGAGATAATTCCTGCGTTTTATCAGTTACCCATGGATGACAATTCTTGGAAGATCGGAAGATTTGATGACATCTGGTCTGGTATTATCGCGAAGAAGGTTTGTGATATTTTAGGAAAGAATATCATAACAGGGGCTCCATTGTGTATACATAATAAAGCCGAACGAAGCACGTTCAAAGATTTGCTTGCAGAGGTTCCAGCACTGGAATTGAACGAGCATCTGTGGAACATTCTAGGTCAAATGAAGTTAG
>JBDRFU010000003.1:0-9310 GCA_043818435.1 Candidatus Aenigmatarchaeota archaeon
ATTTACAAAATGGTAGCTTCGTTTTATGCTAAGCAGTTGAAGAAAACTTTGAATTATAATAATTTGCGTTTGAGCAAGACCGGATTCAAAGACGAATATGTGATCAAGTTGATTGATATGGTAAAAAGTGGGCGTTTGACAGATCGTTCAGCTGAGTTGTTGTTGCGTGAACTTATTTTACGTCCACAGGATCCTGATGAGTTTGTTCAATTGAAGAGCATTGTGCGGATCTCAGATGAAAAAGATATCGAGAAGTTTGTGAATAAAGTCATGGCTGATAATCCAACTGCGATTGTTGAGTACCGGTCTGGCAAGGGCAAGGCGTTCGAGTTCTTTGTCGGTCGGGTAATGGGGGCGACACAGGGACGTGGCGATCCTGAGACGATACGACGAGTGTTGGAGAGGAAGTTGAAAAGATGAAAAAAAGTGTCCAATGCGCATTTTAATAATGTTTCTTTTCTATATTCTAAATACGGGCCTGTAGCTCAGCTTGGATAGAGCGTCTGGCTTCGGACCAGAAGGTCGCGCGTTCGAATCGCGTCGGGCCCGCTTATGAAAACAGATCTTCTTACGATTTTCACTACCCTTTTCAGACAGTTCGGTCCACAGGGCTGGTGGCCAGCTAAGACACGGAATGCGAAATGGGAAATGTGTGTTGGTGCGATTCTGACGCAGAATACAGCGTGGAAGAATGTAGACAGAGTATTGGATAATCTGATAGCTGCTGATGTGCTTTCTGTTGAAAAGATTGCAGATATGCCGTTACCTAGATTGGAGCGATTGATCAAGCCATCTGGTTTCTACAAACAGAAAGCTGTGCGATTGCGGGATTTTGCGAAGTTTGTGTTGAAGTTCGGTGGTATTGATAAGTTCTGTAAGAATGTGACTGCTGACGAGCTTTTGACACAGAGAGGTATTGGTCCAGAAACTGCTTATTCGATTTTGTTGTACGCGTGTAATAAACCGTATTTTGTGATTGATGCGTATACGCAGAGGATTTTTACACGGTTGGGTATGACTCCGGAAGAGGATAATTATGAAGGGTGGCGACTGCTGTTCGAATCCAATTTGCCAAAGGATGTCAAATTATACAAGGAGTATCATGCGCTTATTGTGGAGTTGGCAAAGAGGAATTGTTTAAAGAATGAGGAATGTGGGGATTGTGTATTACGGAAGATGTGCTAGTCGATTGTTCTACTTACATGATTTTCTTTTTGAATTCTTATAACATTGTCTACGAATGAGTCTACTTTGGGTTCGTGACTGACTATGATGGTTTGTTTCATACCGAGTTCTTCTAGTATGTCGCGTATTTTGTCGATTTGTTCTGAGCTGAAGCCGTCTGTTGGTTCATCGAGTATGATTATATCTTTAGTTTGGATTGTACCAGAGAGATCGTTGATGGTTTTATTCAGTGCTAGTCGGTATGCCATGGCAACTGATGTTTTTTCTCCACCTGAGAGATTCTGGAAATCTGTTTGATATCCGTTTTGTTCGATGATCGGAGCAAAGCTTTCATCAATTTCAACATTCATTTCTTCACCACTGACAAGCATGTTGAACCATTTCTGGAAGAAGTCATTGAACGATTGTTGTATTGATGTCATGACACCTTTTTCCATGGCTTCTGTCAGAGGTATTAGTGTAGTTGTTATCCATTCTGTTACATTTGAAATATATTCGGATTTCTTTCTGTTGTCAGTCATTTCTCTTATTTCTTTTGAGAATCGTTCCAGATCTTTTTCTATATTCTTTATATCGGATTCCATTGATGAAATCATTTTCTCGAGTTGCATAATTCTAGTTCTTTTTTCTGTTATGGATGTCTTTAGTGATCTTTCCTCGATTTCTAGGTTTTTTAGATCAGTTTCGTCTATTGCTATTTCTTTTAGTTCTTTTTCTAGGGTTTCTATTGTTCCTTCCATGGATGTGACATCTTTTCTATTTTCTTCC
Source organism: Candidatus Aenigmatarchaeota archaeon (assembly GCA_043818435.1). Taxonomy (GTDB): domain Archaea; phylum Aenigmatarchaeota; class Aenigmatarchaeia; order GW2011-AR5; family JACRAC01; genus JBDRFU01. Next base: position 1,954 of record JBDRFU010000003.1, read on the forward strand.
ATGAGTTTATTACAGTCTTCCCACTCTTTTTTCTTTTCATCATATCTTCGTTTTTCAAATGATTGTTCTACATATTGTTTGATTTTGGTTTCTATTGTTTCAATTTTCTTTTTCAACCCTTCAATTTCACTGACAATACTAGTCAATTCGGAATTCTTTGAGGATATTTTGGAGGAAAATTCTGTTTTATCTGAGACCGATTGACCACACGATTCACATATACCTTTTTCTAATATCTTTTCCAATCGTCTGATTTCATCTCGTAGTATGCTAGCTTTTTCTATGAGCTGGGTTCTTTGGGATTCTTTTTTCATTTTATTCGTTTTTATAGTGGATTCATCCAGATCAGCAAATTTTTTGTCAGTGATCTTAGAAAGATATTGCTCCAGCATCTTTATCTTAGATTCGTTTGATATGGAAGTTCTTTTGAGTTGCTCTACTCGTTCATGAAGCATTCTAGTTTCTGTGCGTTTTCTTATTATGATTTGCATGCGCAAGTTGAATTTTCGGATTTTTGAGACAACTTCTTCTAGCATGATTTCATCTTCTGTTAGTGCTGTTGACATGCCTTTTAGATCGGATTTTTTCTGGATTGTGTTATTCTCGATTTCGATTTTTTCTGTTTTCATAGATTCTGAGTCTGCTTTGAATCGTTCAAGGTTGGAGGATGCTATATCTAGATCACGTTTCCTTTGTCTTAATGATGTTAGTAGAGTTTCTGCATTATTTCGTATCACAGAGTATCGGTCTATCTCAAACGCTTTTCTTAGAATATCCGCACGGTTATCCTCGGTTATTATTTTTTTTATTTCTTCTTGTGGAGTATATACGGTGTAACGATAGATTACTGGATTTTTTGTTTGATAATCGGATGGGTACCCTAGTAGTTGAAGAATCGTAGCCCGCATCTCGGTTGTGGTTTTTTCTTCTTTTTTGTTGTCTATTACTATAAAACCGGAGTCTTGTGATACCCCTGTTTTGGTTCTCTTGAGGGTTCTGTTTATGATAATTTCTTTGTTGTTTATATCACAGATGAGTTCGATGTATCCATTATCTTTTCCATGTCTGAGTAGGTCAGTTCCTGTGAGCTCGCCTTTTTGGATTCCGAATAATGCATACTCTACTGCTTGGAGTATTGATGACTTTCCGCAACCAATATCTCCTGCTAGAAGAGTTGAACCTTCGGGTAGATCGATTCTTTCATTTAGATAGCTTCTGATGTTGTTTAGTGTTATTGATTTTATTATCATACGCCAATCACCTTCAGTGCGTTTTCTATGAGACGTTCTTCGAAAACTCGTTTGACCTCGGCTTCACCTTTTTCTTCTTTTAGAATGTTCATGATTTTATGCAGAATATCTTTTTCCTGTTCTTTGGAGAAGATTTTGGAATGACCGATATTTTTTTCAATGAGTTCGTTTTCTATTTCAACTACCATGGAACTGGTTGTGATCTCCCGTGCATCTCGTTCTGTTATGTGGATATTCTTTTTCAGACATCGTGCACCATTGTTTTTGGCTATGTCTGAAATTGCTTTGAGATTTATATCTGAAGATCTTCCGGTTTTCAGGACACCGGTTATTTTGAGGAGTACGATCTTGCCATCTAGTTTTGTATTGAGTTTTCTAACAATTTCTGAGTTAATTTCATCTGCTGTTCGGTTGTTTGCGTCTATCTCAAATAGAACGGTGTCGCATAATTTAATTGGAATATATTCGAGTTGCGTGTTCTGTTTGACGTTTTCATCTGGGGGTGAATATTTTACTATATAGAAACCACCACAGCCAAGTTCTTCTAGTTCGGTGAAGTTGGCTGGGAATGTTGGTCCGGGAAATACTATATTTGATTCCCCTATTTTTTCATGGATTATCTTGTGAACGTGTCCGGTTGCGTAATAATCAAAGCATGCTGGCAGATCTTTTATTGGAATTGAGCTCATTAGAGGATTGGAGAATTCTTTTACTGCTGAATGGAATAGGAAGATTTTGAATTTCTCTGTTTTTGATATTTGGTTTTCACAATCTTTTCTCATATCATTATCAAATAGTGTCTCTTCTAGTGATCCTTTTTTTCCTACCATTCCTTTTATCAGATAGCTGTTGGTTTCAGTATCTTTTAGCGTGAGATCTGTCAGTAGTTCAGCTTCTTCGAGGACTGAAAGCATGGTTTTGCCTGTTGGCGAGAAGTCGTGTGATCCAGCGATCACATATACTGGTACATTCTCCAATTTGCAGCGGTTTAATTGTGTTACTGTGAATTTTATTACATCAATAGGCGGAACAGCGGTGTCGAATAGATCACCTGCTATTAGAATGAAGTCTACTTTTTGTTTTAGGGATTCATCTATGGCTATTTCGAATGCTTCGAGTGGGAGTTCTTTGAGCTCGGGATGTGAGTTCCAAGAACCTAAATGGCAGTCTGCCATATGGGAGAAGATCATGATTATCGTATAATACCAATGCGTTAATTTTTTAATAGACGAAAATAGAAATCATAGTATTTCTTCAATAGTTCATCCTGTTTCTTCTTGCTGCGAGTGGTTCTGCCGAAGCGGACGAGAGAAGACGTTTGCGGTTTTTTTGTCGATTTTCGTCATTTTTTTTTCATCGTGTTAAGTATATATATCGTGCTCGAACATAATAATAGATGTTCTAAATAGAAGAGCTGATGTGGTATTTTACAAGCTGGGGTAATGGTCAGGGAAAGTGGTATTTTGCCTAGGAAACCGAAGTATGCTAAGACTCAGATAGAAACTTGGAAATGTGCGAGTTGTGAACATGTCTGGTATTATGCTACTATCAAGTGTCCTCTGTGCTATTCTCAGCAGACATTGAGAATAAATTGATCATATTTTATATGAATTGCATGCATTCGAAGCGCTTTTAATATTTTGGGTGCGTTATTCTTCAAGACTGGTTTATATGAAACTAATTTTTGTTACAGGGGGGATTATTTCTGGTGTTGGTAAGGGTATAGCAGCTGCAAGTATTGGAAAGATTCTTCAACAATATGGTTTTTCGGTTACTACGGTAAAGATCGATCCGTATATCAATTGTGATGCTGGTACTCTGAGACCAACTGAACATGGCGAGGTCTGGGTAACAGATGATGGTGGTGAGATTGATCAGGATCTTGGTAATTATGAGAGATTTCTGGGTACTCCGATCCCAAGGCTTAATAATATTACAACGGGTCAAGTATACCGAGAATTGATTGAAAAGGAACGGAGCGGAGAATTTCTTGGAAAGACCGTTGAGGTTATTCCACATGTTCCAAATGAAATAAAGAGGCGGATTAGGGAGGCTGCTAAAAAGCCTGATGGAGGAGAGTATGATTTTGTTATTATAGAGATTGGTGGTACTATTGGTGATTATCAGAATTTGCCATATCTTTTTGCTGCGAAGAGTTTCGAGATAGAGATGGGAAAGAATAGTGTTCTTAATGTGCTTGTTTCATATCTACCAATTCCTAGTAGTCTTGGTGAGATGAAGACCAAGCCGACACAGCAGGCGATAAGAATGCTCAATGAAACCGGTATATGGCCGGATTTTGTTCTTTGTAGAGGAGTTATGGCTCTTGATGAGATACGAAAAAGAAAGATTGAGACCTATGCTAATGTTGGAATTGAGAATATAATATCAGCTCCTGATATAAAGTCCATCTATGAGGCTCCGTTGAATTTTGAGAAGGATATGCTTGGTAGTAAGATATTGAGGCGGTTTGGGATAGATCCTCTTAAGAGTGCTGACTGGTCTGATTGGGAGAGACGGGTTTCTAGGATCAAGAATCCTACACATCGCATAAAGGTTGCGATGGTTGGGAAGTATGTTGATGTCGGGGACTTTACGCTTAAGGATTCGTATATATCCATTAATCAGGCGCTTGAGCATGCTGGTGCTGAACTCGATTGTGAGGTAGAGATCAGCTGGATAGATTCAAAGACACTTGAGGGTGATAATCCGAATTTTCATGAGTTGAGCAGATTCAATGGTTTGATAATACCGGGTGGATTTGGTTCGTCTGGCGTTGAGGGGAAGATAAATGCAATACGGCACATGAGAGAGAATAATATACCGTTTCTAGGATTGTGTTATGGGATGCAGCTTGCTGTTGTGGAATTTGCACGTGCGCATGGTTTGTTTGATGCGCATACTACTGAGATAAATCCTAATACTGGAAATCCTGTTATTGATATTTTGGCATCACAGAAGTCACTAATCGAGAAGAGTGACTATGGTGGCACCATGCGGTTAGGTGCGTATGCTGCTGTTATTGATCCTAGTTCCAAGATATTCGAAATATATAGTAAGACTGGTCGAGCGGCTGCTGATCAGGTACAGATACGTGAGTTGATGAACAAAAAAGATCAGGTTTTTAGACTTGGAGTGCTTTCAGATAAGGATGTTCCGAATTCTGTTCTTGAACGGCATAGACATAGGTATGAGGTCAATCCCAAGTTCATAGAAGTTCTGACGCAGAACGGTCTTACATTTTCTGGATTTCACCAAAAAGAAGATGGTACGCGATTGATGGAGTTCATAGAGCTTAAGGGTCACAAATGCTTTATTGCTACGCAGGGTCATCCTGAATTCAAGTCAAGACTTGGTGATCCGTCCCCGATGTTCTTGGAGTTTGTGCGGGCTTGTTTGGAGAAGTGAAGGGATGACTTGGAGATCCAGCAAAAAGAACGGTTCGATGATCAGATATCTGAAGATGTTTGATTTTCATGCGTCTTATCCTGGGTTTGCTGGTCCAAATGCTTTCAATTATTTTAGGACCAACGATTTTCTCGTTCCTGAAGAAACTTATGTTCGTGTAACTTTTGGTGGAATTGAGCATATGCATTATTATGTGACAAATGGTTTCCAGTTGGAGGGTGCACAGGGTCTTCCAGATGGGAATGGTACTCCAGGAGTTCATGACCCTGAAGTTCTCTTGAGAGATGATGACAATACTTTTTGGGAGATTCATGATCTTAATAGAGATGAATTAAAAAAGTTGGGTATATTCTAGAATTTGGGAATAAAAAGAAAAAAAATCAGAATATTATTTTCGACTGGGTTATTCCTCTTCTTCGAGTTCGTCTCCGTCGTCATCTTCCCAGTCGTCTTCCTCTTCTTCGTCATACATTTTGTATGTGTTCATTTTTCAAAACCTTCCTAACCAATTCTTTGTTTTCGATGTACATGATGGTTGCAGAACATAGTATAAGTTATATATTTAAAGGTTCATTTTTTTCGAATGTGGGTTTTTTGTTCAACTCGTTACTTAGCGGTAGTCTATTTATCAAATAAATCCTAATTAATATTTTTCGTATGCATAGTTGTGGTATAACTTTATTGTTATTTTATGTGATCGATGCGTTGATTTTCAGTTTGGATAGAGATTAACCTACGAAAATTAACTCATATTTAAATCGAAAACACTACTACAACGGGCTGTAATTAATGACTGTGTGATAATAATACATTTATAATATATATGAGAAAAAGTATTTTTTATAACATCGACTAGACGAATTGAAAAAGTATAAATAGCATTTTGACCAAAGAATGGTGTACGATAACCGAAAAATTGCGGGTGGGTCAGAGCAATTTCTGGGAGTTTCGTACTACGATGAAAAACACAGTTCGTGTGATAGTATCAATATACTCGGCGCTTTGCCGTTTTGTGGGGTGTAAGAATGAGTATAACACATTGTAGAAAATGCAAGGATGGAAGATTGATTCAGCTTAAGGATCGGGATGTTCTTTTTTGTGGTTTCTGCGGTTCTGAAGTTAGAAGAACGAGACTGAGGTAGTTCTATAAGCTTTGCGTATTCTAGTTTAATCTAGGGGTTGTAGACAGATGGATAGTAGACTATCTGATTCCAGACGATACTGTGACAAGTGCTGGGATGTCAGACAACGGGATGGTAAGTTTAATACAAATTGTTATGTCATCATTGTGTCTAGATCGCTTCCGGATGGTCTGAGAAGTCGATGTGGATCATATCCTGATGGATGTATTGAAGTGAGGAATTATTTGTTTTCTTCTGAACAAGAATCGGTTGCATTATAGTTTTACATAATTTTTCCCCAGCCGATGAGGTGCCAGCGGCCAGAGACTTGTTTTGATAGTGCGATTTTGTCGTCTTTGTCTACGCATAGCGGGATCTTGAGTTTTACTTCCGCCACTTCTTTTTTCATGGATGTGACGATCCCTACGGTTTTTGCTATGGTTTGGGTTATGAGTAAGGCGTCGTTTATGTGCAGTGATACTTTCTGATCATTTTCCACACCTACGATATGATCGAAAAGTTCTATCTTGAATTTTATAGTCGAGCTGTTTTGTGGTAGTTTATCTGGCTGACTTGCGAAGTTACCTGATAATGTATCACCTCTTGTCAATCCTGGGTCCAGTTCGGTTTGGATTGATACTAGTCCTCCTGGAGTAGCTTCCTGTACTTTCTGGTTGCCGTGTATTATTTCAATGACTTTGGATCTGAGATATGAGTACGTGTCCTTTATTTTCACACCAGGTCGGATCTCTATTTCATCTCCAACGCAGATTTTGCCTTTTGTGATAGATCCTCCCAGAACACCTCCTCGTAGTTTGCTTATTTCTGATCCGGGTTTGTTGATATCGAAAGACCGTGCTATGTATAACTTCGGTGATGCTGTAAGGTCCCTTTCTGGGGTTGTCATTCTTTCCTCAATTGTTTCAATTAGAATGTCTATGTTTGTTCTATGGAGTGCACTGACTGGTATAATTGGGGCGTTTTCTGCGACTGTCCCTTTGACAAAGGTTTTAATTTCGTTGTAGTTTTTCATTGCTTGTTCATCTGTTACGATGTCGATCTTATTCTGTACTATGATGATATTATGGTTATCTATAATATCAAGAACTTTCAGATGTTCTGCTGTTTGGGGTTGTGGACATTTCTCATCAGCGGAGATGATCAAAAGAGCGCCGTCAATGAGAGCAGATCCACTTAGAACTGTAGCCATGAGAGTTTCGTGTCCAGGCATGTCGACAAAACTGACGGCGCGTTTTGGTTTGCACTCGCCGAAACATTTAACGCATTTATCAGTTGTCGAATATAATTTACATTTTTCACAAAAGTAGAATGTTGTATCTGCGTAACCAAGGCGTATTGTGATACCTCTTTTCAATTCTTCGCTGTGAGTTGATGCCCATTTTCCAGTAAGCGCTTCGACTAATGATGTTTTTCCATGGTCGACGTGACCTATGAGACCGATGTTAATTTCCGGTATAAGTTTTTTGGACATACAGATACATCTATGGTAATGCTTTTTAAATGTGTTTGTTAAGTATAATGAAGTTGGATTGGGTGTTTTACTGTGCCAAGTTTCAA
>JBDRFU010000004.1:0-2915 GCA_043818435.1 Candidatus Aenigmatarchaeota archaeon
AATCCTATACAATTATCTCACTCTTTCTAATTTCAACCATTGCAATAGGATACATCTTTTTACACTCATCTCTAATAGTTCTCTGAAAATCGTCACTCAATATCATCTTGATTATGGTTTCGACACTATTCTCAGAAACGACCTTATCAACGGATTCAGACAACTTAGCCCTCACAGTATGCTGAACGGAATTTCCGACCTTCTTCGGTATGATCAGAACTACCTTTATCCGCATTTTAGTACCATCAGTTGTGGCAACAGTCCTGACACAATCTATCCTAGATGTTCTTCTCTGAACCATCCGGTATATTCTCTCATACATTATATCATGACCGATGAACGATGTGAGAGCCTTACTGCCCTCAACACTATCGATCCTAAATACCATCTTGAGAAAAAATTTCGGACTAGTCTTATCAATATCCGCCATGCTCACCTTAATAACACGCCCAACAAGAAGCTTCGGATCAGCAGCAGGCGTCTCGCCTACACAGACCTCACCGAACATCTTCGGAGCAATTATCTCATACCACGACTTCTTTATGGCCATTACATCCACCAGTACTATCAATCTACAAGAATAATTAAATATATAAAAGAGTCGCCAACGCAAGAATCCGAGGTCTTATCATCTTTTTACCTTATCCACAGAACGTACAACAATAGTATGAGCAGCCATATCCCCAATCCTCTGTTTCTTCTCAGACGTCCATATGAGTATAGCCCCAATCAGATAACACAAAATACCATCAACTATCCGTAAAAGATTTCTGATGAATGCATCAGTAATAGTACACTTCGACCCATCCTCACGCACTACGCATATGCCTACAGCCCTCTTCCCGATCGTAGCACCATACAAACCCTCAAGCAGAACAAAATAGAGAAAATCTACAACGATGATCAAGATAATAATTGGCAGAAATACCACCACTGCAAAAAGTATATTGAAAAAGCCCAATCCAACAACCGGTAATACTATCAACAGATTCACTACAAGAAGTATTATACCATCTAGTAAAAGTGCGGCAAACCGTATCCCAACACTCTGATACTCCTGTTTTTTTACTGCCATAATGATATTATGTTCGAACCCTATTTATACGTTTTTATAAGCAGAAACCATCTAATCTCTTATGAATCCGAAAACAGAGTTTTTAGAGGAATGTAAATTACTTACTAGACCACATGCTAATCCATCCTTACTCGAAGTCCCACCCAATAACATAGCAGATCTAGCACTCCCGTGTTTCAGTCTGTCAAAAAAGCTGAAGAAAGATCCAGCAGATATAGCAAATGAATTATCAGTCACAATAAATAAAAAGATCAAGAAAAATGGACTCATAAAAACGGTCAGGGCAATGGGTCCGTATGTCAATTTCTACACAGATGATATAAAATTCAGTAAACTTGTCATAGCTATGGTGCTAAAACAGAAAAAATTATACGGATCTGGCAAAAAGAAGAATAAAAAAATCATGATAGAATTCGCTCACCCAAATACCCACAAAGCATTTCACATAGGACATGTCAGAAACATCAGTCTTGGGGAATCGATATCAAGAATACTGGAATTCAATGGCTACAAAGTAACCAGAACAAATTATCAAGGTGATATCGGTCCACACGTAGCAAAGTGTCTCTGGGGATATATGCACCTTGGAAAAAAAGAACCAGATAACCTGGAAGAGAAAGGAAAATGGCTAGGTTTACTGTATGCAGAAGCGAGCAAAAAGGTAAAAAATGACCTCAGCATAGCAGAACAGGTTGCCGAGATAAATAAGAAAATATATAACGGTGATAAGAAACTCACGGAAATCTGGAAAAAAACCAGACTCTGGAGTCTGAGATATTTCGACAAAATATATGAAGATTTTGGAACAAAGTTTGACAAATTGTATTTCGAGAGCCATGTAACAGACCTTGGGTTGAAAACCGTAAAACGACTACTCAGAATAAAAAAAGCGAAGATGAGCGAAGGTGCAGTTATAATAGAACTTGGGAAAGAATTGGGAAATTTCTTGTTACTGAAATCAGATGGAACCCCACTATACTCAACAAAAGATCTTGGTCTAGTGCAGATGGAGTTCAAAGACTTCAAGCCAGACGAAATACTCCACGTCGTAGCGAATGAACAGGATCTCTATTTCAGACAGTTATTTGCGACATTCAAGATAATAAACAAACTATGGTATGAAAAAAGCAGACATCTTTCATACAGCCTTGTTATTCTGAAATCAGGAAAGATGTCATCAAGAGAGGGGGATGTCATATTATATGACGATCTTCTGGAAAAACTATATCTAAAGGCACTTGAAACCCTGATAGAAAAAGATCGTGTGGATGCCAAAGACATCGCCCACGAGATCGCACTCGCAGCCATAAAATACGGTATGCTAAAAATAGACAATCAGAGAACAATCACCTTCGACTGGGAAGAAGCATTGAGTATCGAAGGCGACACTGGACCATATCTTCAGTATACACATGCAAGAGCAAATTCAATACTACAGAGAGCAAGCAAAACCAAAAAAACTAATATATCATCACTCGATAGAAAGGAGATCCTCTTAGTGAAAAAGATGTCAGATTTTCCATCAGTTGTGGAAAAATCGTGTCGCGAAACCAAACCAAGTCTCATGGCAAATTATCTACACGAACTTGCAGCCATCTTCAACGAATTTTACCAAACAACTCGCGTTATAGATTCTGACAACGAATCATTCCGACTCAACCTAGTAAACGCATTCAAAATAACAATCGCAAATGGTCTAAATCTATTGGGAATCAAACCACTGGAAAAAATATAAATCATTCCATCAATCTCATGTTCTCCTTCTTGATGATATTTCCAGAAGCTGCATCCACATCATACATACTGACAGTCAACCCTTTTAGAACAACATTTACGGACC
>JBDRFU010000005.1:0-14057 GCA_043818435.1 Candidatus Aenigmatarchaeota archaeon
ACATCCCCATTCTTCGGGGCTATTGTTGATATATTGAATTTTTCTTCGAGATCTTTGGCGAACTTCGGGCAGTTCTCTCCGTGCATTGCTATTATTTGTTTTGGTTGCAGGCGTTTTATGATTTCGAACAGTTCTGAGCGACCGGCATGTGCACTGAGGTCAAATTGCTTAACATCACATCTAACATGATACTGTTCCTCTATTGATTTGAAAAATCCAGTTTCCAGTAGTATTTTTGCTGGAGAATCTTCCATTAGGTATCCAGTGAATAAAATCTTTGCCTCTGGTCGTCCTCTGATATTCCTAAGGTAATATAGCACAGGTCCTCCTGACATCATCCCTGCGGTTGTTACTACTATTGGAAATTTTTCTGATGCTTTTACGCGATCTTTTTGGCTCCTTACCCAGAATACCTTTTTCATGATTTTTTTGAGTCTAATAGGGTCCCTAACATAACTGGCGTAGTTTAATGTGATTTCTGTAGCAAGTTTTGCCATTCCATCAAGCGCTATTTGGTCAGCGTACTCTTCTAATATCAGTAGAACCTCTGGTCCACGACCGATGGCAAATACTGGGATTATGGTTTTTTCACCGAGTTTCAGGGCTTCTTCGACAGATTTTACTAAATTTTCCTCCTCCCTTTTTCTATCTGTATGATCTATCTCGGAGTAGGTCGATTCTGTTATCAGTATATCGGTTTTCGATGGTAAATTGCAACCATGGAGGAGTCTCGTATCGTTTAGTTTTATATCCCCTGTGTAGAAAATATTTCCTTTATCATGTTGTAGTTGAATTCCACACGATCCTGGTATGTGACCAGCATCGAAGAGTGTACACCTGAAATTATCTATGCGGAATTTTTCGTTATAATTTGAAAGAATGGCTGAATTTATTGCATGTTTGGCTTCTTTTTTTCCGAATGGTAATTCATAATCTTCAAATGAAGCGATTTTCATGGAGTCTTTGAGTAGCATTATCACAAGGTCCAGAGATATATCGTTTGTTATGAATCTTGGATTACCTTTTCTGAATAATGATGGTATTGCTCCACAATGATCCAGATGTGCATGGCTTAATATTATTGCTGTTGGATCGAATGTTTCGAGTGGATATTCTGGAGGAGTTTTTTCTATTTTCGCTCCACAATCAAGTATGATATTGGTTCGGCCATCGGTTATACTAACCGAACTCCGTCCTACTTCTTGAGCTCCTCCTAGAAATTCGATCTCTATGATTATCACCATTCCGAACAAAATAAACGATCAGTCCATTTTTTTATTCTTCCAATACTTATTAGATGCCTATCTTAAATTCTTCGCTAATAAGACTATATTATGGACGTCGAGAGTAGGATCGAACTGGTTAAGAGAAGTCCGACCGAGGAGCTGATTAAAGAGGATGAACTCAGGGAGCTTTTGCAGACTAAGGATCACCCAGGACATTACATAGGTTTTGAGATATCTGGGATGCTCCATATCGGATCTCTGGTGATGACCGGTATGAAGTTGAATGATCTCAATGAAGCTGGTTTTAGTACACAGGTTTTTCTTGCTGATTGGCATAGTGTTTTGAATAGAAAATTGGGTGGCGATTGGGACAAGATCAGAGCAGTTGCAAAATATTATGGTGAGGCATTTGGTTTTTTCACGGATTATAAAACTAAGATAGTTTTAGGTTCGGATTTGTATCATAACAATGATGATTATTGGAAGAATGTGGTGAGAATATCACAGAAGTCTACAGTAAGCAGGATAACTCGATGTTTGACAATAATGGGACGAAAGGAGACCGAGAGTCTTGATATGGCACAATTTTTTTATCCTCCGATGCAGGCTGCTGATATCATAGCACTTGATGCGGATGTCGTGCATGCTGGTATGGACCAAAGGAAAATTCATATGTTAGCTAGAGATGTTTTTCCAAAACTTGATCTCAAATCCCCAGTTGCTCTTCATACCCATTTAATACCCGGATTGGCAGAACCAGTTGCCGAGGGATTTGAAGCAGATAGAGATGTAGATAAAGAAATCTCAAGCAAGATGAGCAAGAGCAAACCTTGGACATGCATCTTTATTCATGACACCAAGGAGCAGATTGCTGAAAAGCTCAAGAAGGCATATTGTCCTCCAAAGGTTGCGGCAGGTAACCCGATTCTTGAGATGATACGCTACATCGTTTTTCATTACAACAACAACTTCGTTGTAGAGAGACCTGAGAAATATGGTGGAAATCTGGATTTTGATTCGTTTGCAAAGCTTGAGCATGCATTTGTCGAGGGTGGTGTCCATCCAGCCGATCTGAAGTCCTCGCTTGTCGAACCTCTAGATGTTATCATAAAACCTATTCGTGAACATTTTGAAAAGTCTGTGAACAATAAGTTATTGGATGTGTATAAGACTGCTGAGATTACACGATGATTTTGTCAAAGATGTTAGGACTTTCTGAGGGATTTTTATCATATTTAATGATTGACTTACATGAATAAAATTATGAGAGCTAGTAAGAAACCGGTTAGGAAAGTCAAGGATGGTGATAATATTACTGTCGAGTATGTTGGAAAGCTTCAAGATGGGAAGATTTTTGATAAGGGTAAGATTGAATTCGAAGTTGGGTCAGGTGAAATGATAATTGGGTTCGATTCTGGTGTTATTGGTATGACAGAGGGAAAATCGAAGGTCATAACAATAAGTCCGAATAATGGTTACGGTGAGAGGGATGATAGTTTAATGCTGGATATCCCCATGCAGGAGTTTTTGCGAAACAACATAAAGCCGGTCAGGGGAGCGCGGTTTACCATAGAAAACCATCAGGGGATAATAATATCGGTCAGGGATACAGCGGTTACGGTTGATTTTAACCATTTTTTAGCAGGTAAAACATTGATATTCAATGTAAAGGTAGTTCGTATAGTGTGATGCCATGTTGGATATAAAATTTATTCGGTCGAATTCTCATTTGGTTGAGGATAATCTTAGGAGACGTGAGGACCCTGAAAAGATTAGGATGCTTCATCAGCTCATGAAGAACGATGACGATAGAAGGGAAATTATAACAAGACTAGATGCTCTGCGGCAGGTGCGAAATGATGCTTCCGTTGAGATATCGAATCTCAAAAAAAGTAGACAGGATATCAGCAAAAAACTTGGTGAGATGTCTAAAATATCAGATGATATATCAAAATTTGAAACAAAACTAGATGAGGTTGAAACTAGATGCAGATTTGATCTCATGCGTATCCCGAATATGCTTCATGCGTCTGTTCCTATTGGTAAGGATGATAACGAGAATGTTGAGATAAGACGATGGGGTAAGCAGAATTTTGGTTTTGAACCAAAGGACCATATGACTATCCTTGAGAAAATGAATCTTATAGATTCTAAGAGTGCTGCTGGTGTAGTAGGGCATGGGTTTTTCTATCTAAAAGGTAAACTTGCTAAACTTGATTATGCTCTTCAGATGTTTGCGGTCGATGTTCTCATTGATAGAGGATTTACTTTAATAGAGCCTCCATTCATGTTGCAGCGAAAACCGTATGAAGGTGTGACAGATCTATCAGATTTTGAAAGTGTTATGTACAAGATTGAGAATGAGGATCTGTATTTGATAGCTACGAGCGAGCATCCTGTGGCTGCGATGATGATGGATAAGGTTGTTCTTTCAGATGATCTCCCATTGAAATTTGCTGGTATTAGTCCATGTTTTAGGCGTGAGGTTGGTGCTCATGGAAAGTATACACGTGGTTTATTTCGGATGCATCAGTTCAATAAGATAGAGCAATTCATATTTTGTCTACCAGATCAGTCCTGGGAATTGCATGAGGAGTTGCAGAGAAATTCTGAAGAGATGATGGAGTTGTTAGAGATTCCTTATCGGGTTGTCAATATTTGTACAGGAGATATAGGTTCGATTGCTGCGAAAAAATATGATATCGAGATTCTTATGGCGGATGGGAAATATAGAGAGGTTGGTTCAAATTCGAATTGTACGGATTATCAGGCAAGAAGATTGAACGTGAAGTATAGAGGAAAAGAGGGTCAGGCACCTGCTGGATTTGTTCACACTCTCAATAATACTGGTATTGCGACTTCTCGTGTGATGATTGCAGTTCTTGAAAATCATCAACAAAAAGACGGTTCTGTCAAGATTCCAAAAGCGCTTCAGAAGTATACTGGATTTAGCGAGATTTCAGCAAAATAAACACTTATATATTTTTTCCTCCTAGTGAAAGTATGCAATCACCATTTGAAAAAATATATGTTACTGCAGCATTGATAGCAACATTAGCGCTAGCTGCTGTTGGTTGTGGTGGTGGAGGATCTACTGGCGGAGTGACTAATCCTCAAAAGGAATGTAAGCCAGCTTGTAATGCAACATATCAAACATGCAATACGTCTACTGGACAATGTGTGGATAAATCTAATTCTTTGACGGAGGCACAATGTTATGATATTGTGGGAGATTTTCTTGGAGGAAAGGGATATCCTTCACTTGATTGTGATATTGGAGATGATTTCACGGTTATACCTGATTTTGAAAAACCAGACGAAACAATTCATGTTAACTGTTTTTCTTCAAAAGAAACTGGTGGAGATGATCCATATATTGTTGATATATTTTCTCAGTGTGGTGGATTAATATCATCTGAGTTGAATTTGATAAATGAACTGAATGCTTCAGATTCTCCACAGAAGGTTGTTGGCAGTAATGGAACATCATATTCCAAGATAATGACTGATATTTTGTCACAATACACTCTCATACCAGCGTCTTTGGCTAGAGAGAGTTCTGATATTTATCTCGGAAAATCAGTGGCGCAAAGGGTCGTTAATGATATTTTTGGTGAGTCAACTCCAGTGAATGCTGGTTCGTTAGCTGTTTTGTCTATCAAAAACTAAGAAAAGGTTCTTAAGGGTTTTCTTTACTATACATAGGATCGGTTTAAATCCTATTATATACTGTTTGTAAAGAGGACAATCTTTATGGTAACAATCGTGATAGCAGAGAAGCCCACTGCGGCAAAGGTACTATCAAAAGCACTGGCTGAGAAGGGTTTGAAAGAGAATATCAGTCCTGAGGGTGCCAAGTGGTATGAATTTACACGCAAGGGTAAGAAGCATATCGTTGTATCAGCAGCAGGACATTTGTTTACATTGAAACAGAAGAAGAAGGATAAGACTTCCAAGATCAAATCTTCTGGTTGGGGGTATCCGGTGTTTGATGTCGATTGGGTGCCTTCCCATGAGGCTTCGAAGTTTAGCGCATTTAGTAAGAAGTTCTATGATGTCATTATGCAGTTTGCTGGCAAGGGAGATGATTTCATCATCGCTACTGATTATGATACTGAAGGGGAAGTTATTGGAAGAAATATATTGAATTTCATATTCAAGAAAAATGATGCAAAACGAATGAAGTTCTCTACGATGACAAAAGAGGAATTGATTGGTAGTTATGAGAATATGATTGGGCATATTAACATTAAGATGTCGGAATCTGGTTTGGCTAGACATTACATGGATCACATGTGGGGAATATCTCTTTCTAGGGCGTTGATATCAGCAATAAAGTCATCCGGAAGACGGTTCAAGATAATATCCACTGGTCGAGTTCAAGGTCCAACTTTACATATGCTTGCTAAACATGAAAAAAAAATATCCATATTCAAGCCGAAACCTTTTTGGCAGATTGTTGGTGAGGTTTCGATTGGTAAACGTCAGTATCCGATCGAATACGAAGATGATAAGATATGGGATAAAAAAGATGCTGATAATGTTCTCAAAAAATCTAAGGTCAAAGAGGCTACCGTGAAAGATGTGAAAAAGAAAGTTATGATGCAGAAACCTCCAAGACCATATAACACAACTTCATTTTTGTCAGATGTATATAGATATTTTGGATATTCTCCTCAACAAGCTATGGCTATTGCGGAAGCATTGTATCAGGCAGGTTTGATATCATATCCGAGAACATCATCGGAAAAATTACCAAAAGATATTAACTATAAAAAAATAATATCAAATATTTCTAATAATCCTAAGTATGCTAAGGAGACGAAGATTCTTCTTAATAAGTCTGAGCTTGTTCCTGAAGAGGGGGCCAAGACGGATGCGGCGCATCCGGCGATATACCCTACTGGTGAGAGTTCCAAGAGGATCGGGAGTCATCAACAAAAAGTTTATGATCTGGTAGTTAGGAGATTTTTTGCTGTTTTTGGTGATCCTGCAAAGCGGGAGTCACAGAGAATTTTCTTGGATTTGGGAGGAAACCTATTTTTTCTCACTGGTAAGAGGACGCTGGAACCTGGTTGGACATTGTTATATGGTAAATATGCAGCACGTGAGGAGATCATGCTCCCAGAGATAAAAATAGGTAGCAAGTTATTTGTTAAGAATATTTCACAATTATCAAAGAAGACGCAGCCACCTGCCAGATTTTCTCAGGGATCTGTGATGAAGGAGATGGAGAATCGTGGTTTGGGTACGAAAGCTACACGAGCAGGGATATTGCAGATTCTTTATAATCGAGGATATTTGATCGGTAGAAGCATTGAGGTTACTGATCTGGGTCTGAAACTTTCTGATATTCTCGAGAAAAGCGTTCCTGATATCGTGTCTGAGAAACTTACCAGACATTTCGAAGAGGAGTGTGAAGACATTGAAAGGGGTAAGCAAACACGTGAGAAAGTTATTACAGAAGCAAAGACGCAACTGACAAAGATATGTAATCAGTTCAGGAAGAAAGAGAAGATTGTTGGCGAGCAATTGACAAAGGCAATAATAGAGAGTCAGGAGAAACAGAACACTCTTGGTGTATGTCCGCGTTGTGGCGGAACAATTAAGATGATGCGTTTGTGGACAACAAAGAAGAGATTTGCTGGTTGTAGTGGGTATCCGAAATGTGATTTCTCAGCGCCCCTTCCATCATTTGGATTTATACAACCCACTGAGAAGGTTTGTGAACATTGTAAAACTCCTATTGTTCAGGTTCAACGTGTTTCTGGTAGACCATTTCGTATGTGTCTCGATTTAAAATGCCCAACAAAAAAAGAGTGGTACGATAAGAAAAAACATAGTAAGATGACAAAGAGCGGTAAAATAATACCTGCCAAGGATTCTGGTGTTACTGTGGAGAAGAATGGCGATTCGAAGGATAAGAAATAGTTTGGTGATTATATGGATCCACTAGTAAAGCTTATGGGGTTGATCGATCTCATTGCCGCAATATTGATAATTCTGAGTCAGACATGGCTTGGTTGGCAAATTCTTGGTTGGATACTTCTTATAAAAGGTATAATAAGTTTGTTGAGCTGAGTAATATGAATATTATTCGTATTTAGAGGAGGTATTTAGTGTATGGTTTTTGAAAGTTTTTTGAGAGGTCTGAAACTAGTAAAGATAGGATTCCAGGTGCTTGGTAAGGATAAGGAGATTTTACTCCTTCCGCTCGCAGCAGTTGGTATAGTCGCAGCGATGTTTATACTGACATTTGCTTTACTATTCATAGCTTTACTGATAAATCCTATCATTTTTATTGTGATTTTTATCATAGAGTTGGTTATTGCATCATTTGTAACTACGTTTTTTCAGGCAGCTGTTGTGGAATGTGCAAGGATACGGCTTACTGGTGGCGATCCAAAGGCTAGGGATGGTATTAAGTTAGCTTCTACCAGGAAGAAAGCGATTTTTACTTGGGCCATAGTAAATTTGCTAGTAGGTTCTGTAATACAAAGTCTGGAAAGAAGACTTGGAAGACTTTTTGGAAGTTTAATGTCTTTTACATGGAGGACAGCAACTATATTCGTTCTTCCGGTAATACTATATGAAAAACTTGGAGCATGGGGGTCTGTGAAACGATCAGCTCAGCTTATCAAGAAAGGTTGGGGTGAGGCCATTTCATCCGGGTTGGGTATAGGAATATTATTCTTTATTCTGGCGTTACCTGGTCTGGGTTTGTTATATTTTGCTATGGTATCAGGGAGTTTGATCATGGGTGCTCCTCTCATAATTATAGCAATAATATATTGGTTCGTACTTTCTATTGTGAATAATGCCATAAAGGGGATAATTGTAGCAGCACTTTATGTAACGGTTTCTGGTAAGAGGTCTGCTGACAAACGCATTCACGAGATAGAGAAGATCTTGAGTAAGTGATTTCTTAAGTCTTCTCGGAAATTGTAGTATATGCAGATACCGAGACTTTCTACAAATTCTCCGTTGGATAAGATATTGAATGGTGGTATCGAATATGGAGCAGTTACAAACTTGTTCGGTCCTGCTGGTTTCGGGAAGACCAATATTGCACTTAGTACGGTTCTTGGTTGCGTAAATAAGGTCATTTATCTGGATACGGAAGGATCCTTTTCCATAGAACGTTTTCAGCAGTTGGGTGGCGATGAAAAGAAAATGAAACAGATAATTCTCATTGAACCAGATTCATGGGAAAAACAATGCGAAACAATGCAAAGATTGGGAAAGATAATGAGCAAGGAAAAAGTTGATCTAATAGTGGTTGATTCTATGGTATCTTTGTATAGACTTGAACTCGATCAGGACAATTATCAGACAATAAACCGAGGTCTTGCATTACAGTATTCCATACTTTCAAATATTGCCAGAAAACATAATATTCCGATTCTCGTTACCAGTCAGGTATATAACAAGGGTGAAGAGATCGAGATAACTAGCAAAACTGTTGCAAAATACTGGAGTAAATGTATGGTTGAACTGACGCGTGGAGAGAGAGAAAATCAGCGTATGGCAATTATCCGAAAGCATCGTTCTCTTCCAGAGGGTGGTAAGATAACATTCGAGATAACACAAAAAGGATTCAAGGAAGTTAAGTTCAATATTTTCTAGAGGTGTGATACTCTTAAATACTTTAGGGTTATAGATAACACTAAATTAGGGGTATGATACACACTAAGTGATGTATATGGTGAGAATTGAGATAAAGAAAACTGGGCAGAAGGTTGTTATAGTGACTTTTGATACTAGAAGTGATCAGTTTGATTCTAGTTATGAGAGAAATAAGTTTTTTAGAGAGTTACATGGTTGGAAGCAAACAGTACCACATGGCGAAAAGCGGTATAGTTATCATAGAGAGGGGTTGCTTGATGGAATACCGCACATGAAGATTTCGGGTTCGGTTTTTGCCGTTGCGCATGAGCATATGCGACAGGTTGAGGCGTTCTTTGATCAGTGGCAAAGGAAGGTCGAGTATGATATGATTCAGGTTATGATGGCCCGCCAAAGATTCTTAAAGAATCTTTCACGAGGTGTTAGTGAGGAGGATCAAGATGCCGAATAACAAGAATGGTGATGATAATCATGTATCTCTGAAGGTGGGAGAGCTCACTGAGCGAGGAGACTTCGGGAGAGGTGTGGTGAGGTTCTCTGCCAAAGATATGAAGAGACTAAGTATAACAGAAGGCGATGCAGTTGAGGTCGAGGGAAAACGAAGGACTATTGCTACTGCTGTTAGAGCATACCCAGCGGATGCGGGTCTTGATGTTGTTAGAATGGATGGTTTGGTTAGGAAGAATTCTGGTGCTGGTATCGGGGAACCTGTTAAATTGCGGAAGTCTGAAATTAAAGAAGCGAAACGTGTTACGATAGCTCCTGCTAGAAAAGGTATAATGATTCAGTTGTCGAGTGAGTTGATGCGGAGAAATATGCTCATGAGACCTGTGATGACTGGAGATATTGTTATACCAAATCCTATCATACGACCAAGACGGGAGAATTCGAATTTCTTTGAGTCTGCAATTGAGGATTTCTTTGGTGTGGATGTATTCTTTGGTTTTGGTGAAGAAAAGTTTGTTATAGTTTCTACGGATCCTAAAGGTCCTGTTAGAATAACAAAGGCAACTGATATAGAGGTTCTTCCGCAGGCCACTGAGGTCTTGGAGGAGGAGAAGATACCGGATGTTACTTATGAAGATCTTGGTGGTATGCATGAAGAAGTAAAACTCGTGAGAGAAATGATTGAGTTGCCATTGAAACATCCTGAGCTTTTTGAGAGACTTGGTGTTGAACCTCCAAAAGGTGTATTATTGCATGGTCATCCAGGTACTGGAAAAACTTTGCTCGCGAAAGCAGTAGCAAATGAAAGTGGGGCTAGATTTTTTGTTATCAATGGACCAGAGGTGATGTCCAAATGGTATGGACAATCTGAAGAAAATCTCCGAAAGATTTTTGATCAGGCTGAGAAAGAAGCACCTTCCATAATATTTATCGATGAAATAGATTCGATTGCTCCAAAACGTGAAGAGGTTAGGGGTGATGTTGAGAAAAGAGTCGTATCACAGTTGTTGACATTGCTCGATGGACTGAAGAGTAGGGGTAAGGTTGTTGTAATAGGTGCAACGAACATACCGAATTCTCTTGATCCTGCTCTTAGAAGACCTGGTCGATTGGATCGAGAGCTTGAAATCCGCGTTCCTTCAAAGAAGGGTCGAAAAGAGATTTTGCAGATACATACAAGAGGTATGCCTTTGGCAAAGGAGATTGATCTAGAAAAGATAGTTGATGTCACCCATGGTTTTGTTGGTGCTGATATCGCAGCTCTTTGTAAAGAAGCTGCTATGCATGCATTGCGAAGGGTTCATCCAGATTTGACATCGTTGAAAGAGAACAAGCCACTTTCGGAAGAAGATTTAAAGAAATTGATTGTTATTCCAGAAGATTTTAATTATGCTCTGAAGATGGTTGAGCCTTCAGCGATGCGAGAAGTTCTCATCGAGGTTCCTAATACAAAATGGAATGATATTGGCGGGCTTGAATCAACGAAACAATTACTTACAGAGACTATTGAGTGGCCATTGAAACATGCGGACTCGTTCACACGACTTGGTATAAAACCACCAAGAGGTGTTATGTTGTATGGTCCTCCTGGTTGTGGAAAGACGATGTTGGCAAAGGCGGTTGCAAATGAGTCCGATGCCAATTTCGTATATGTGAAAGCTAGTGAGCTTCTTAGTATGTTTGTTGGAGAGAGTGAAAAACGTGTTAGGGACATTTTCAAGAGAGCGAAGCAGGTTGCACCGAGTATAATATTTTTCGATGAGATAGAATCAATGGTTCCAAAACGTGGAGCTTCGCATGATTCTCACACGACTACTAGAGTTGTTTCACAACTTCTTGCAGAGATGTCTGGATTGGAGGAGCTTCATGATGTTGTTGTCATTGCAGCTACGAACAGACCAGATTTGATAGATCCGGCTTTGTTGAGACCTGGTAGGTTTGATAGACAGATACTTGTTTCAACTCCAGGTGAGAAGGCACGATTGCAAATATTGAAGATACAGACTAAAGATATGCCCATCGACGCGAGTAGTTTTGAAAAAAATACAAGAGATGATATTTCTAGAAGGGATAAAATTTTGAGGAAAATGTCATCTGACGAATTTGTATCGCAGGAGGAATCGAATGAATTGAATAAGAGTAAGGACGAATTAAAAAACGAACCTAAATGGTTGGTGTATTTAGCAAAGGAGACTGACGGTTTTTCTGGTGCGGATCTAGAGGCACTATGTAGGGAGGCCGCTATGCATTCGATGAGAGCAAACATGAAATCTGATAAGGTCACTGGAGATGATTTTCAGAAGGCGCTAAAGGATATTCGACCATCAGTTACGGCTGATATGAATACATTCTATGAATCAATCGTTAAGAAGAAAAAGAGGCATGCTATCGAGGAGAGTATTGATTACACGGGTTAAAAGACCAAGGAGGTGTGAATATGGATGAACACGAAAGAAAAATCAATGTGAATATAGATCATGGAGAAACGTTTTTTGTTAATTCGATTAGTATAATTAACGATCCTTCGAAATTCTTCATAGATTTCAGACAAACCACTCCGAGAACTGATCATTTGGATGGGAAGGAACAGGTATCAATTGTTATAAAGCACAGGACAGTTGGAATGGATCCGGTTCTTGCAAAAGATTTTCTCAGAATTCTTAAGGAGAATGTTGAAGGGTATGAGAAGCAATTCGGTGAGATCAAGATGCCGAAGCCACCAAAGAATGTAGGTAAGCAGAAAAAGAATGTGTCTAGCAAGACGACTTCAACTGATCATCAGAGGTATATTGGGTGATGATATGGATACGTGCATTTTTTGTGAGATTGTTAGTGGAAGACTTCCTTGTAGTAGAGTATATGAGGACAATGATTTTCTGGCGTTCATGGATGTCAAACCTGTAAATAGAGGACACGTTTTGGTTGTTCCAAAAATGCACTCAGATTTAGTTTCTGGGATGAGCGAAGAGAGTATAGGTAAGATGATGATTATCGCTGAGAAAATCAGTTCGTCTATACGAAAATCTGATATAAAATGTGAAGGTATTAATTTCTTTCTGGCTGACGGCGAAGCAGCTGGGCAGGAATTATTTCATGTTCATTTGCATGTTATTCCGAGATTCAAGAATGATGGTTTTGGTTTCAAGTTCCCTGCTGATTATGGAAATAAGACTTCTAGGGATGAATTGGATGAACTTTCTAGAAAGATCAAGTTATGATCAATGATACTTGTTCCAAACTTCGATTACAAACTTTTCGAAGTTCTTTAGAATTTTTAGTCCATCTAGTCCCAATTCTGGATTGAATATGAGTCCATAGAATGGTAGTTGTTTATCAACTTCTACATCAACATTTCTACCATATTCGAACATTGCGTACGGGTTTTTTGTCGATGATGCTATTATGCCAAAACATTCCGGAAGATTGTCTATAGATATTTTTGTGTCACAGATGACTGAGATTATTTTTTTGAGGTCTAGGAGCAACCCTGATCTCTGTTTCATTATTATTTTCTCGTTCTTCACTGGTGAGAATGGTTTGGCTTTTGCTTCGAACGCCTCTGCTAGGCAGACGGCACCGGTACCTATACCGAGCAGTGGTTTCTCATTTTTGTTGATGAAATCAATATTAGTTTTCTCTGTTTTTTTATCCAGTGGACCATCTGAAAGAATATATCCATTTTCTTTGTCTGGTATAGATGTCGGTTTTACAATTTTGGATCCACGTATGATTCTTGCTATTTCCATTGCTCCTTTTCCATTGTCAACGATAATTATGCTCATACAACCACTCTGTAAATAACAATGCTCGAGATTTTATATACTTGATGTCAGTATTTCTATAGCGTCGTTACAATTGGTTTTTCTTTGATGATTATGGTATGTTCAGCTTGACTTATCATGCCACCTTTCATTTCCTTTAGAACTGGGTATTCATGCAGAACTTCGATGTTTCTTAACTCCCTCAACGCGAGTTTGAGTTTGAATTCCGAGAATTTTAATACATTCAACCATCGCTCGGCGAATGGTAGTCCTTGGAATTGTTCAGACCATTCTATTATTTTTCTGGCATCCATGTTTCGCGTTGGTTTGATGGTTGTTATTCTGAATATCATAGATTCTGGAGATTCCTTTACCAAACCAGCTCCATCTGTTGCGAAAGGTTCTATGGCTATAATTTGATTTTCTTCTATTTTGTAGCTGCTTGAGAAACCTATGTTTGGCACCTGAGGATCTGCGTGAAGATCGTACTGATCTAGTCCATGGCCTGTGAGATTTGCTATTGGTTTGAGATTGAATGATTTTATAGTTTCTTCAATCTTTTCAGATATATCGCTGAGTAGGGTTCCTGGTGTGCAGAGTTTAATTGCTTCTTCAAGAGCTTGTTCTGATGCTTTCACTAGGCTCTCATGTTCAGGATTTAGAGAAATTGTGTATGCGGTGTCTCCTACATAACCATCAATATGAGTTCCGATATCGATTTTTATTATATCATTATCTTTTATAATTGTTTTGTCTTGTGCTGTTGGTGTGTAGTGTGCAGCTGCATCGTTGATGGATATATTCACTGGAAATGCTAATAGTGCGCCTTTCTTCTTTATCAGTGCCTCGATTTTCTCTGCAATATCTAGTAGCGGTGCACCTACTGTTATCATCTTTTTACTCTCTTTGCGTACCTCGGATGCTATCTTGCCTGCGCGGATGTATTGATCTAGGATTTGTTTGTCCATGATTAGAAATTGTGATGAGGTTTTAAAAG
>JBDRFU010000006.1:0-30197 GCA_043818435.1 Candidatus Aenigmatarchaeota archaeon
CACCAATATCACGGGATGGATATGATTTTGTGATCGGTGAAAGGGACCTCTCCAACTACCCAATCATAAAGAAACTCGGAAACTTTGGATTGACTACCATAGCAAAGATTTTGACACCAACAGGAATAAACGATCCAGAAAGCGGCTTCCGGGTAATATCATCCGATGCCGCCAAAAGGATACATCTAAGGGCACTGAAATACGACATATGTATGGACTTTGTATACAACGTATGGAAACATAAACTGAAAACAAAAACCATCAGGATAACAGTTCCGATGTATCATCCAAACAAAGGAACAAAAATAACGACAGGTTTTCGAAATATGACATTTCTAATAAAAAGACGTCTGTTTGGCTAGTATCTTCTCATTCGTTTAAGCTCCCCGATCGTCTTAGCTAAATCAAAATCAAGTTCTTGGAGTTTGTTAACAACCGTATCCCGGTCTTCTCCGGTCTGATCCATAACAATCTTCACATCATCTTCGAGATGATTATGTTCATTCAACAACGGACTCTTTCTAGAATCTCCTGTGATCTGATACACATCTCGACCCATGACATTCGTAATCATTATCTCAGGTTTTTCGATTATTACGTCAATATCCTTACCACGTATTTCTACTATATCTGCATCAACACGTTTGGATGTTATCCCAAATTTCTCCATCATCTTCTGCATCTTTTCCCCTTTTTCCTTGATCTTCTCATCATCTGTTTTTTT
Source organism: Candidatus Aenigmatarchaeota archaeon (assembly GCA_043818435.1). Lineage (GTDB taxonomy): Archaea > Aenigmatarchaeota > Aenigmatarchaeia > GW2011-AR5 > JACRAC01 > JBDRFU01. The sequence goes on from JBDRFU010000006.1 coordinate 725, forward strand.
CTTGAAAATCATATCATAACCTCCGGATTTTCGAGAAAAGCCGAACCAATTAATGCGGGCTTCGGCTGATTCTTGAAAATCATGTTAAACCCTCTTCTCCAGATATTGCTATATTCATTTTTAACCCTATAAAGGATAACTTTCGTATGTTTTTTGAGATATTATTATTTCTTTTTTTGGGAACAACATTCGGATTACTGATGGGACTCATACCGGGAATACACCCGAACATGGTAATTCTCATAGTTCCAGCATTATTTGCACTTGGTATAGATCCCATATTACTAATAGTATTCATAGTATCCCTCGGGATAACCAATGTTTTTACTGACTATATACCATCAATATTATTAGGTGCGCCGGATTCTGAATCAGCCCTCTCAGTTCTACCAGGTCATAAAATGTTATTGGAAGGGAGAGGATACCAAGCTGTTAAACTCAGTCTAATTGGTGGTGTTTTGTCTGTTATCTTCTGTTTCATACTGTTACCAATAATAATTCTTGGGATACCTGAACTATACCATATGATACGACCATTTATACATTTCATCCTACTGGGCATCGTAAGTATAATGATATTGACCGAGAAACGATTAAAAAAAGTTCTCTGGTGCATAGTATGCTTCGTCCTCGCCGGCGCAATAGGAATATTATCATTCAAATTACCGGTTGATAATAGTCTGATATTATTTCCAATATTTGCAGGATTTTTCGGTATGCCATTTCTAATAATGAATATAAAAGAAAAGAGTGGGAAAATACCGTGGCAACAAACAGAAGAAGAACATATAGATAAAAAAATGATGATAAAATCAGCTTTCCTTGGGACCGTTGGTGGTGTATTCTCCGGTCTCTTACCCGGGGTTGGTAGTAGTGAAATCGCGGGATTAGCAACGACAGACAAAGATGAAAAATCATTTCTGATAACAATGGGTGCAATAACAACAGCCAACTTAGTATTATCATTTTCCATGCTCTGGTTGATAGGAAATGCTAGAAGCGGACTTGGAGTTGCAATAGATCAAATGATGAAAATAACACAACTAGAATTCAGTATCATGATGATCACAGTAATTGCATCAACAGGCATAGCAGCAATACTCACGCTACTAATCGCCAAACGGATGATAAAATTAGTACAAAAAGTGGATTACTCTGTAATAAGTAAAATTATATTAATCACAATAATCTGTCTAGTGTATTATTTTACAGGATTTCTAGGTCTTCTTGTAACCGGTATTTGCTGTTCGATGGGTATATTTGTAAACTTGATGAATGTCAAACGAGGAATCCTAATGGGAGTTCTAATACTACCCACAATTTTGTTCTTTGCTGGAATGAATATCTAAACAATCTTCTTCACGATCTCACCAAACGCCGGCCGTGTGATCAATATACCAATAAGAACACCGAATATGGTACTCAATGCGAATCCCTTGAGAGCACCGATAGCAAACAACGGTATCATCGCCGCTATGACCGTACCGCCTGCTCCAAGAATAATAAAAAATGCTCTACTTATCTTCTCTCTCATGGTCATCTGTCGGTCTTCGCCCCTAATAGCCTGATCTATAATTATTATCTGGGAATCGATACCAGTACCTATAATCGCTATAATTGCTGCTATTGAAACCAGATCCAGTGTTGCTCCAAAAACCGTGAGAACCCCAAGAAGTATGACAACCTCACTCATTGAGATTGCTATCATAGGTATTATTATCTTCATTTTTCTATATCGTACGGCTATGATAAATGATACGGCCGCAACAGCGGTAAGAACCGCTAGAAGTATTCTTGCCATGAAATCTGTACCAAGCTTCGGTGGTATTTCTTCTATCTGAACCAGATCGACCTCAACTGGTAATGAACCACTCTTCAGAATAACCTGCAACTTCTTCTGCTGTTTCAATGCATCCGCAAGTGTGTTGGAATACCCAGTAATTGAAGGTTCATCCAAAATTTTACCTTTCAGATCAGCAACTATACCAAGTTCATCTATCAAGGTATCATCGATGTAAAGATACAACTTCGAATCTAGGTAATCCTTGCCAGCAGCTGTATCAAATCTGACTGGAATATTTTTTGTTATGTATGCAAATCTCTTGGAACCTATATCGGATAGCTTAACACTGAAAAACCATTCATATCCATTATTAGCAGGTTTTATGGAAGCTTTTTGTGGGTCACCATAATAAACCAAGACTATGTCAGAACTCGTGAAAGATGTTGCAGTGATATTCACATAATCTTCCCGTATCTCCTCTATCGTCATGTTTACATCAGAAAGAACAAAACTACCACCTTCAGCATACGAACCACCGACACCATCTATTGATATGCTATTATTATGTACACTGATATTGTATTTTTTATCAAGATCCACCTCTACCCGATTATCTTGAATTTTCAATATCAATGGTATCTTACCAGCAAACTGCCCCTTGTGTTCGAGAAGCTCTCGAAGTTCTTCCTTAGTACCACCGGCAATATTGATCTCTATGAGATGTTTATCCTCAATGTATACTGGAACTATACTCATCTCACGAAGTCCATATAGATTTATTCTATTTTGTAAGGTAGATATTACTTGTTCAAACGATTGATTGTCATCCTTATCAATATCAGGTTCGATAACAGCCCTAACACCACCTTCTATATCGAGACCGAATTTGAGCCGAGTGAAAGATACATTTTTAACCTCTATGCCTAACGTACCATTGATAGGAATGATTTTGGATCCTTTATCCGTTTCAACGGTTATAACTCCAGAATAATTTTTCAAGATATCATCATTTGTGACATCTTTACCATTTATTTGATATATCAAATCACCAACAGAAATGCTTATCGTGGAATTTTTGTCCTTAGCAATAACCTCAACACCTCTCGGTGATAAATTTGGTGATATTGCTAACACCGCTAGAATTATAAATATTATTAACAATATCATCTTCCAGTTTTTCAATAAATCGTACATTTCATCACCTTCAAAACTCTAATCACTCCGCTCCTTCCGTCTAACATACCAACGCAATATACCTGTGTTTGTCAACCATGTTGCAGGTATATCAACACAAAGACCTATTATGAGAACAAATGATATCTGCTGGAGTGTCGGATCCTGTGAAACAAAATACATCGCCAACAACGCGGCTAGAGCACACAACGTCATCGTTAAACCGGTCTTCATTGCATCCCGTATTCTTCCGTTGATATCTTTTCCTTTAGTTTTGAGTAGTTCCGTAGTTAATACAACGTCTGTATCCACAGAGTAACCTATCAACATTAACAAAGCCGCAAGAACTGGCAATGACAAACGAACATCCATTAGTGATAATATTGACATACAAACCACAATATCAGTAACAGCCGCTAAGATAACCCCAACAGATGGTACAAACGTCCTGAAAAGCACAAAAATAACGATAGACATCAAAATGAAAGCAACTACAACAGCTAACTGTGCCACTCTCCACTGAGCATCCGAAAATGATGGACCGATATATTTCTTAGAATAAATACCTGTCACACCGAGATCAGTCAAACGGCTTTGGATATCATTCTCATCCAGATCAGAATCAAAACTCGCTGTCAATGAATTCCCAACCATCCGAACATCTACTTCCGGAATCGTCGTCCTTATTTCTTCCAGACTACACGAACATAAAAACATCTCCACAGTTATCTGCTTACCCCCAGATAACTCAACATCCCTTTTGAGGATAGAATCTGTCGTAGCCTGATTGTATATCAGTAATGTAGAAGAAAGTATCAATATTATTATAGTTACAAAAGTAAGTGGCTTCCAATACCGATCCAGTACCCCATATCTTTCAGATGTCATCCAATCCACTATTTAGCTAATAAGCAGAGAAAGCTTTTTATCCAAAAGAATAGACACCCACCCACAATATTATCACATAATATCGCATCATGATGGGTCTCAATATAAAGTTTAAACCCTAAACAAATGTCATGCTGATACAAATATTAGATGTTGACTATTTTCTGAACGGAAACAAACCCGTTATCAGAGTATTTGGTAAAAAACCTGACGGATCGAGTGTATGTTGTTTATGTGATACATTCTTACCATATTTCTACATAGAGAAAAACTCCGATGTCTGGGAAAAGGTAGACTCAATGAAACTCAACTACGAAGAAGTTGATATGTTCTACCCAATAGGACATCAGAAAAATAAAACAACGGTTTTTAAAATATCACTACAAAACCCGAGAGATGTTCCAGAGATCAGAAAAACTTTAGAACCATATGGAAAATGTTTCGATGCTGATATATTATTCAAATACCGATTTATGGTAGATCACGATATACGTGGTATGTGCTGGGTTGACGTTGAAGAAAGTAAGATATTCACAAAGGTAGCAAAGGTACCCATATATAAAATAAATAGCATCAAACCATTAGACAATCAAACTATAGCCCCACTGCGTTTCATGTGCCTAGATATAGAATGTTTACAAACCGATATGAGTAGGGAGATTGATGCAAAGAAAGATCCGATTATAATGGTTGCATTGGCATTCTCACCAGCATATAAAAAGAATGATACCTTGGTATTAGTTTCGAAACCGTTCTCTGGAGAAAAGGTGCAGTCGTTTTCAAACGAAAAAGACATGCTGGAAGGTCTCATAAAAATAATACAGGAATATGATCCAGATATCCTGACAGGATATAACATAAATGGTTTCGATTTACCATATCTAATCAATAGATTTTCTAAATACGGAATCTATGCGGATATTAGTCGATGTGAGAAACCTGCATTTTGTAGACAATTCGCATCAACGCAGGAAGTTTCAATAACCGGAAGAGTTGTGATAGATCCATATCAGATTCTTAAACGTGATCCTATGATACGATTCGCTAGATATAATCTGAATACCGTAGCTAAGGAAATGTTGAGTGAAGTTAAGGATGACGTCGTTGTGGGTGATATGTATAAATTATGGAATAGCACAAGAGCAAATCTCCTCAAACTGATAGAATATTCTAGAAAAGATGCTATCTTAGCTCTGAAACTCGTCGAACAGAAACAGATGTTGGATAAATTTATAGAAATATCCAGAGTGTCCGGGGTTTTACTACAGGATGCTCTAGGAGGACAAACAGTAAGAATTGAGAACACATGTCTACATGAATTCAAAAAACGTAGCATAATGTTCCCAGTGAAACCCGATGATAGAGAATTGATCGAACGGGAAAAAGATAAAATAAAAGGAGCTACCGTCCTTGAACCGGAAAAAGGACTACATAAAAATGTCATAGTCCTGGATTTTCAGAGTCTATATCCATCCATTATTATAAAATATAACATCTCACCCGATACGCTCATTAAAAATACGAATGCGACAAAAATACATCAGTCACCAACCGGTGCCACATTCCTAGATCAATCGATACATGAAGGTGCATTTCCGTCGATATTAAAGAATCTGCTCATAACAAGGCAAGATGCTAAGAAAAAAATGAAAACCGCCACCGGAGATGAGAAACGCCTATTGAACGCAAAGCAACAAGCACTGAAAATAATGGCGAACTCATTCTACGGTTATCTAGGATATATACGAGCAAGATTGTACGTATCAGAAAATGCAAATGCCGTAACGGGATATGGAAGAGATACCATCCAAAAAGCAAAAAATATAATAGAAAACGACTTCGATTTTAAGGTAGTATACGGAGACACGGATTCGTTATTTGTGAAATCGAAAAAGGACCATACGGAAAGTGAGTTAAAAGAGTTGGGTATCAAAATATCGAAAACCGTCTCAGAAAAAATTGGGCTTTTCTTCGATTTTGAAAAAGTGTATAAATCATTCCTAATACTCACAAAAAAGAGGTATGCAGGAACTAAGATGGATGGTACTGGCATGGATATGAAGGGTATCGAAACGGTAAGACGAGATTGGTGCCCACTCGTAACGGAAACTATGCTACGTGTTTTGGAAACAATACTCAAAGAGAATGATATTGAAAAAGCATTGATAATAACAAAAGATACAATAAAACAATTGTACGCAAATGCCATACCAGTGGAGAAACTTACCATAGTAAAAGGGATAACAAAAAGTATAGGAGCGTATGATGGTATCCAGCCACATATAGAGGTTGCGAAAAAAATCGGAAATAGAAATCCCGCGGGAAGACCGAAGGTTGGTGACCGCGTGGGATATGTGATAGTACGTGGCAATGATCTTCTATCCAAACGTGCAGAAGATCCAGAATACGTAAAAACGAATTCGTTATCAATAGATTCTGAATATTATATCAATAATCAACTGTTACCACCAATAGAAAGAATTTTCTCTGCATTGGGTATTGAAAAGACAGAATTACTTGGGAGCGGTAGACAGATGAATATATTCGAGATGTTAAAAACAGGTGGGCTACTGTGCACAGATTGTAACAAATCATATAGGAGGATGCCCATGCGTGGGGCATGCGAATGTGGAGGACATATAAAATAACTGAGACAGACTCCTAGTTCCGTTAACACGTACTTAGCTGGAAAGAAGAAATTATTTGATACAACTCCTCAATAAGCACCCTGTAAAAATACTCAAGGTAATCAACCGATATAAGACTCATCTTCACCGGAAGCTTCCTCGTGAGAAGACTCCTGCACATCCTGGTTACCATCCTTTCTCTTTGTCTTCTTTTCTACCGGACCTATATATTTGCTAGTGACCCGTTTACCAATTCTCTTCGACTCATAATAATAACGTTTGCCCTTGATAACCTTGATATGCATAATATCCCACTCTGATAAAATAGCATTTCAGCGTATATAAAGATAAGCCGATTTGATTGAACTATCTACGATCTACAACTTTATCTGAGTCGATTCCCGAGAAGAAAAATTCACCAATATCGGTGTTAGGGATGTGCTAATCGAACCGGGTGTCACACACGTTACCGATTTATAGTTCGTTATAAAAGGGTCCCGACCATGATGAAATACGATATCCGGTATCATATCCATAAAAAAAGCCTCGTTCATTATACTATTTGATCCCATATATCGTCTTTTTAGCATGCCAACATCAAATCGGTGACACATCAAAACATTCATACCATTGAAATTCACAATAGATGGATTACTCAGAGAAATTATATTCGTTACATTCGTTGTGTATGACGCATGTACCTCGTCGACCGCCGGAGAGAAAAAAACAGTTTTCTGTATTCCCTGATTTTCTAGATAGCGGAGATCATCATCGTCACCAAAAACAAAAAGATAATCAAATACCTGTGTGGACAACCATCGCATAAGTTCTTCGACGTGATTTTTTGGTGACGTCTTAAGATTGATACTAGGTATAAAACAACCTATCCCCTTTCCATAGATTGGCTGACGTATCGGAACATCTGGATAATATATTTTTTTACCTATCAAAGTTTTACCACCAGATACGGCCGCTACAGCAATAACATCATCCAAATCTATCTTATTTTCGGAGATATCTAAAAGTACCGTTGACACTGATGTCGGATCCTCGATATCCACTGCTAACTTATCTCCACGTCTGATATCCTTAACTATACCTATCGTATACACCTCTTCACGTAAAGAGTTGATTTTATTAAGTGAAACGAAGTCCCTCCGAAGCCTCTGCTCAAGAATTCCTTTCAAGAAATTATATTTTTTATTTACAAACCCAACTTGATCATCGGTCGTAACAATATTATTGATATGTTTTATATTTCTAATCACATCGAAATTAACAGATCTATTCACTGGATCCACTAAATCTAGTATATTTTTTTTATCAAGAATATTATTATCATGCGACACACCAAGTATACGTTCTATCGTCTGATCGTCTAAGGAGCACAGCATATCCAAAGATTCTTCTGTTAAAAGGACATTTTTCTCAAAAAACCTCCTCACGATGTCTATTTTTTCCATAACCATCATTGAAATAAAAGACCATGAAATCTGTCTACAAATCGCGTTCCAAAAACACTCTCTGTATTTTTGTTACCATAGACTCATCCAGCTGAAAACGTATCTCACGGTTTCTTCCATATCTACCCTTAGAAAATATATTAGTACTGATTATTCCAAGCATCTCAAGTTCATTTATAAGATCGGATACCCTTCTTTGTGTTAACGGTTTCAATCCACGAGAATCACATGAATTTTTATAGACGGAGAACGCATCACTTCCGAGAATCCTCCGGTCTGCCCAATTATTTTTTTCCTTAGATCTTTCATAAAGTTTTATCATGGCTTGAAGTATGAGCTGAGATTGTATAGGCTGTCCTCTTACCGTATCTATCACTCGATCTGAGTTTATTTTTTCATTAGCAAGATCGACATGATGTGTTACTATTACAGCATCGCTCTGTCGCTCGGCTATCTCAGCTGACGTCCGTAATAACTCTAGTGCCCTGCGGGCATCACCATGTTCCTGGGCAGCTATAGCAGAACATTTGTTGATAACATCATCATCGATTGTATAATTGAATGCCCCCATTCTAGTCATTAATATATCTCTAAGTTGCAAAGCATCATACGGCCTAAAAACAATCTCCTCCTCAGACAACGAGGACCTCACCCTAACATCAAGCAGATCATGAAATTTCAGATTGTTTGTTATACCAACAATCGTTATCTTGGCATCACCCCTTGTTATGTTGTAAAGAAAATCATCACCTATTTTATTGAATAATGTATCAATTTCATCCAAAACGAGAATAATACTACATTCAGCCGCTCTATCAAAGAATTTTTTGTATAGGATGTTGGTAGATATACCAGTCTCGGGGACTGTTACCCCCAATTCCTTCAATATTTGCGCTAGAATTCTATATTCGGTATCAGATACCTTCTTCATCTTAGCATTGATATAGATAGTCTTCAGTTTTAACTTGTTCTTCTGAGCAATTCGACCCAATTCATTTAGAACAAATTTTGCTGTTATAGTCTTCCCTGTACCAACGGTACCATATATGAAAACATTATTGGGTTGGAAACCACGTAAAGCAGGTGCAAGTATCTCGGATAGTGTAGTTATCTCCCTATCCCTATGTAAAATTTGTGTTGGTATAAATGTGTGCGAAATGAGTGTTTTATTTTTAAAAACTGACTCAGTCTTCAAGAAGGTTTGAAATATATTCTCAACCCTATTCTTAGTAGTTACTATCATTTCCGATGGACATACATAGGAAATTAAGGTTCCAGTAGTTAAACTATCTTCTCTTTCCATACCACACCCACGAAATTATAAACATATGTTTATAATCGAAGAAGATCTGTATAAACAATCAACCAATTGTTTATTCAGAAACTTCACACCACACTCCATTGTTTTCTTTTCCCCACTATTTATACTTATCTCTGCTCCAAAACATAGTTCCACAAGAAATACCACTCACACACCCCTTCATTTCGTATGGAAACAGTATAATAAATAATATTTATTAACATAGTTATAAGAAGAGTAGGTAGTTAACCAACCAACAAATTTCCATACGAAAAAACCAGAAAGCAGCGGTCGCGGTTAAATTAATTCGAACTTAAACCCATAAATATTAAGACCATCACTCATTTCCTTAAGTTTTCTGAAAACAACCTTGACACATTTATCAATATCGATAGTTGTTGCTTCACCAACAATCTGACCTGTTATCCTAGGACCTTCGTCTAGTTTGATTATACCGACAATATATGGCGCGTCGAAGCCTTTCGGTGCCGTTCTTATTGTGGTATATGATACTATTTTTCCATTACCAGAGAAAGTGATGTCCTTCACATCACCACCACAAACACACTTCGTTTTCGGTGGGAAGTGCACGTTGCTACATCTATCACATTTACTTCCTACTAACATATACCGATTTTTATTACTTCTCCAAAACGTTGGTGTTGTGTGCATAAAAGTTCCTCTATTCTATCCCAAATATATTGACAGTGGCTGTGGCACCAGAACCACCGACATTGAGCGCTAGACCTGTTTTGATATTATTGATGTTGTTTGGTGCCTTTCCACGAAGTACCCGGACAATATCACACACCTGTCGTATGCCGGTTGCGCCAACAGGATGACCGCAAGCCTTCAGGCCGCCTTGTGTATTGATTGGTTTTTCGCCAGATATATTTATTTTATTATCCTCTACAAACTTACCACCAGCACCTTTTTCACAAAAACCAAGGTCCTCCACCGCTATGATTTCATTTATTGAAAAACAATCATGGACCTCAGCGATGTCTATTTTGTTGGGTGTCAATCCGGATTGTTCATATGCCTTTTTAGTAGCCTCTAATGTTGCCCTCATTTCAGTGAGTGATGCTCTATCATGTAATGCAATTGAATCGGATCCCTGCCCGCTGCCAAGAATCCATATGGGAAAATCGTTTTGTTTGGCGTATTTTTCAGAAACAAGTATGACAGCAGCAGAACCATCTGTTATCGGTGAACAGTCAAGTACCCTAAGTGGATCAGCAATCATAGTTGATTTTAGGACTTGCTCTACAGTTATCTCTGACCGAAATTGTGCGAGTGGATTGTTTTTTCCATTTTTATGATTATTGACAGAAACCATAGCCATCTGTTCACGTGTTGTTCCATATTCTCTCATATGTCTCTGTGCCATAAGGGCGTATAGTCCTGTAAATGTCAATCCATGTATAGCTTCCCAATCATAATCGCCAGCGCCCATTAGCGCGGTTAATGCCTGGTCACCTCGTACATCATTCATCTTCTCCACACCAAGTGCCATAACACAGTCGTGGTGGCCAGATTTTATTGCCATGTACGCTTGTCTGAATGCCAGAGCACCCGAAGCACAAGCAGCCTCGCAGCGTGTTGCAGGAATCGGATTGAGCCCAAGACAGTCCGCAACCAGCGCAGCCACATGCTCCTGTGAAGAAAACATCCCACCAGACATATTACCAACAAAGAGAGCTTCAATATCTTTACGTTCCATTTTTGCATTGTCCATCGCTTCGCACCCAGCTTCAACAGCGAGATCTCTAAGTCCATGCCTCCAGTGTTCACCAAATTTCGTTTGACCAATTCCAACAACAGCAACCCTATCAGACATACAACTTCCCTCGCATTCGTATATATGTAGCATAATCAACATATGTCTTCTTCGTAACAAATTCCTCAAACGTCATTGATTTATTCTGAACATCGAGGATCTTATCAGTTACAGTTAACACGAAACTATCCGAGCCCGCACCAGAGCCGTATGATGTCATGAGGATTTTTTGTCCTGGTTTTGCAATATCGAGAACCGCCGCTAACCCAATCATCGATGAACCGGAGTATGTGTTACCAATTCTTGTTACTACAAGGCCTGGTAGAAACTTTTCTTTCGGTATATCAAACATCTTAAAAACACGTTGTGGAAATTTTGCATTTGGCATGTGAAAAATAACATGATCAAAATCAGATGATTTCATACCGGTTTTCTCAAGTATCATTTTTGTTGCTGATATGACATGATTGAAATAACCAGGTTCCCCAGTAAATCTCGCAGCATGACTAGGATATTTCTTTCCTTCTTTCCTCCAAAAATCAGTAGTATCAGTAGTGAATGATATAGTGTCATCCAATGTCGCAACCGGATCTTTTCCTATAACAAATGCAGCAGCACCAGAACCAGCAGTATATTCGAGAGCATCTCCAGGCCGTCCTTGTGCGGCATCAGAACCTATGGCAATACCAAATTCGATTTGACCAGCTCTGACAAAAGCATTACATATCTGCATCCCTGCGGTACCAGCTTTGCAGGCAAACTCGAGATCCGCTAGATGTAGTTTACTACCGAGACCAAGAGCTTCTGCAACAACAGTACCAGAAGGTTTTACAACATATGGGTGGCTCTCGGATCCCATGAAAAGAGCACCGATTCTTTTTTTATCTATACCAGCTCTTGCAAGAGCATTTCTCCCAGCTTCAACAGCCATCGTTATAGAATCCTCATCTTTACCAGCTACGGCCTTCTCGAGTACCCCAAGGCCATTCACAACCTCAACCGGGTCCCGTTCCCAAGCATGGGCTATATCAGCGACCTTTATTCTATATCTTGGGACATAACATCCCCAACCAGTTATACCAAACATAGGTTACCAAATCCAGCAGAACAATAATCTCTAGTTCTAAAGATTTTTAAGATCAATTCGGGTGTTCCATTTAAAAACCTTCTCCAAGGTCAAAACATAAGTTTTATCAACCAGTCTAACCAATATTCTATTTGATATTCATGGTTTTAGAATCGATTTTGGATCCGAAAAAAGCCGAAGATAATCCATGGAAAGTGTTGATAGTATCGATGGTATTTGCAGCAATTGCAATATTTCTAGCATACAACCTCTTTCCAGCACAGGCATCAATACTCTCAGTGGCATTTATCACAATATTTTTCGTTCCATTTTTTCAACGATTGTTTAGATTGGAAGAGAAGAAAGATTGTGAAGAATCTAAGAGACGCAAGAAGCATAACTTCTTCACTAGGCATAGAAAAGTTGTACTGGTATATAGCGCCTTTTTTATCGGTCTGATAATAACATATTCAATCGTATTCATGTTCTTTCACGTTGATGCCGTTTTCACATTACAAACCGATTGGTTCAAACAGCAGGGAATGGTAACAGCTAATGTAATCGATGCTGGTGGTTTTTTCAAATATCTATTCAACAACACCCAGGTAATGATTTTATTTTTTATATTGTCAGTATTGTTTGGAGCAGGTGCAGTATTCATCCTAGCATGGAATGCATCAATAATAGCGGTCTATCTTGGGATATTATCCGATAAGTTCGTTACATCATTTGGGGCACACGGAGCATATCTATATGGTATGACAGTAGGAACCTCGACAATAATTCTCCATGGTGTGCCCGAGATAATGGGCTATTTCTTTGCAGGTATTGGTGGAGGTATATTGTCAATAGGTCTTCTGCGCGAGAAATTTATGTCAAAAGAGTTTAATGAAGTAGGAAAAGATGCTCTGATATGGCTTGCTCTAGGCGAGGTCTTAATTGTTGTAGGAGCAGTCATAGAAGCAGTATTGTAATTAGTTGCATATATCATCAATATTGATAACCCGTCCTTCCAGAAATTTGAAACCAACATTACCGTTGTTTGCGATCACATCAGCCAGTTTAAGAAAATGCCACCCTTTACGTGAGATCTTCCAAGCAATGTATGCACGTGCGCCAGCCCTATTTTCCCATTCCTGCAATTCTTTGAGTTGGGTCTCATCTACCTTGAAACCTTTCTTATGGGCTTTGCATTCTATAACAATTACCTTACCATTCTTTATTGCTACAATATCCGGAGAAGCAATGTTAATACTTCCAGAGTGTGGAGCCCTGATCACAGCATACCCCATATTATAAAGTTCATGGACTAGACTCCTCTCAGCCATGTACCCTTTTCGATATCTACCTATCATACTACAACCTGATTAATTATATTCACACCAGTTTAAGAAATATACAATGCGTATTTATTAGTTGGAAGGCTAGTAACAGTAGTGATTCATATGAAATATCAGGTTTCGATAAAAGATGTCATGATTAAAGACGTAAAAACAGTATCCATGGATGATGATATCCAGAAAGCAGCTCAGGTGATGAAGAAGTTCAAGATAGGATCAGTAATTGTTATGGGTGAAAAAAAGGTTAAAGGGATACTAACAGCTGAAGATATAGTTTACAAGCATGTTGCAGTCGATAACGGTAAAAACGTAACAGATATAATGACGCGCGATACGGTCACCATATCACCAGAGAAAACACTAGAAGCGGCTTCTAAACTCATGATAGAGAAGCACGTTAAAAAATTACCGGTGATGCTTCAAGGTAATCTGGTGGGAATAATAACGGCTACGGATATCATGAAAATAGAACCGATGTTATATGAAAATCTCCTAGAGCGCTTGAAGATATGCAAACCAGAGTTAGAGCCCGATCATAAGAGCAGTCAGTTTGAACAATGTGAGATGTGTAGTAATTATGCTGACGATCTCGCGGAAATAGATGGTGTATGGGTGTGCTCAGAGTGTAGTGAATTTAGCAAAGCAAAATAATCAACAACGTCTACCAGAAGACATATATATCGCAGAAACCATTATTTAGTTATGATGACACAAGGATTGCTTACACACAGAACCGAAGAGGAGTTGTTCCACGAGACGTACTCATATCAGACAGACGACCCATACATTATATCTCTTGAACTGGAGAATTTTGCACACTCCCTAGGAGCCGTGTATGAAAAGGTCAACAAAATCATGACATCGGGTCCAAGAAGACATTCTATAATTTCATTCTCGATAATAAAAGAAATGGATAAATTCACCAAGCTCAGCTTGATAGTGCATCTGATTGGTGAAACAAAGTCTGTGACAAATCTGGATATGGAGATAACATCGGTTCTGCAGTCAAGAATACCACCAGGTTTCGGATTCATGGAGCGCTCGTTTCATGATTATTACATGAAGCACATAATACCGGTATCTAGAGATATCCTGAAAACCGAATCCGATCATATCAGAGATTCGTTGCTGAGAAAACTGGAAAAAATGGCAACACAGATGACCATATGATCACAATTTAAACGTTTCTCGCAACCAAGATTTATGAAATCAGATATTTCGCTTCATAAGATGAATCTCAGTGAAAGAATAGAATATCTAAAAAAAATAAATAAATTGACAGATGATGATGTCAAGATTTTATCATCGGGGCTGCCAATAGATTCGGCAAATAGGATGGTTGAAAATGTCATAGGAACTTTTTCTCTCCCAATTGGTGTGGCAACAGGATTCATAGTAAATGGCAAGGATGTACTGGTACCAATGGTGGTCGAAGAGACATCGGTTATAGCTGCTGCTAGCAATGCTGCAAAATTGGCAAGGATTGGTGGAGGGTTTGCATCAAAGAGTGATGAACCGATCATGATAGGTCAGATACAACTTTTTGGTGTTCCATTCAAAAAAACAGAAGAAGTATTGAAAGAAAACTTGTCAGAAATGAAAAAGATTCTAAACCGACCGGATTCAGCAATGGTAAAAGCCGGTGGAGGTTTCATCGGTGTAGAAGTTCGGCCAGTTAAAGATTATAATGTCATTCATTTACTGATCGATGTTCGTGATGCCATGGGAGCAAATGCTGTGAATACAATGTGTGAGAAGATATCACCATATGTAGAGCAATGGACAGGTGGAAAAACCGGACTTAAAATAATATCAAATCTGGCAGATTATCGTATAGTGCGAGCATCCGCCACATGGAAAAAAACAGAATTGGGAAGAAGTTTCAACAGAGACATCAAAGGAGAAGATGCCGCAGATGCTATAATATCGGCTTGGCGATTTGCAGAGGATGATGTATATCGGTGTGCTACACATAACAAGGGGATAATGAACGGAATTGATGCGGTTCTTATAGCAACTGGCAATGATTGGCGTGCGGTAGAAGCCGGTGCTCATACATATTCAAGAATAAAATCAAAACCACTAACATGGTACGAAAAGAACACTGAAGGTGATTTGGTGGGTCATATAGAAATACCTATAGTAGTCGGCACAGTAGGAGGTTCTACAAAAATCAACCCATCAGCACAATTATCACTCAGACTGCTGGAGATAGATACAGCTAAGGAACTAGCTGAGATCATAGCATGTGTTGGACTTGCAAATAATTTCGCAGCTTTGCGCGCACTCTCTATGGAAGGTATACAAAAGGGCCACATGAAACTTCATGCGACCAATATAGCCCAGATGGCAGGTGCTGAAGGAGAACAGATAGATAAGATCTCTACTAAAATGATAGAAGAAAAAAAGATCTCCGTTGCTAGAGCTAAGGAGATATTGTCTGACATGAAATAAGAGAGTCTTGGTATCCTGAGCATTCTTTTATATAGTTTTATTTCCAGATGTCTATCATATATTAATTATTGGTAGAAAGATGTGATGCATTAATGTTGTCGATATCATATTCATCTTTTGATAAAACGATATCAAAATAAGTTAGCTACACATAGTTGTTTCTATCCATGATTGATTTGAGATTGTGAGTAATGATCATGCTCTAAAATGGAGGTAATTTTATGGCAAAATTAGCGCAAAATTTCGCGAAGTATGTTGTACATGCAAAAATAGATGCATCAGGTATAGTAGAAAAACCCGATGTTATAGGAGCAGTCTTCGGACAAACCGAAGGTCTTCTTGGTGCAGATCTGGATCTAAGAGAGTTGCAAAAATCAGGCCGAATAGGTCGAATAGATGTTTTTATCAAAGTCAACAAAGGCCGTGCTTATGGTGAAATAACAATACCATCTTCGCTTGATGCGAGTGAAACCGCATTGCTAGCAGCAGCACTGGAGACAATAGAAAAAGTAGGACCATGTGAAGCAAAGATAGAGATCTCCAGAGTGGAAGATGTCAGAACACAGAAAAGAAGATATACCATAGAACGAGCTAAGGAGATATTGCGAATGGTTATGGATGAGGGGGTACCTGATTCTCAGAAATTGACAGAAACCATAAAATCTGCTGTCAGAACATTTGAGGTGGGGACTTATCTGGGATTATCAGCTGGTCCCGATGTTCAGTCATCCGATGAAGTGATTGTTGTTGAGGGTAGGGCAGACGTAATAAACCTTCTTCGATGTGGTATACGAAATTCCATCGCCATAGAAGGATCAAAAGTTCCAGATGCCATTGGGAAAATGACAAAGGAAAAGGTTGTGACTGCATTTCTCGACGGAGATCGTGGTGGTGATCTTATCCTAAAGCGTCTGTTGGCAGTTGGAGATATCGATTTCGTGGCACGTGCAGAGGAAGGTAAAGAAGTAGAAGAACTTACTAAGAAAGAAATCTTCAAATCTCTGCGAGATCGTGTTCCACTAGATCAGGTAAAAGGGACCGGGGCAAACGCATCATACAAAAATATAGTAAACGGCGACGAAGACGACGATAAAAACGGTGAGGATATTCCAAAATCGGCAGTATTAGATGAAACGAAGAAGAAGGTTCTATCGGATCTCATGGAAGATCTGATTGGTACAAGAGCAGCATATCTAGTAGATCGAAACGGGCAGATAGTTATGAAGATCCCAGTGAGTGAATTGGGGGCAGTGATATCTGAACATCGAGGTCTGGAATATGTTTTAGTCGATGCCAAAATAAACCAATCACTTACAGATCTTGCACTACAAAGTAGAGTAAAATATTTGATAGGTATGAATATGATCGAACCTGTTAAAGGGAGTGCAGCGTTGCAGGTCATGACAGTGAAGGATTTGAAATAGTTATTATCATATTGTGATACACATTACAACCAAAAATAACTTTATCTATACCTTTTCACATATTCTTTCTATAGATGATAGTTATGGTGGATCCAAGAATTCAGGCATTGGCAAAACTTCTTGTAAATCACTCACTTTTTGTAAAGAAAAATGAAAACGTGATGATATCCTCAGATGTAGGTGCAGCAGAACTCGTTAAGGAGTTACACAAACAAATAATTTTGAAAGGAGCATATCCATATACCAATGTTTCGTTGCCAGGGATGGGGTATACCTATATGAAACATGCTAATGCTCAGCAATTGAAAAAATTTCCGAAAATAAGTTTTTACACTATAAAAAAAATGCAGAAATATATTGGCATAAGCGCAGATCATAACACAAGAGAGTTCTCTAATATAGATCCAAAAAGAATATCTATCCGAAGCAAAGTTACCAAGCCCATCGGAGAGTATGTTGTAAACGCAAAACCAAAGATATATCGATGTTCATTGGACTTCCCTACAAATGCATTAGCCCAGGATGCGGAGATGTCCTTGGAAGAGTATGAAAACTTTCTATTCGGGGCCTGTCTGCTGAACTGGAAAAAACTAGCAGTTTTCTATCATAAAGTTCAAAAAGTTTTCAATTCTGCTAAGAAAATTCACATAGTCGGGGAAGATACGGATTTAAACATAATTCCTCACAAAAACAGCTTCGTTATCGATGATGGAAAGGAAAATATGCCAGGTGGGGAGGTCTTTGGTGCACCTGAGAAGTTCGGCGTTGATGGTCATATCAGATTTACATATCCAGCAATCCGTTCAGGTGTGGAAGTCCAGAACATCAAGGCAGTGTTCAAGAAAGGCCGATGTATAAAAGCAACCGCGGACAAAAACGAGAAATTCTTGAATACCATGTTAGATACAGACAAAGGTAGTCGTTTTATAGGAGAACTTGGTATAGGAATGAATCCAAAAGTTACGAAATTCACAAAGAATCTACTCTTCAATGAAAAAATTGGTGGCACAATTCACCTAGCATTTGGTATGGCATATAAGGAATGTGGTGCCACAAACAAGTCGGCTTTGCATTGGGATATAGTAAAAGATCTCCGCAGAGGTGGTGAGATAATTGTTGATGGTAAGGTAGTCCAGAAGAATGGTAAGTGGAAGATATGATTATTTACCATAAGCAGTGTGGCCGTGGAGATCTTTTGATATCTTCGATCCATATTCCATGTTTTTACCACCATCGGCATAAACCGAAAGACCCATAGCTCGCAGAACCTTTCTTTCATCAGAAGAATATTGTCCTCGCATATGATCAAGATATGAAGGGATGACATGCTCGGATCTCCGTGCCTTTCCGGCCTCTTCTCCCTGATGTTCTATTTTGAATTTAATTCTGAGCCAGAGATCATATGGAATCAGTGATTTGAGTGTTGCCAGATTATCTTTTGCGAATGATATACCTTGTGATGTTATATCATCTAGGCTCCACGTAGCTGTGGTTGCATTTGCACCAGTGAGATCCATATTATTTCTAGGAGTATTGAGAAGTATACTATTAGAGAGATCAACTCGTTTCATACTGGTATTCATAACTATGGCATCATTCAGTGCAGACCAATTTAATTTAGCACCATCAAATTTGGTACCCGTTAAATTGGCCCTATCAAAACATGACCACACCAAAATACAATTAGAAAAACTTGCTCCAGTGAGATCAGCTCCCTGAAAACCACAAAAACCCAAGTCACTTCCAGTGAAATCTATATCCCTAAGATCAGTGCTATAGAAATCCTGACCTATGCATCTAATCCCATGGAAACTTCTTTCACCATTTTTATATGCGGTCAGTATATCTGATCTGGGCATTTGTTTGAGATTTGTGAGGTTCATAATAATATTGATTTTCATAGTTCTTAACCATTCCAGAGTTCGATTTAAATCTTTCTCAGGACATTTTGTCCTATGCAAAACCACAACATCGATCATATATTTCGTGCCTACGATATCCGTGGCATATATGGAAAGGATCTGGATGAAAGCATCATGGAAAATATCGGTTTAGCTTTTGCATATATAATCAATTCGGATATTTTGTTATCATATGATGTTAGGATGAGTAGCGAATCATTGACATCATCCTTCATTTGTGGTTTCATTAAATCTGGGTTGTCTGTTACAAATCTCGGTATGCTTCCTCTTGGTGTAGCAGGATTTCATGCATGGAAACAGGAAAAACCACTCGCTTACATAACAGCCTCACATCTTGAACCAGAGTGGAACGGTGTCAAGTTCTTTGATAAGAACGGCATAGGTTTATTCGATGATGTTATAAAAAAATTGAAAAAGACATTTGATGATATTATTGACAAAAAGATTCAGCCACACAATACTGGACAAGGAAACATTCTGAAGGCAAATGGTGAGCAGCTTGTAGCAGATTATATCAATTATTTATTATCAAAGATCAAACCAATCAAGAAGCTCAAAGTGATTGTAGATTGTTCTGATGGAGCAGCCTCAATAGTGGCGCCAAGACTTTTCCGAGAAGCCGGATTCGATGTTATAGAATTCAACTGTACATCGAATGGAGAGTTTCCAAATAGGAATCCTCCAGATCCACCAAATCTTGACATGAAGGATCTCGGTGAGAAAGTTCTCACAGAAAAAGCAGACATAGGAGTAGCTCTAGATGGTGATGGGGATCGTATGGTTGTAGTTGATGATTCTGGTAGAAAGACATCTCCAGAACAGGTTGCATATTTCGTTGTCTCAGAGTTGTTGAAGTCAGTGGACGGGCCGGTGATAGAAAATGTCGAATGTTCAATGTTACTAGACTCTTTGGTGGATCTGTTCGGCCAAAAGATAATTCGTGTTCCAGTGGGTCATACCTATCTCATGAAGGCCGCATCTGATCACAAAGCATCTTTTGGATTTGAGACGAGCTGCCATTTTGCAATGCCCTCATTGATGCCAACAGATGATGCCCTAGCGGTTTTATACTATACAACATGTTTACTCTCAGGACAGGATGATAAATTATCTAAGATAATAAACCAGATACCGATTCTACCATTTGCGAGGATAAACTTCATCTGCGCTGACAACAAGAAGTTCGGAATTATAGATGTACTAAAAAAACGATTCACACAAGAATATGACACAAAACAAATTAACGATATGGATGGTATTCGAATAGACTTCCCAAATGGATGGGTGCTTATCAGGGCATCAAATACCGAGCCCAAGATTCGACTGACAATTGAAGCAGAAAATGAAAAGGAGTTCGATATTATCAAAAACAAGTTTACAAAGATTCTGGACGATGAAATACGCACATGAAATAGAAAAACCAACACACGAAACATTTTAATACTTTACCACTCAATGATGACATCTCAAGGTGAAATATGACCGATGACAAAATAATGATATATGTTGGAGATGATGATGGTGATAACCGACGTTTTGTGAAAGCTGTTATTGGTATGACAGCATATCCAATCGAAGTATATGAATTCCCTCTTCCTAGGACTCTAATAGATTTTGCACGTGAAAATCGACCAGACATAGTTTTAACAGATTTCGATTATAAGGTTGCTGACGGAAATGGGTTGACAATTTCTGCAAAAATGAAAAGAATGTATCCAGATGTAACAGTTTGTATTCTTAGTGGTTCCAATCTAACAGATAGAGAATTATGTGATCATGGTGTTGACAAATTCATCAAAAAACCATTTTCAATAAATGAACTGAAAGATTATCTGGAAGGAGTTATGAAAGAGATAATGACTCGATGATTCATCTAGTTTTCTTCACCCATTCCTCTGCCGCTTTTAGAATATCCCCATTGCCAATATCAAACCAGTGTCCTTTGAACGGAAATGCATAAACAGGCATTTTTTTGTATAACCATTGTAAAAAGAAGCCAGGTGTGTCTTTTGGATTATCATCCGCAATATATTCCTTAAAACAGTGTAGAACATCCTTGGGATATATCTGACGCCCAATACTTATCAAAGTACTCTTTGGTTTATCGGGTTTTTCGACGAAAAAGGTCACGCGATTGTTATCATCGATCTCGATTACACCCATACGTTTGGCAACATCCAGGTTCTGGGTATCGAATGCTGTTGTGGTCACAGCTTTTTTTGTCTTAAAGAACGAAATCAGAGGATCGAACTCCAGATCATCTATATTATCACCAAAAAGAACCAGAATATCATCCTCTATATGAGTCTGTTCGATGGCATTTTCTATTGCTTTTATAGCACCGAATTTCTCACCTTCATGTAGCGTAGGTTCAACAATGAGACGTATAGGCTTGGATACCGAGTTTTTCTTTATCCAATCCTTAAAATCCTGTTCAAATTTTGCATTTATAGTGAGGATTATCTCATCAATATCATCGATTTTCTCAAGTTTCTCGATCGTATAATTTAGAACAGGTTTTCCAGCGACATCGAGTAGAATTTTAGAACAATGTAGAGTCATGGGCCACATGCGTTTGGCAAATCCACCACACAATAAAATAGCTTTCATAATATATCACCTTTTTTCTAGTCTATTTACAATGATTTCCAACTCTCCCCTATAGACCGCAACCTCCCCGGTCATGGTCACCTCATCGGATGTACTGAAACTGGATGTATTGATATCCGAACTCTTAAATATCACACCAGTTATACCACCAGTCATGTCAGAGACCTTCACAAATATCGTCCCACCCTCAGAGTACGAAATAGTTGTCAGTTTCCCGTTAATGTATACCAGCCTACCAACATCAGAGGGTGTTATATCAATAATAGCTGTCTGAACCGGATTGTTGAAGTACACCAAAAGCATGAGAAGAGCTACCCCAACCACAGTCATTACTAACGCGATCTTGATGATCGTGATGTCGTTCATAGTAGTTCATACCTCTTAATATCCTCATAAATCGGTCCATCTGGAGTCAGTATTGACTTCTTCAGAACAAAACTAGTGACCTTCTGGGAACCCAGCTGGATCCCTTTTAGTTTCTGAACCCGTTCAACCAGGAGCTCTGGTTTCCTGCTAACACGGGCTATCGTAAGGTGCGCTGAGAATGGTTTTTCCTCTGCCGGAATACCAACATCAGTCAATTGTAGGTTAATTTTGTCTACCAGTTCCCTCAACGGACCTTTAACTCCTATCCAAACCACGTTGATATGATTGAGTCTGGGAAATACCCCAATATCAGCGAATCGAATCTCGAATGGTCGATGACAAACACCTTCAAGCACCTTCACGATCTCGTTCACGTTTTGTTCATCCTGTTCGTCTAGGAACCGCAGAGTTATATGTAGATTCTCAGGACCGACAGGTCTAACAGCATCCTCCAACAGATCCCTCTGGATATCGATTACCCTCTTCTGTAGACTACGATCCAGTTCAACAGCAATAAAGCACCGCATGGATCATACATAACAATTAAACCATAAAAAGTTGGATGTTCATATTCTCACACAAAATGTGAGAGTTGAAAGTCACATCCATCAGGGTACTCAAATCATATCACCATTTTTGCTCTCTCTGCCTCTAGAAAACCGAAAAGGGGATCAATGCAGCTTTAAAAAGACAGGTGTCCATTTAATTCTCATGGCACGGAAACCCGGGTTCAATACGAAAAAAATAGAGGCAATTTTAACGGTTTTGATCAGCAACCCAGACGGATTATGGCTTCGTCGTCTAGCTAGAGAGGCAAAAATATCGACTACAACGGTTTCTAAGTATGTATCAGGACCTCTAAGATCCCTTCTTGACGAGGTACCACTAGGAGAGGGTAGACCCTTCTTGAGGGTTGTGAGACTTAAATCGTCGGTTTTTGATCGATTTCAGCAAGGTCAAACACTTGGCGAGGTTCTCAGGATATATAGTATGCTAGAAAAGGCCAATAGATGAAGAAATATACAAATATATCGTTTCTATCAATTTCCAGACATATTTACTATTTTCTACCATATGACCCCACACATAAAAACATCGCAAAAACGGTCCCATTGAGATGATCGCGTGAAGTACGTGAAACAAGCACGTGAACTTCACGTGAAACAACTAGCCACGTGAAGTTCACACGTGAAGATGTAAGGATGTAGTATCATGAACTTTGGGATGTAAAAAAGTACTTCACGCGTAGTTTCACGTCTTCTACACGTCCTTCACGTGATGGTAACGTGAAGATCACGTCTACTTCACGCGCATCACGTGAAAATACGTGACGAAAAGTATTTAAGACGTGAAGTACATATATAGCGAAGGATGTGTAGGTACCTCTAGTGAGAATAAGGTGATGTTATGCAGTCTGCAACGTTTAATTGGATTCAGAAACATGGTTGGTCACACAACCCATTTACGTTTAGCATCCTTCCAGACCTCTTCGTGGGCTATCAGGAACAGATCAACCGATTAATCTCAGCCGTGGATGAGAAGCAGAAGCTCATCTTGTTGATAGGACCAACAGGATCAGGCAAAACAACTTTCCTTAGACATATAGAAACCGTTCTGGATGAGGATTTTATCTATCTTAGCAAGCCACCAAAGTCCGTTGAGGATCTGATATGGATATTCAACCACAGATATTCGACCGGGGTCATATTCAAGGATCGTGCAAAGGGGATACACCACCTCACATATTGGCTAAATGGCAAGATAAAGCGACATTTGGTGGTTCTGGTGGACGAAGCCCACGAGACAAACCAGGATATTCTTGAATGGTTCAGAGCCATAAGCGACCAGATAGACAATATTACGATAGTGCTCTCAGGGCTTCCAAGTTTTGAGGATATGCTAAGACGAAAACTCGAAACCCTGCGTGCGAGAGCATCCACAAAAATCGAGCTTCTATCCCTAACAAAGGACGCAATGACAGAGTTGATACGCAAGCGTATAGAACATGTCGGAGGAACTGATCAACCATTCATACCAGAGGTCATAGATTATATATATGAACGTTCAGCGGGCTTTCCACGCGAGGTGTTGAGAATATGCGATTCTCTCATAAACAAAGCTGCCAAGGCCAATATAGATCTAATAACCGTAGAACTGTTGAGAACAGATCAACAGGAAGAACAAAAAATCAACATAGAAGCACTTCCAGACAAGCAAAGAAAAATTCTAGAACTTCTGATAAAACCGTCGACTCCAGTCGAACTAACATCTGCATTCCCAGAATATCTTACACAATCGGCTGCCACCAGAGCAATCAATAATATTCTAAATAGGTTGGCCAAATCTGGTTATGTTGAGAGAAAACGTCAGGGAAAAACATATCTTTATAATTTGGCACCAAGAGTTCAAACTATATTTATTAAAGCATAGTATGGAATCTATATTATATAGAGCATATTAAGAAAATTTCAACGATTTATCACTAACATTGGAAGTGAATTTATGAAAAAACTAGCAATAAATCTTCTAATTTTTACGGGACTACCAGGTTCTGGAAAAGGTGAAGCTGCGCTAGTTGCCAAAGGGATGGGATATAATACATTTTCTATAGGAGACTTGATTCGTGAAGAAACCAAGAAACGTTATCAAAAAATAACGCAAGAAAACGATAGGAAGGTCTCCCTCTGGTTTAATGATGGACGAGAGTTTGATCTCATCAAACGATTGAAAAGAAAGATTCAAAATACGAAAACCAACAAGAGTTTTTGTATCCTTGAGGGACTGAGGGTTCCAGATCATTGTTTGATGCTGAAAAAAGTCGGTATAAATTTCAGGGTTGTCAATATCATATCACCAAAAAAAGTAAGATACTCGCGCCAATTGTCTAGACACAGACAAGATATACGGACAAATGATGATGCCATATATCGCGATAGACGTGAACTGGGCTACGGAATTGGTAAAATCCTAGAGGATGCAGACGAAAGAATAAGTAATAACGGTACAAAATCCGATTTTAGAAAAAAAATAGAAAAATTTATACGAAAAATCGAAGAAAAGAACTTATTTAAGTCTCAGCGACAATAATGTACTATTGGTGATAATATGAGCAAGAGCAGAGGAAAAGATGTTGTTGGAAAAGTAGTTATTTCTGAGGAAACAGGAAGAAAGTTCGGAATAGTAGGTGATATGAATTTCGTATCAGAAAGTGGCGAACTTCTAAACATAGTTCTTGTGGAACCAACAAAGCACTCATCAGAGCTTAGTCTGGAGCGAGATGAACAGAGTAGACTATTGGTACCATGCACAGCGATAAAAAGCGTTGGAGACTTCATAATAATCAGTGAAAAAGAATTGAACTGAATACGATTCTAACCGTACTATTGATAGATAAATATAGTTATGTAGCAGACCCGACTTCTGGCTTAAATAAATTAAGCGCCTATTAGATGTGTTCTCAGGGTGTGGTATTCATGGCGTGGAAAAAGAAAGAAGTTGAAAAATCCTTCGAAGAAGAAGTTTCTGAACAACCTGAGAAGAAATTCGTCAAAGAGGAAGGCAAGGAATATACTGTAGAAGATCTTCCAGGTGTTGGTCCTAAAGGTGCACAAAAATTAAAGGAGAAAGGATATGAGGATCTGATGGCTATTGCAGCTGCATCTGCAGGGGATCTTGTATCAGCTTGTGAAATAGGGCATGCAACCGCGGAAAAAGTCATCGCAGCAGCACGCGAACTTCTTGATATGGGTTTCAAGTCAGCAGCTGATATTCTGGAGAGAAGAAAAAACATAGGAAGAATAACAAGTGGGAGCAAAGAGCTCAACGCCCTTCTTGGTGGTGGTATTGAAACACAGTCAATCACAGAGGCAGCAGGTGCCTTTGGTTCTGGCAAAAGCCAAATCGGATTTCAGCTCGCGGTGAATGTTCAATTACCAACGGAAAAAGGCGGTCTTAATGGTCGTTGTCTATTTATTGATACCGAGGCAACCTTCAGGCCAGAGAGAATAATCCAGTTGGCAGAAGCACAGAAACTCGATCCAAAGAAGGTACTTAATAATATTTTTATTGCTAGAGCTTTCAACAGCGATCACCAGATAGTTCTTCTTGATAAAGCAAAAGATATAATCAAAGAGAAGAATATTAGATTGATAATCGTAGATTCCATGACATCCCTTTTCAGATCTGATTATAGCGGTCGTGGAGAGTTAGCTCCGAGACAGCAAAAACTAAATCGACATGTACACGCATTACAGAAACTTGCTGATACGAACAATCTTGCCATATATATTACAAATCAGGTCATGGCAAGACCAGATGTTCTATTTGGCGATCCAAATACCCCGATTGGTGGGCATATCCTAGCTCACGCTTCTACATATCGATTATATCTAAGAAAATCAAAACAAACCAAACGTATCGCCCGTCTGATCGATAGCCCAAATCTCCCAGAAGGCGAGGCAGTATTCAACGTCACTGAGAACGGTGTGGAAGACTGATGACATAGTAATTATTTCTCAATCATCATCTCAATTTCTTCATCAACATTAACTTCCTTTATATCTTGTATGCTAAACTCAAGTCGATCAAATAACTTATTTCGCCTTACATTACCCTCAAAGACGTATTCCCCGAGTTTAGCATTAGAAAACAATGCAGGCATACCCTTACGGAGAACTATATCCTGCGCTCCCTTTGGACCCATACCAAGGATCTTCTCAGCATTCTCCGTGAACGCAATAAATCGCAATGAAGAAGTACCATCATCAATAATTCCACCAACACGTAGAGCAAAACTCGGTTCCACGTTACCATGTTTCGGGCAAACGAAGTTCTCACCATCCTCCTTAAGACTCGTTCCGCACTCCTTACATACCTCATAGAAAGGACTCGATTCAAATACCTGAACCAATGTTGCACGTATCTCTTTTCGTTGTCCTTCCCTCAGATCAACGATGCTAGATCTCCTATTCACCCGTTCAGAACTTTTCTCTATCTTTCCGAATTTTCCAAGCCTCAATTCGGGTCCAAAGATACCCTGTCTAATATACCCGCTGATAGCAACCACATCGCCCTCCATGAAATCATCAATATATTTTATCTCATCATTCCAGAGAACGAGTCGTATACTGCCAGTATTATCCGATACAGTGACATTTGCCAGACTACCTTTTGCCTTCTCTGTGGCAAAATCCTTTTTGCTCATTCGTATAATCATACCAATAATATCTACATTTTGCATACCCGGTAGAAGACTTTCGATGTCGAGACGTTTCAGTTCCATAAGATAACCCAGCGTTATTACTATACGCTAAAAGAATAAAAATGAAATAGAAAGAAAAAGGAAAGTAAAAAAATCAATAAACTATTTCTTGGCCAATATCAGAGCACCACCAACTATTCCTAGGATGCTTCCAACAAAAATACCGCCACCACCAAAGAATCCTATTATTGAGAACACTAGTGCAAGAATTCCTCCGATGATCTCTCTACCGGGTTTCATAGCCAATACTCCTCCCACTATTACTAATATTCCTGAGATGAGTCCAAGGGCGCCTGGTAACATTGCCGCAGCTCCTACTACTTCAGCACCTGGAATTCCAGATACCATACCACCAACCAGGCTACCTAGAGCAAGCATAGCGATACCAACTATTAGTATCAAGATACCTCCAATCAATGCCAAAATCGATCCAGCTTTCATCATTTGTCACCTCCTTCTAGTTTATTATTAAATATAATGTGTACACCATCTGTCTTAAAAGTTTGAAAACCGGGTTATTCCCTAAAAACGACCCTTCTAGCGAGTCTAATGTCATCCTTTGAGATAGTAGCTCTTCCAGAGTGTTGGGATATCTTTTTACCTTCTTTTATCAACTCAATAGTCTTTTTTTCAAGATATCTAGAGAGTTCTTTGATAGCATCATCACTAATGCGTTCAGCACCAGCATCTAGCATCAGTCGACGTAAAGGTTCAAGTGTGATTGTGAATTTTTCAGTGCTTTTTTTCTGAACTTTAGAATCATCGATCATAGTATGAGATGGTTTGAAGAGGATAAAAATATATCCGGTTGATCATTCCAATCAGAACAACAATTGGATATGGATAATATCTTTTTTTCGTAAATTTTCTAAAAAACTATATATACATCATAACATATACATTAGATATGAGCATTACAGCCAAAGCCGAACTTGAGGAACTGTTTCTTAGAAAAAAACCAGTACGCCTACTCATGGCCTTGAAGCTCGGTGGACCATCGAAGTATGTTTCTATACTAAGTAAGGAAACTGATTGTACATATTCCCATACGATAAAACTCCTTGAAGAATTCCGCAACCTAGGTCTTGCCGAATTCGACAAAGCCGGACGAGTTAAGTTCATCAAACTCACACAAGACGGTGAAGAGATGGCAAATTACTTTGAAGCCGTTCTCCGCAAGTTCTCGAAACTCAAACCCAAATCCCAACCTAAGATCAAGAACGTGACCAAGATACCACCAAGCATCGAGAAACAGCTTCCACCTAGCGCTAAGCGGATCCATGAAGTTCATCAGAGAGTCATGGAAGTTGTTCCAAAGAGTAAGAAAGAGAAGGGATGAGTTGATGGAAGATTTTTTTGTTTACATGACCACATTTTCATTCCTAGTATCCATATTAATAGCTAATTATAGTTATAGAATCATCCTGACTAGTAGGGTACGGAGCAGATACCCAAATCTGCTAGTGTATGAAAAGCCACTTCAAAAAGATGAGATGAAATCAGAATTATATACATTGAGCAGAACCGCACGTGCACTACTATTTCCAATAATTCTAGCTGTTTTAGTGATTACTCTCAGTTTATCATCGTCTCCCTTCGTGGGGATATCCATATCCGTCCTACCATTGATATTTTTTGCTCCGATACCAATCACCCTCATTGTTTACGGAGCACTGGCTGACATTTCTCATATAGAGCGTATACAATACCGAATTATATTCGGTGGATTTTTAAGAGTCGTATGGAAGGACAGAAATGTCATACATGACGTGATAAACGTAGCTTCCATAGCTCTTTTTTGCGCCGGAGCAACCTTTTTGTTGTTATTCCATTTTTCAATTATCTAATTTTTCCCACAACTCCCATTCCAACTCAATCATGAAGAAAACCAACTGATTTCTACGTTCGTTTATCACCAAAATCACTTTTACTGGTAAATACCATAATCCCCGTTGCTTATACGACAAATAAATATAACCATGGACAAATAGAGTTAGCACAAAGGCAAGGTTCCGAG
>JBDRFU010000007.1:0-16552 GCA_043818435.1 Candidatus Aenigmatarchaeota archaeon
TACCAAAATCTTTATAAACCCCTGGAAGCCGTAGATAGATCTGTAGTGAAATTATATGTTAGAAGTAGCTAGCTTTACGAAGTTGTTTTTATGGTTCAAGCAGAAATTCGTTCTGATGACCACAGAAATGACCGAAAGGAGGCAGTTTTTATGGTTGCGGAGATATTCGACAAGTATTATACTCAGATGTACAGTCAGTACAGGCAGAATAATCAGCTAGAGCACTCTGATAGTGCTTGGAAAGAAGAGAAATTTGTTCTTGTGCCTCATGAGAGGATTATGAAATTCACGGCACTAAAGACTAAACCGATGGTTGACCGAAAAGGCGGTGTTATCGGGAAGGTTAGAGATGTTCTGATAGACGCACCTGTCATTAATGGCGGAATTGCTGCGGATTTCCCGGTTGTTAGCGGTGTGGTAACTGATAGACGCATAGTTTCATGGGCAGATATAGCTAGTTTTGGCGATTCCTTTGTTCTTGGTAAAAGGATATTCGAGCTTGCTCATCCACAGATATACAGCAACACCATATTCGTTGGCAGAAGGATACTTGATGAGCAACTAGAACACGAAAACAAGAACATAGGCCGTGTGGATGATGTGAAATTCGCTTATGACGCCAAGGAGAATAAGCTCAGGGTTGTTGGGATATGCAGCGGTGTTTTGTCACGTCTTGGTATGAAGGGGTTTTATGATACTATTCCATGGTGCTGCGTCAGACAGATACGTAATGAGAAGCCAACTGCAATAGTCTTAGATCTCAAGAACAGGAAACTGCTCAACGGCCTATCCACACATGATGTGCAGGGGATCTGCAGGGTTAATTGAACGGATCAATCGCATCTCTCAGTTCTTTCATCATTCCAACTTTTTCAGCATGGTAGATAACTTCTTCTGTTACAATGTCAAACGGTTCGACAACAAAGACAGTATTTTTTCCATTAGAATAACTAATATCTCGAGAAGCGGTTTTTCCTAACAAATCTCTATATCCTAATGGTTCCTTTCCCATGATACTCAATAAAGCAGAAAAATACTTAATTAGCGCTTTTCTGCGCGTTTTACAATAAATCTCGTCTTGATTGCTACGTCTGCTTCTACGCTAATACTATCGATCTTGTTTTTCACTAGGAAACGAGCGAATTCAGGATAGTTGCTTGGGGCTTCACCACAGATACCAACAGTACGTTTCGCCTTGTGCGCACCTTTGATGAGACTTACTATTTCACGCTTGACAGCGATATCGCGTTCGTTGAATTCTTTGGCAATAATTTTGCTGTCGCGGTCAATGCCCAGTGTGAGCTGGGTGAGATCATTGCTTCCTATACTAAAGCCATCAAATATTTTTGCGAATTCGTCGACGACTATCACATCACTTGGTATTTCTGCCATGACATAGACTTTCAGGTTATTTTTCCTGCGTTTCAATCCTTCGCTTGCCATGATTTTGAGAACAGCACGACCTTCTTCCACGGTTCTGCAAAACGGCACCATGATTATGATATTATTGAGCTTCATTTTGTCACGAACTTTTTTTAGTGCCTTACACTCCAATCTAAATGCTGGCTGAAATATTGGGTTGGTATATCTAGATGCACCACGCCAGCCAATCATGGGATTTTCTTCTTCTGGTTCGAATTCCTTGCCTCCTTTCAGACCACGATATTCGTTTGATTTAAAATCGCTGAGACGCACGACAACCGGCCTTGGATAGAAAGCAGCTGCGATCTTGGCAATTCCTTCTGCCAGGCGATCAATGTAAATCTGTCCGCGTTTTTGTTTTATCATTGCTAATGGGTGTTCACTGATGTATGAATTTATAATAAACTCCTGACGTGCGAGACCAACGCCATCGACAGGAAGTTGTGAATTATCAAGCGCTATATCTGGATTTCCGACATTGATGTATAACTTTGTTTTTGTTTTCGGGATTTTTTTCAGTTGGTGATGAAATTCTTTGAATTTGAGAAATCCTGAAAAAATCTTTCCGGTTTCTTCAGTGCAATCGATTGTTATTTTCTGTCCGGATCTCAATTTTCTAGTAGCACCATCAGCTCCAACAACTGCGGGAACACCAAGCTCCCTGGCAACGATGGCACAATGAGATGTTCTACCGCCTACCTCGGTCACTATACCGCCTGCAATTTTCATAATAGGCTCCCAGTCAGGATCGGTCATTCGTGTAACTAAAATCTGACCTTTTCTGAATTTTTGGATACGTTTTATGTCAGGAATGACATTGACTACACCGGATACAATACTTCGTCCGATGGAGAGACCATTTAATATCTGTTTGCCTTTCTGGATGAGTTTATAATCCTTGAGAATCGTTTTTTGAGTTTTCTGAGAATGAACGGTTTCGGGACGGGCCTGTAGGATGTAAAGCTTTCCATCTTCACCTTTTGCCCATTCGATGTCCATAGGTGTCTTATAATGTTTTTCTATCAGTTTTGCCCATTTTGCAAGACGAAGTATGTCAGAATCTGAGAGACAAAGTTTTTTTCTCATTGTGTTGGGTGTTTGTTTTCCTTTCACTCCCTGTAATGTTCTAATTTCCATTCGTTTCTTGACACCGAGTTTTTTTGATATAATTGACATAGTATCTTTGTGAATGTAAAACTGATCCGGATCTGTGTTTCCCTGCACAATGTAATCACCTAGTCCCCATGCGCCGTTTATGAAAACAAATCCACGATGACCTGTATCAGGATCCAGCGTGAACATAACACCGCTTGCTTTTGAATTTACCATCTTCTGTATAGCAACTGACAACCATACTTTAAAGTGATCAAATTTATGATCCTCACGATATGATATGGCTCTATCTGTCCATAGTGATGCCATACAATCCTTGACACGTCTGATAAGATTTTTCTCATCCACGTTCAGGAAACTCGCCTGCTGACCTGCAAAACTTGCACGCGGTAGGTCTTCGGCTGTTGCTGATGAACGAACGGCAACACGTTTAGCTCCTAATTTCTTGAAACTTCCTAGAATATGTTTTTCGAGCTCAGCTGGTATTTCTCCATTTCGGACGAGTGTTCTGATCTCGGATCCGGCTTTTCTTAGAGAATTGACATTCTTGATATCTGTTTTTCTAATTATTCTCCTGATTCGTGCATCAAGCTTATTGTAGCGTATATAATATTTGTAGGACTCGGCGGTCACGGCGAATCCCTGCGGTATTGGGACCTTAACCTTGGCGATCATTTCTCCAAGTGATGAGGTCTTGCCACCTACGACAATTGTGTCTTTGTGGCGAATTTTGTTAAAGGGGAGTACGAGTTCTCTTGTTGTCATGAATAAGAATTGCTTTGCGGGATATTTATTGGTTAGAAAACGTGAAGTTTTTCGATTTATCGCTGGGTCTCTGACAAAATCGGAAGCACATCATCAACAAGTTGCTGCTTCCAATTCTTTAACTGATATGTATTTTGGAGTATTGTCAGGAGTCTCAAATAAACGACGTGGTAGTTCTCTTTCATGTGTAGTTAAACGTGTATAATCTGCATCTGGGATTATATATACTTTCATTTGGGAACCTTTTGCAATCTGTCTAAAATACGCAAGTGCGCGTTCCTCATCTTCATTTCTAAACCCATCACTAGGGCGACCTCGTTGGGTCTCTGCTTTCCAGATAGCATGTGCAAAATCATCAACATCACTTTGTCGCATGTACATCTTACCCGTACAATGAAAATCACGATGGTGTTGACAAATGTCACTGCAACTATTTATTGGACAACGCTGTATCTTAGAAGAAATCGTACCAATTGGATGAATGTATGCGATGGAAGATCCTACCATAATATATTTGTGTATCCTGGTATAAATATGATTTAAACGTAATATTATTATGAAAATGCGATCTGTTTTGCCTCTGATCATCATCTCATTAATTGCGGTGCTCATTGTAAGTGGCTGTACTTCACAGAGTCCGCCAGATAATCAAAGCACTCCTCTGCAAAATAATGGCACGATTCCAAATGATTATGAGCCAGTCGGTACGACAATAGAATGTGAAGACGTGATAACGACAAGCGATCTGAGTGAGATCTTCGGAAATACTATATCTGCAATTACGGATGATGGGACAGCTACCAGTAAGTTGGATTACCATATAGCTACGGCTTCATTCAATAATTGCTATTTCTATGTTACAATGCCTGTGGAAGCGAAATATGGGCCCAGTGGAGAACTTATTTACACAAGATACTCTAACTATACGTTTGGAAAAGCAATGGTGAATGATGCCACGTACTATAATTTGAAGAAAACCCTTCTTGAGCAAAATCCTTTACCAGGATCGACTGTGGAAGAGACAACTGATTTTTCGCCGAAAGCATTGAAAAGGGTTATTCTCCAGGATGATGGATACCAGTTATATGAAGTGTCATTTATGGCTGGAAAATCCAATGAGTATACGGTAACGGTTGATCTCGATAATATGAATATGGGTGGCAAACTCAAGCTGTTTACTGATATATTTAGGACGAAAATAAATTATGAGAATGTGATTGATATCTCGAGTAAGATTATAGAGAATTTGGATTGAATTATTTCTACTACACTTGTTCCCACTTGATGTTTTTAAACTTCAGAATGCCGGGGGCAAGATTCGAACTTGCGAATGGACTAACCAACTAGGTATCGTAACTTCGTAACATGATTTCTACATCGTCACGGAAAGTTCCTAAGCCTAGCGCCTTTGACCACTTGGCTACCCCGGCATACTAACATATTCATTGGATATAGAATTTAAAAGCATCGATGACTCAAATCATATTCTAAAACTTTTCTATAGATCTGAACCATTTCTCTATTATGGCATCAGCTGCAACTCGTGCTACAGTATCGTTATAATTGACATATATTAAACCAGCCACTTGTATATGATCAAGTCCATTGAATATCGCATGAGAACGCCCGAATCCCTTCCCAGCTGGCAAACTTCCAACAGTAAGATGTATGTCTGGCCGTCTCTTTGTAATCGGAACCGTATGGGCAACACGAAAACCATGAGGATCTATACCAAGATCGCATTCTTTTTTGAGGACTTTTTGTGTTCCATCAATAAAATCAATACCATACACCTCAAGCGAAACTACATGATCGGATGCAAATTTACCAGTTTCATCTAAAGAGAAAAGAGGAAAGAATAGCCCACAATGAATCTTAGTACCATATGACCTAGGAACGAGGTTCGACTTATTTTTCACATGTTGTAAACTTGACGGAAACTTCAAATCACGAGTCTTATACATATCCTCGTTGCCTGTTCCATCACCATAACCGAACACTTTTACATACATACGTCCAGTATAAGATGCTTCCTCTCCTCCGACATGATATCCCACAGGAAATGTCATCTCTGCCATACAAGACCCTCTAGGAGTCAGTGTAAAATCTGGTATGTCTCCATATGGAAAAGCGAGATTACTATCCATTTTATAAAATCCTTCTAATGCTCGCTCAGTATGTTCCTTCATTTTGCCCCAATCCAATCTATCCGCTTTAATCGACATAATCATAACACAATGGAAAACCATAAAAAGCAATCTAAATTGATGAGACTGATCAAAATTTTTTGATAATGACTACCGAAAAACCAAAAAGTATATATATGAACGAGCTACAGTGATTGGTAGCCGAAGAAATATCGTACACGGGGCAAAAATCTTATCTAGAATTTGTTTCGTATTGACTGAATATTCCAAATTTTTGGGATTCTGAATTGATTGACGGCAAAAAACTACACAGAGCCATTCAGTATTGTCTCTGTGCCGGGTCCTTTTTTCCGAGAGGTTTTGTGGATCTTATAAAAAATGAGGTGTAAATCATGACTGAAGTTGAAGAAAGTAAGGAAGCTGCCAAATTGACCGTGAGCACAACAGTAGCTGAGCCAACGGTAGAAGCACCAGCAGTAGCCGCAACCGAGCAGCCTGCTGAAGCACTAGTTGCTCAAGCAGAAGTATCTGTTGAGGCGCCGGTTATTCAGGCAGAAGCAAAAATAGAGGAAACTGTAAAAGCTGAGCCTAAACTAGCACAACAGACAGAAGAAATAAAGGCGTGATCCTTTATTTCGATTTTTTCTTTTTTTTAAAAATATATCTTCTCATTGTAAGACATCGATTCTACAATATCTCTTAAATTTGGCGACCTCTCCCAGAAACGTATCCCTATACTCAATCACAAACACATACCCACCTTCTGATGTAATACCGGCATACTCCATAGCTTCTGCCTTGGTGAAATTTCCAGCATCTAGGGCTTCACAAAGGCTATATGCTACAAAATAATTCACTGGAGTTGTGGGACCTCCTTTTCTTTTACGTTCTTTTTTACGAGCCTTAGTGGAAAAAGTATAATGAGGTATTCCGGTAATTTTTTCCATATCCCTGTATGATAATGGTGTATCCATCTCAGTAGCTTTTTCAACAATATCTCTCTGTTCACTGGAGAGTTTCTGGACCTGTCTACTTCCATGAAGTGATGGTAATCCAAGTCGTCTCAGAATAGATGCGATTGTGACGTAGAATATCCTAGTATCACTGCGCTTAGTCAGTTCTTGAAATGAAAGCTTTTCACCATTATCCACCGCATCATAATAAATCTTAAACAGTCTATATAATTCATCTATGCCATCTGGTCGTCTGTGAATACCATCCCTAGAAATGTTCACTGAACGCAGATATTCGACCACCTTCATTGATGCTCGTTCATCATCCATACCCTCATACTGAAGAATGGCTGATTGCCGTCTCAACTGATATATAAAATTCTTAATCGCTGTTTTTTGTGTTTTTTTCATCAAAAACCCTGATAATCTAGTACCAGAAATCCATAAAATGGTTGTTTACATTAGTCTTGTTGTTCGCTTGTGTGACCTATATCATATTCTCTAGCCTGTCTGAGTAGTTTTGCTCTTCGTAGTTCAAGATCATCGGCCTTTTTTTCAGTATCGACTTCTATAGCGATAGACGGTTTCGGTCTCGAATGTATTACATTACGATATGCTTCAACTATTCTACCCATATCGGATGTTGACAGTTCGTATGGCTCTTCCTGGTTTTTTGTTCTGGTATCACGATAGATATTTGCCAAGCATAAGAAATCTCCTATACCACTGGCAACTGCAGAGCGCCCTCCAGCGACATTCAGTATCTGGTATATGTTAAAAATGCCATCATAGTCGGCATCCAGAATTCTCAAAACCCAATATCTCAGTTGTGCAGCTGACATATCGAATGATTTTGCTGATGATGTCAATGACAGATTTCCATGATACGGATGCTCACTAGATAGTTTATCATGTAACAACCGTAGCGACCTCATGATGTTACCGACTGGGACAGGACCTCTTTTATCAACTGGTGCATAACCGCCTCTAGGAACACTATGTATCAGAGGCAATGAGAACTGATTGTATCCAATATCTTGTCTAGCCTGAGTTCGACGCTTACCAATTCCTCTTCCTCCGAGTAAACTAAGTTCATATGATGAGAATCGTAATTCTTCCTGGTAAGGAAACAGTTCTCGTGTTTTCATTTCATTATTATCCATTTCCCAGAATAAAAACATTCGGTGAGCATGGGTGGGAACATATTTTGGTTAAAAATGCTCATTATCTTCGTTTTTTGCTTCTAGATTTCTGCATTGTTCGCTTGACTGATATACTTCTTTTTCTAATTCTTGAGATCAATAAAAGTATACCCGCGCAGACGATTACTATAATTGCTACCAGAATGAGATTTTCTATCTCATAATCTCCCAAAATAACCTTACCTGAAATCGATGTGCTATTTTCTGTATGTGTTATACTCTCGTTCTCGCTACTATTTATGATATCTATAACCGTATCAGTTGGTGGTGTGATTACTGAGGTATCTGGCACTGTAGGTGCAACAACTTCTGTGTCTGATGTATTTTCCGTTGCTGGAGTATCTGCAACAGTTGCTGATGTGTTTGTTTGATTATATACACAATCCTGCCATCCTAGATATGTTGTTGCTGTGCTATTCACAACTGTTCCGCTTGTATAACTACATGTTATGTTTGTAGTACACTCTCTCAGTCGTGTATTGTTTGATAAACACGAAGCCCAGCTACCACAGACCTGATTAGTTGTGCATGAAATGTTAGTTGAATTTGAATATGTACAGTTCTGCCATTCGGTTCTGTTTGTAGTATTGCACAATGCAAGATCAGTGCAATTTCTTGACTGTGTGTTGTTTGGTAGACATGCTGACCAATTGCTACATGACCAGTTGGATGTACAACTTTCTTCTTCATCCAACATCTCGATCACGCCGGAGTGACTGAGTCCACTTATCACATACATATTGTTCTGGATTACACATGCGTAGGAACTGTTGGAACCCGGACAGTTTAGTAGTGTTTCTGCTGCTCCGCTACATGTAGTTGATATCTCAGAGATATTTGAGATTTCTATATCCTTCAAACATGTTCTATTGGATCTGTTTACCATATCAACTGAGATGGTTTTTGTTTTGTTGAATTGTGTGATATCCAATCCTCTAACTATCAGGGAACCTTGTAATGCACTATTTGTTTGTTTTGTTATATTAAGAACTGAGAGATTTAGTGATGTTTGATTGAAATCCCATTCAAATTCCATTCTTGTTTTGTCCTGATCTTCTATAATGATTGGAACTGAACCAGTGAAATTCTGACCAAGTTCTGTGGAACCATTGACTGTCACACTGATTGTCAGCATATTTGTTTTTATATCGCTCTTGGTTGCATAGATACCATAGGAAAATGTCGTAGTCTGATTGATGCCACTTTGATTGTCTTCCTGATTCTGTTCTATTGTCTGATTCTGTGTCAGGTTGTCTGTTTGATTTATCATCTGATCCAGATCTTCGTTTGTATTCTCGGTCTGATTGTCTGTTTCATTTTTTATAGGTTGTTCTTCTGGTAATGTTGTGTTTATGCTAAACTGAACTGAAGAGGATTGAAGATTTCCTGCTTCATCGATTGCAAAAGCTGTTAGTGAATATGATCCGTCTTCGAATGTTTTCTGTGCAGAACTTGAATAAGTTTCATTGTTCTCACCTATTGCAAACCATACCGTATCTAGATTCATATCTGTTGCGGATATTTCTATTGTGATTGTAGATTCGTTGTATTCATATTCAACAGGTGAGCTGATTGAAATTTCTGGGGAAGTTGAATCGATTTTTATCGTAATACTGGATTCATCCTCTTTATTATTTTTCGTATCCTTGCTATAGAATCTGATATATGATATCCCCTCATCTGATATCTCAAATGGTTGGGAGTAATCTGTTTTTGGTTTGCATGAATCCGAGTCATCAGTGCAATAATCAGTACTCTTGCACTCAACATTGTCAGTACATGTTAGCATTACTTGAACTGCAGAATTGACCCATTCCCCGAACTGATAGTCACCACTAGTTGTCGTGGCTAATGCAATCGTAACTGGTGGCGTCTTATCTTTATTCTTTGATGCAAGCCCTGTTGTTAGCACACTTTCTGGTGCAAGAAACGTGTAAGCTACTACTACCACCAAGAAGATGGCTGCAATGGCTAAGTATATCTTAAAGCGTTGGGCTTCGGATTTGTCTTTCATGAGAATATAATATATTTTGTTGGGTATAAAGGATTTAATTGTGTAGGATGTTGATATTACCGCAGATGCAACTCCACGATATCACGGTCCTGTAGGACATAATTTAGTCCGGCCTGAATGCGGATTTTTTTGCCATTGACTTCGCGCCAGACAAACGCAAAACGGAAGTCTTTGATGAAGTCTTTGTGTATCTTGGCTGCGAAATCCTGGACTGATGCTCCGCGTTGTAGGGACATTGGTTTCTTGTCCTTTGTTAGAACAAGAATAAGCCTAAGCATATGCCAGATCTTTTCCTTTATGAGCTCAACGGTTTCTTCGCGTGGGTTTACCGTGATTGATCTTGTTTTTTTGAGATAATTGTCCTCCATTGGTTTAAGAAGATCTATTTTTTCCGAGTTGTTGCGAATAACATAAACGATGGCGTTTGCTGTACGCGCTACACTCATATCATTAGGTGCGAATGTTGCTGGCAACTCTACTAGCTGTATTTTTATACCATGATAATCCATCATGCCGACATGCGGCTTCTTCGTGGTATATGAATAGTCACTGATCTCGGGTTTGGCATCAGTAAGTTTTGCCAACAACCACGATTTGCCGGAGTTTGTGAAACCGATCAAACATACCTGTGCATCCCCTTCTTTCTGTACCCCTTGTTTTCTCGAACCTCTTTTTGCTTTTGCTTGGGCCACGACTTGTTTTTTTAATTTCGACATACGATGTCGAAGCTCTGCTAATGCCTTCTCGCTACCATGGTGCCGTGGCATGAATCTAAGCATCTCTTCGAGTGCAAGTATCTTCTCCTCGGTTGTGCGCGCCTGGTTATATCTGTGTTCGGCGGCATAGTATTCTTGAGGAGGATTTACTGGCATAACGATCACTAATACTAGATTCGTACAAAGAAATAAGAATGAATCATCTATCAAGACGTGCTTATATTGGGCACGCTTAGATTTGATGTATTTGTTATATTACTCAGATTGGATACATCTGTAGGTATTGACACGCCCGGAACAGAACCAATCATGGATATGGCCATTGAAATGATAAAAATAATTACCAACAAAAGTGCGAAGGCCTTGATGTGCACTTTGATTCCTTCACCCATGACACACAGCGCGAGTAGAAACAAGATAGCGACCCCGCTTGCTGGTATCATGTGTAGCAATATTTCCGTTACACCATGATCAAGACCACCCATGAGACTCATGTAGATTATAACCCCTACGATCAATGCCATCAGATAGATTGCTCTGAGCAGTCTGGACATAACACTCACATATCATATTTCTAATTTACATTATAAAAAGGATTAGAGTACTACTATGGATTAGAGTTTGTGCTTTCTGAAACCAATTTTCGAATAAACCAAACCATCATGCACGATTTTCACATATCCGAACCTTTTAAGAGAAGGATCTGACGATTTCAAGTCTCTAGCATAATCTAGAATCTGATTACGCAACGATTCGGTAGCTTTCTCTGTTGAATCTACACCGGCACCTAAACGTCTGCGCATGAGAGTAGTATATCTAAAGAAAATATCAGCAAATCTCGGATTACTTTCTCTGATATTTATTTTTTTATCGCCAATCATTCAAATCCCATCCTTGTACATTATAGTAGACACTCATATTGTTGGTATTTTCATGTGTAGGTAATAGAAAACTGTTTTTCATGGTGAAATTTTTATTCTACGACCTGTAAGATTTGACGTGCCCCATGGGAGTTTTGTAAATATCAGATCACCGTTGTCTGCAATGATAGCGTATCTATAATCATTCAGACCGAGATCTGTGTGGTTTTTGATGTACTCTCTGGCGACTGATACTAATCTTCCTTCATATCCCAGACGGATGACAGAAATCCTGTTATTATGTAATCTACGATTTGATCTTACCATATCGGTGTTGAAGTCATCTATGGTATGTTTTTGTGCAGCAGATAGAGATCTTTTACTGTCCTCTTCCTTGTATTTGATTCTATGGTATATCTGCATGGTAGAAGATTGACGGGAATCTTTAAATGATATTAACTATTAACGTATCAGAATACGTGGTATTAGTCCAAATCGTCTTTTTGTAAAAAAACCGTAGCCTTTTGGAGAGATAACAAAATAAGTATGATCACGCAAATCGAAATATTGATCTTGAAAATCTCTGAGCTGGTGTCTTATTCTATCTAATCTGATGTTTGCTGCATTCCTGTATTTCTCAATTTTGGTATTTTTATAATAATTCCGATTCGTGATGTATGCGTTAGTTTCTGTATCGAATCCATGCTTATTTCATGAAATCCCACTCTATAATCATCAAAACGTTTCCTCTTCATATACGTCACTTGGATTATTTGGCTCCAATGTTTAAATTGAATAAATTCCCACTTCGTGGCTACATCTCATTCTCTTTTCTTTTTT
The DNA here is from genome assembly GCA_043818435.1 of Candidatus Aenigmatarchaeota archaeon. Classification (GTDB taxonomy): domain Archaea; phylum Aenigmatarchaeota; class Aenigmatarchaeia; order GW2011-AR5; family JACRAC01; genus JBDRFU01. The sequence continues at coordinate 12,033 of JBDRFU010000007.1, forward strand.
ATAACCAAAATACTAAGTATTCTTCATGGACGAGATATTGAAGAAGATTAAGCGTGCGGTTCTATCGAATGCGGTTGAGCATGGCGGTACTGCGAACTCTGGGGCAGCCATGGGGAGGATTGCATCGCAGTATCCTGATCTTAGGGAAAAAATGGCTGAACTCAGATCTATTATAGATAATATGGTTTCTAGTGTCAATGAGATGTCTAAGCTCGAGCAGAAGAAGGAATTGGATGAACTTGGCGGTCTAAGAAAAGCTCTCGACAAGCGGGTTCATCATAAGAAAGGTCTTCCAGAGCTTGACGTGAAAAAAGGTGTTGTGCTGAGATTTGCTCCGAATCCTGATGGCGCACTGCACATGGGCAACGCAAGACCTGCTGTGCTTTCGTACGAGTATGCGAAAAAATATGGTGGAAAGTTGATTCTAAGATTCGATGACACTGACCCAAAGGTTAAGATCCCTGAGAAAAAGTTCTACAAATGGATACGTGAGGATCTTAGATGGCTTGGTTTGAAATGGAAAAAAGAGGTTGTTGCAAGCAAAAGACTGAGACTATATTATACGTATGCTGCGATTGCCATGAAAAAAGGGTTTGCTTACATCTGTACATGCGAACCGAAACTGTGGAGACAGATGCGTGATGATTGTAAACCATGTCCGTGTAGGCAGCTAAGCAGAAATGAACACATAGCACGCTGGGAGAAATTCATCAACGCAAAATATCCTGAAGGCGGCGCTGTTCTCAGAATTAAAACCGATCTCAGTGATCCAAATCCAGCTGTTAGAGATTGGTCTGCGATGCGGATTGTGAAAAAATCAATGCACCCACTTGATAAGAGATCTAAGATCTGGCCACTATATAATTTCGCTTCTGCAATTGATGATCATGAACTCAAGATTACCGCGATACTCAGGGGCCAGGAACACAGCACGAACGAGACAAAACAAAGATTTCTGTATGATCATTTTGGATGGAAACATCCTCAGGTTGTAACATTGGGCCGATTTTTGTTCCGAGAGTTTGTTTTGAGCAAAAGCCTGACGCGTGCTGGCATTGCTGAGAAGAAGTTTTCGGGATGGGATGACCCAAGACTTGGTTCACTACGTGCTCTCCGCAGACGTGGTTTTCAGCCTGGCTCAATAAGAAATATGATTATGGATATTGGTGTACAGTCATCTGATGCAGTGATAGCTTTTGAGAATCTTGCATCATATAATAGGAAGTTCATAGATCCAATTGCAAATAGATATTTCTTCATAGCTGATCCTATTACGATTGATGTAATCGATCCGCCTCTCAAGAAGGCATCTGTTAAGCTACACCCGAAGAAAGAGAAAGTGCGGCAACTCAGAGCTGGCAGAAAACTCTGGATAGATCTTGAAGATTTCAATAAATATCACAATACAGAAATCAGGTTGATTGGATTATATAATATAATTCTAAACAAGACGAGCGATGTCATGGGTGTTGAGAACAAACCGATACAGAAGATTCACTGGTTACCTGAAACTGAGTTCGTGAAGATGGATGTGGTTTTCCCGGAAAAGACAATACATGGAATTGGTGAACGTGCCATTCTCAACGAAAAAGTTTGCACAATTATTCAAGGGGAAAGATTTGGATTCATGCGGATCGAGAAGAAAACCAGAGACAAGGTTACGGCTGTGTTCTTGCATAAGTGAAAGTTTTTTATCTTCTTAAAAAGCCAGCCAACCGCAGGCTAAAGCCTGCGGATTTTCTGGGAGCTTAAAACAATTTAGACGAAATATGCCGATATCGGCGCCTGCTCGGGATGCTGGATGCCGTGATGTTCATACTGGTTGCGGACATAATTCTTGACGACATCAATTGTGACATCACCAACAGATTTTGCCATATATCCCTTTGACCAAAGGTGCCCGTTAGGATATCTCTTTCTGAGATTTGGAAATGCACGGAATACCTCGAACGCTGAACCGCCTTTGAGAAGCTGCATCGCTTGACATGGTGACATATCCATTGGTAATTCGACAAATGCATGAACGTGATTTGGAAGAACGGTAATTTCCATTATGATGATACCATGTCTAGCCGCCGACTGCCGAATCGCTGCAACGCAAACATTCATAATGTCTAGACGCCTAAATATGTTATAGCGGTATTTCGGGCACCACTCCAAATGATGCACGTTTTTGCCGACTGCATGTTGGAATTTTGAAAACTGCATAATTTCACCTCCATGTGACCCGATAGCTACCGCTAAGAGAGTCTAAGGGCGCAGGCGCTGACCTGCGCCTACATGATTATTATTTTGAATTGAGAAATAGTTAGGCGCGTTTATGATACGCAATTCATCCTCAGGCTAAAGCCAGAGGATTTCTTGCGAACGTATTGAAATTTTCTAAAAAATGAAAGTATAAATAAAATACGCGTCATATAATGAATATGACGGATGAGATCAGAAAATTTCGGCGCGATGGATTTGAAGATGGTTTTGTTCCACTAGAATCGATAGATCTTGAGAAATGTAAAAATGTTGATGATATAGTTCGGTCAATGAGTAAAACCTCATTTGGTGCCAGAAATCTTGGAGAAGCTGCAGATACGCTAGAAGCTATGGTCAGAGATCCAGATTGCTTTGTTGTTCTTACACTGGCAGGAGCAATGACCATGGCGAAGATGGGACTTGTTGTCTGTGATATGATAGACAAAGGAATGGTTAATGCAATAATAAGTACTGGTGCATTGATGGCTCATGGATTCATAGAATCTGCTGGTATGACTCATTTCAAATATGATCCTGATAAGATGAAAGACCGAGAACTTTACGAGAAGGGATATAATAGAGTATATGATACCATAGAACTAGAAAAGAATCTTGATGATGCAGAGAATATAATAAAGAAGATTTTCTCACGATTTGATAAAACTCAAATCTTATCCAGCTGGAGAATAAACGATATGTTAGGGAAATACCTGAAAGAAAATGTTCCAGGTAAAGGAATATTGAAATCCGCACATGAAAAGAGTGTTCCGGTTTTCATACCAGCTTTTACGGATTCTGAGTTTGGTCTCGATTTTGGACTTTTTAATATAAAGGAACGTTTGATGGGACGAGGAGAATTCGCATTTGATGCAATGGAGGATCTTGAATATTATGCAAATATAATAAGACACCAGAAGACTCTGGGAATTTTCACTATTGGCGGTGGTGTCCCAAGAAATTGGGCACAGCAGGTGGGACCGTTTCTCGATGTTCTCAGGTTCAGATTCAAGGAAGATAGTGAGCTGTCAAAATACCGCGTTAAAGATGATGAATTCTTCAAGAGATTCAAGTATGGTGTTAGAATCAGTACTGCATTGACACAGGATGGCGGACTGTCAGGATGTACTTATTCTGAAGGTGTGTCCTGGGGTAAATTTATTCCGAGAAGTGAGGGTGGAAAATGGTCAGAGGTTTTTTCTGATGCCACTATTGCATGGCCACTAATAATTAAGGCTGTTATGGAACGACTTGAGAAAAATCCTGCTCCACCAAAGAAATTGCCGAAAGCCGGATTGAAATTAGATTTTGAGTGATAAAATATGGAAATTCCTTTTAATTTTCTTGGCATACCAGCGGAGTATTGTGATAACCAGAAGTCAAAGGTCTTTATTTTACCTGTACCGTTTGCTGGAACAGTAACCTTTGGTAAGGGAACTGACGACGGACCTCGAGCAATTATCGAAGCATCAAAAAATCAGGTTGAATGGTATGATGAGGAACTTGGCGTTGAAGCGCTGAATATTGGTATTCACACGCTACCAGCAGTCAAGGTAGAAAAGGAAGCTGAGGCTACTGTGAGAGCTGTGGAGGAAAAAGTTTCTGATATTCTTGCTCTTGGGAAGTTTCCTGTGATGCTAGGCGGGGAGCACTCTGTAAGCGTTGGGATGGCAAGGGCACTGATAAAGAAATATACAAACGTATCTGTACTTCAGATAGATGCTCACTCGGATCTCAGGAATGAATATGATTTTAATAAATATAGTCATGCATGCGCTATGCGAAGGGTCTCTGATCTCGGCGCGACATCATTTGTACAGGTCGGGATAAGAAGCCAGGATGTTGAAGAAATTGAGTTCTTACGAACGGAGCAAGGAAAGAAACACCATATATTCTGTGCAAAGGATATACACGGCACTGATCGATGGATTGATGATGCAATATCAAAACTTGGTGAAAATGTTTTCATAACAATTGATGTTGACGGGTTCGATCCATCAATAATGCCAGCAACCGGTACTCCTGAACCAGGAGGTCTTGATTGGTATACTGCTATAAAACTGTTACGAAGAGTATGCGAACAGAAGAATGTTGTTGGTTTTGATGTCGTGGAACTCGCACCAATCAAGAATATGCATGCACCTAATTTCCTCTGCGCAAGACTGGTGTATAAGCTGATTGGGTACAAATTTGCAAAGGAATTGAAGAAAGTATGATCTTTATAACCCCCGATTCCCAATTAATTCTCAGAGGATGAAAAAATGGCTGCAAGAAGA
>JBDRFU010000008.1:0-29734 GCA_043818435.1 Candidatus Aenigmatarchaeota archaeon
CTCCTTTCGGTCATTTCTGTGGTCATCAGAACGAATTTCTGCTTGAACCATAAAAACAACTTCGTAAAGCTAGCTACTTCTAACATATAATTTCACTACAGATCTATCTACGGCTTCCAGGGGTTTATAAAGATTTTGGTAATCCTTCGCAGAATCAAGTCAATATATCAGGAATGTTAACCTACGGTTCTTCAGTCGTCCCCTCTTGAGTCGTTTACCATACTGCTCAGGTGTAAGCGAGATATCGACACCATATGTTTCTAGCGCATATTTTTTTGCAGTCGAAAAAGGGGTGATCTGTGAGCTACCAATCTCAACACACCTGGTATCCTCTGTCAGCATGATGCCATCCCTCCCCACAGCATGTACGCCGAGCGTTACAATCTCAGCACGACCACCCTTCTCAACAGGTACTCTATATTCTCTAACTTCTAACATTCTTTCACCTATCAACCAGTTTCACAGTCGGATAGAATAAGACCATATCGACAAATTAAATGGGCTAAACATCCAATATTTTCATGTCTATCTCATATATTATAAAGATATATGTTTGAGACGTCATACGTCCGTAACAAATTCACATAGAAAATAGTGAATAACGCGGATCATCACTCAATCACATCAACATCATCCGTGCGCCATCGGGTGTTGAAATCCGCCTTCATTGGGTCAATCGTTTTCTGACCACGGCGATGATATATCAATCCAGTTAATGCAATCATTGCACCATTATCACCTGCGTATTCGCGCGGACATGCCGCGAATACATCCCCGCGTTCTTTGCACATGATCCCAAGCATATTCTTCAATCGCTCAGAAGCAGCCACGCCACCAGTCACCACACACTCAGTCTTTCCTGTATGTGCCATCGCTCGTTCAGTAACTTCAGTAAGCATCGCAAATGCAGTTTCCTCGAATGAAAAGCAGATATTCTTGAAATTCTCATCAGTTGGATTTTCCTTGTGTTTTCTAATTGCTGATATTAAAAGACCAGAGAACGACATATCCATACCTTTCACAGTATACGGTAATTCTATGTAATGATTTTCAGTGTCTGATAAATCGGCAATTTCCTTCCAATTTCTGTCCATAATAGGGCCACCTGGAAAGTCATGACCAGTTTCCCGCATGAATTTATCAATAGCATTCCCGATCGCGATATCGAGTGTTTCTCCAAATACACGATATCGACCACCAGCAAATGCAATGATCTGAGTGTTTCCACCAGAAACATATAATGTGACAGGATCATTCAGTCCAGTTGCCCATTTTGCTATTTCGATATGTGCAATACAATGATTAACAGGAATCGCCGATTTACCAAGTTTCTTTACAAGTTCAACACCAGCGCGCAAGCAAGGTGGAAGTCCAGGGCCTGCTGAAAATGATACAATGTCTATGTTATCAAGCGTCAAGCCAGCCTTTTTCAGTGCGTTTTCAAGAATAATCATTGAATTTTCTATATGGTGTTTGCCAGCATCATCTGGCTTGATGCCTTTGTTCGCATCAGGCTTATAGATCACACGTTCGTTTGCAAGAACCTCGATCTTTTCATTATCATCAGATTGCACAATACCCACACCAAATGTGTGTGCAGTTGACTCAATACCAAGACAAATCATATTCATCAAGAACTAGATAGTAAGAAAAATTATTAAGGGAGATATTATTCCAATTCCCCTCTTGCAACTTCTTCACCGGTCATTTCATCATATCTTGGGTCTGCAAATCTCGGAGATGGTCGTTTTATTATCTGAGCGTAGTTTGTGATATCAGTCCTGTTTGGATTAGAACCTCGTATTGCTGCAGCACATTGAGAACGAGCTATACGTTGTTCTTCTAACACAGTCGATTCGTATGCTCTACACTCAAAATCATGAGATGTAGTACCCACTTCTTCTGCAGCCATCTCCGAAGCCATCGCATTTTTTCGCATCTGATCAGTTTCAAGATATGGCGCAGCTAGCGGTCTTTCATTATCCAGCATTGAAAATGAATGATATTCTCCATTCCGTTCGTCCCCAATAAAGACACGAACTTGAACTCTTCCGATACCTTTTATTCTCGTTGTCGCTACTCCAATGTTCGTATTATCGATCATATACAACATATCAGTTCCCACCTATCTCCCACTTAGATGACAAACTATATAAAACTTTTAACCCACCGATTGTAGATTATATTATGTCAATATTCGTTATTCACCGTCATGACGCATCACATTTGCATTACGATTTGCGATTATCAATGACAGGTGTTCTCAAGAGTTGGGCAGTTCCAAAAGAGCCGCCAAGAGTGAAAGGCATAAAACGTCTTGCTATTCGGGTAGAAGATCACGCACTTTCTTATGCAAAATTCGAGGGCGAGATAAAAGAAGGTTATGGAAAAGGCAAAGTCGAAATCTGGGACAAAGGAAAATACAAACTCATAGAAAAAACACCATCGAAAATTGTAATCGACTTCGATGGAAAATCAATGAAAGGAAAATACGCATTAATCAAGCTAAAAAACAATCCCAAGAATTGGATTTTCTTCAAAATGTAAAACATTTTGGAGAATTCGAGTTGCAAAGCAACGAGATATTCTTCAAATTGTGAAACATTTATTTATATAACACGAATTCGCCTAGTGGGAACACTAAATAATATTTGCCACATCCATTCAACCATGTCTGAACAATACCATATAACGTCTTGGCGTTGGATCAGGTCTCAAATCTCTTCCGAGTAACACAATACTAGGATAACCTAATGTATGAGCAATGTCATCAAAATTAGCACGACCATCCATTGTCTGATGATCCGGTTCTTTACTCATCCGATCAACAAGAATCCTGAGATATTTTTTGTAATCAAGGGTCTTAGAATCTCGTAGTAAATCTATTACTTCCATTGGTCGACATCTAGTTTCTTTGGATACGCCAAAGAGATCATAACCACCACCGAATAGATTCTCCACAGTAGAAATACTCAAAGACGTCCTTTTTTCCATTTCTTCTCTATACGCTGGTTGACTCATTTTCCCACTCCTCTCCCACTTGTAGAGAAAACTATAAATAGGTATTATTGAAATATCAAGGAAAAACCACGTAGAACAGCCGAAAATGACCAATACACACGATTCGCGATTAACCTATATAAACACCCGAATCAAATTTAGCTATAGTGATAACATATGACAGCAAAAAAACCATTCGGTGGTTATCAGATATCATTCAAGGGACGATCAGAGACCCTTGAGGATGTTTTTGGTTCTCACCCAATTGCACCGAGTCAGATGACAAAGAAAATTTGGGAATTTGTCAAAAAACACAAGTTGTCTTCGAAAGGATGATCAATTCAGACAACTGAGATGAAATTATATATTTTTTATTTTTCTTTTGATTATATTCACATGTGATGATATCATGGCAATCAAAAAAACGAAGAAACGATACAACAACACCGCCTATGGCTTGATGCTCGCGGGTGGATTGATAACACTCATAGCAGGCATAGCTGTGATAATTCTGGGTATTCTTTTTTTAGCAATGGCACCGGTTATAGCAACCTCTGCCGGTGCTTTGGTCAGCGGCATAATAATAGGATTTGGTGTCTGGGGGATCATCTGCAGCATAGTTATTCTACTTGCATCATCAGCAATAAAATCCGGTGACAAACACAAAACACATACATGGGGCATAATAGGACTCGTATTCAGCATACTTTCACTCATGACGTTGCAGGGTGTCATGATAGGACCTATTCTTGTATTGGTTTCATCAATCCTAGTACTGGGCGAGAATTAGATATTTCTTTTAAAATTATATCGTAAATCATTCTTTCACTGGGCAACTTTCTTCTGAAAATCTTCTTTCTGCACAAGTGCCCAGCCACACTTACCACAATATTTTCTGTGTTTGTATTGAGCTAGAAATGTTCCAGGACCGCATCGTGGGCAACTCTCATTCTTTCGTTTAAGCCCACCTTTTGTATCATATAGTTTCCAGACCTGGACTTTGGTGTGTTTTTTCTTCGAGCGTGGTCGCTCCTTTTGTGATTTCTTCTCTTTCTTCTTCTCGACTTTCACAGCTTCCTTATTTTCAGCAGCTGCTTCTGCAGGAGCCAGTGCCTTAGCCGTTTTTGCAACTTCTTTCGCCATACTATCAACTTCCTTATTCTGTTTTAGTTTCTGTCTTTTCCTCTACCGGAGCCGGTGTTTCAACTGACGTATTTTCCGATGGCTCAGCTGGTTTTTCTTCTTTCTTCGACAGATCAGCTACCTTATTTTCTTCCCATATATAAATCTTTGAATTTGAACGTCCTATTCCAACCTCGGAAAAGATATTTTTTATATCAATCTTCTCTGGGTTTGTACCGATCTCTTTTGATAGATACTGTTGGAGAACTACCGTTGATGGTGTTGATACTCCAGGATGCGATATTTTTATTAATATTTCTTTTCTTTTCATATGAGGATTTTTTCGTTCATTAAGAATTTCGATTTTCATGATTTACACCCGTAGAGCATACTTCCCAGGCGCTGTTATCCCGAGTTTTTTTGCTATATCTGAATTGATATCAAAAACAGTGATAATTCCTTGAAAACTGGTCGTGGTCTCACCAGACTTGCAGTTAGGACAGATGTTCCCCTGCACTATGACTTTTTTACATATCTTACATGCTCTTGCCATAAAATCACTTCTCCTTTTTCGCGTCCTTTCTCGCAGCTCGTTTTTCTTTGTCGATCCAGTCAAGAACACCAAGCGTAGGTTGTCTCATCGTAAGTGAAATCTTGCTTCTGCCACCTGTTCCAAGAGAGACGCCCACGATTCTTGCTCTTATAATATCATCAGTTGAAACCTTTTTTCCAGTTTTCTTCCCTATTATATTAGCGGTTTTAGGATTATACGATATTTTATCATCCATTATCTGACTAACATGAATCAATGCATCCAAAGGACCTATTCTTGCAAATGCACCGAATTCTGTAATATCGACTATCAAGCCAGGTAGCATCTCGTTTAATTCAGGAACGAACGCCAGAACCTTGAATTTTGTTTTGTAGTGAACAGCTCCATCTTCTGGTATTATTCTACCTTCCCCAATATCAAGGATCTCTGTTACTGCCAAGAATACACCAGTTTCTGGATCTATCTTCCCTTCTATCTGCTCAGCAAGACTTTTCTTGATCCCGTCTTCCATATCTAGATCGAATTTTGTAGGAGGCACTCGTACCTCGTCTACCGCGGTTAGAACTTTATACATATTTGATCACTTGTCCAAAAAGCGAAGCTCTTTGCGGATTTCATCTTACAGAACTCAGGGGTTCTGCGAAATGACATGCTCTCATCAGTTGCTCTGAATTTGCAGTAATATAGAGCATATCATAAAACCTATTAAAAGCTTTATCCAGAGAGGTTGTATTCATCTATTCTTCTACTATCATCTTGTTTTGTCTCAGTCGTACTACTTTAATCCCAGCAGTCTTGAGTCTTTCTATGAGTTCCCTGTCATTTGTAGCAACACTACATATATTTTCTATCGCATACTGTATTATAGCATTGTCAGTTGCTTGTATGACCTTCCGTTTTATAGGAATTCCATTCTTCTCAACGATCTCAAGGGCTATTTTTGCATATGTTCCTTGTGCTCCCGTTTTCTCTGATATTTTTTTTAGTTCCTCTATGCAGTTTTTTAGTGTCACTGGCTCGAACCCTTCTAGAGCCAATTCATGAAAAACATCGACTTTGAATTTTCCAGGTATCATGAGAAAATTTGTGTCCAGAATTACTTCTCGCATAATCATACTCTGAGAATCAAAGGATAAATACGAACCAAAGTCGATTTTTTTGCTCGATGATATTAGTTCTCCTCTTCCAGATTATCTGCGATCTCATCCCAATCAATAGTTCCGTCTGATCTATCTGTATCCAATGGTTCTTCCCAGTCATTTTTGCTTTCTTTCTCCCTCTTCCGTATAAGATCTTCGATCATCGCATCAGGATCCTTGATCATAATGGATTTTATCGGTGTTTCTGATATCTTGGATCCGATGGCAAAGAATTGTGATATCTTTTCTATTTTTATTTTAACATTGTCCCCGAGTTTGGTGTCCGGGATAAACACAATATGTTCGTTGATTATGGCGACCCCTCTACCATTCGTACTCTTATCCACTATTTTTACATCGTACATCTCTCCGACTTTAAGACCGATCATAATAACATTTTATAACATTACTTTATAAATACTATTCAATATTGATATGATACTTTGGGTCGGTATCTTGAAGTTCGAAGAACTTTGAGATATGGACCATTCAGAAGAATGGGCCTGTAGCTCAGTCTGGTAGAGCGCCTGCCTCTTAACCAATCCCTTTTCTTTTAGAAGAAAAGGTCTTGGTGAACCCCAAAAGAATCGGAAGTATGGGTTTACTAGGTGGAAAGATAGCAGGATGTCGCGAGTTCGAATCTCGTCGGGCCCACTACTATGGTAGTAGCTTTATATGCATACGTCCCATATTAGTGATATGAAAGAAGAATACCGGGACATTCATGATTTCGAAAAGAGAATGGCAAGCATAGAAAAAACAATTTCAGCAGAAGAAAATATTTTGGATTCTAACAAAAAGCATATTCAGAAATTCATTGACTATTGTCATGCCAAAGGACAAAAATTATCAACCATACACAAAGACCTTTATTCACTGTGGTTTATTGCAAAAAATCTAGACAAGGATTTCATGGACTGCACGAAAGAAGATATCACCAAAGTTCTCGGAGTAATACAGAAGCAAAAATGGTCGGATAAAACAAAACGAAATCATAAGGTTGCTGTCAAAAAATTATGGAGAATTATATTCGATATGGAAAAGAAGGGTGTCTATCCTCCTGCGGTTGACTGGTTTGAAACTACAATAACCCAGCAGGAGAAAAAATTGCCTGACGAAATTCTTACTGAAGATGACCTGCTCAAGCTTCTGAACTCCTGCGAGTGCGACCGAGACAAAGCATTCATCTATCTCGCATATGAAACAGGCGCAAGAATAGGAGAATTGCTGAATATAAAAATAAAAAATATCAAGTTTGAAAATGAACGAGCCTACGTCATGCTAACAGGAAAAACAGGTATGCGCAGAATCCCTATCCATGCTTCAATACCATCGCTCCGCGATTATCTTAACAACCATGTCCTGAGGGATGATCCCGACAGTTCTTTATTTCTGATGAGACGAACGATTGGAAAAGATTATACAAGAATACCATTATCGTATAATGGCGCAAGAAAACTAATTCGGGATATCGCCAAACTAGCTAAAGTAAAAAAGGCGGTAAATCCGCATGCCTTTCGTCATGCCTGCGCAACAAGACTATTCAAACTCGGCGTTCCAGAGCCTCAGGTAAGAATCTATATGGGCTGGACCGATGCCTCGCGCATGACAGCCATCTATGCCCATCTGAGTTGCCGCGATCTGGAAAGTATTATCGATAAAACATATGGCATAAAGCCGAAGGAAGAGGAAAAAACAAAGATAGGGCCAAAAACATGCAAACGATGCAATGTTGTAAATGAAGCAACTTCAAATTTTTGCAAAATATGCGGTTCTCCGCTGGATCTGAAAGTAGCATTGGAGATGGAAGAAAAACTCGATCAAGCCAGAGAAATAGACAGTAAGCTCAGCGATGACATGTATTCACAATTGAAGGATCTCGAAAAGAAGTTCGATAAGTTTTTCAAAGAACAGGGAAAAAAGGTTAGAAATTCATAATTTTTCACTTATCACACATAATGACATATGATCAAATTTCATTGTTTCGGCATGCGAAAGGAAGGAATTAAAGCTTTTCTCCATGCTTAAATATCGCAAAAAGTATATTATTTAGTATAGTATTTGATATACTTTTTTGTATACCAAAGCTATGCTCAAGTAGGTGTTACATATGAAAGCTGAAACCGATAATTTTACACAATTCATGGAAAAAGACCTTAGCGAGTTCTCTGGAGAATGGGTTATAATGTCCAAGGGTACTGTGGTTGAGCATGGTAAAAATCTAAAGCAACTTGTTGCAGATTTTAGAAAATCACATAAAGGCGAAAGACCTTTCATTGTAAAAGCCCCGTCCAACAAAGCTATAATAATCTAGTCTCTGGTTAATTTCCTTAATTCAAAATAATCATTTCTGCAACAAAAAAACACATCGAATATATTAAAAATTGGACTTCTGCCTAAGATCAAAGTTTGGTCGCATAAATTAGAATCAACAGGAACATTGACTTGAATTTTTCTACGTGCAAAAACACTATGAAACTTATCTCTGTCATATCGTATTAGAACTGTTATATCTGTTTTGATTGCCTTTACAAAACCTTTACCGCCCAAGCCATCTAAATCGTATTGTTTCTTTCCTTCTACCTTTATCCCAATTATTTCTGCCAAATCACGGGACAACACACATCCGTCAGAACCACTATCTATAATTGCGAATGTATCAGAACCGTTTTCTGGGTCGTCTCCCAATATTGTAACTGGTACCATAGGTCTAAATGCGTCTGAAAAATTACCCTCACTATCCTCAATGTGATCGTGTTTGAGTTTGTATTTAGCATTCATAGAAATAATATACCTTGAACGGTTATTTAAATAAAATAGAGTCTGGAATGTGTAGTTTCCGATAGTTGTTTGTTATCATGATAGTCTTTGCTCACATTCTTTAATTCTTGATCATACATATAGTATTATGGCATTTCGTATGACGAAAGAAGAGCAGGAAATTGAAGCTCTACGCCAGAAGCTGGAAGCAGACGGTACTTTCGAGAAGCTGAGAGAGATACACAAGAAAATGCATAATAGACAATAAATGCGTAATACCTATTAGTAAGACTTTCTTAAAATGAGGTCATCTATATTTCCGCAGTTCAAAGGATGCGATTTCCTGAGATGACATCATCCCAAAGAACTCCATATCCTCATCTACAAACTTTAGTCTGACAGTTTTCGGGAGTTCTTCAAGATAACTAATGCCTTTTGTTTATCGCCACCAGATTCTTTCAGCGCTTTCTGCCATGCTCCACGACGTGAATTCTTAATGTCTTTATGAACCTCCTTCTGTTCTTTGATAAAGAATGACCCTACAACGTTGAACACTTTTATTTCCATTTCGCAATCCATGTGTATAGTCTTTTCTCGCATTCTTTAATTCTTGTCTACACATGTAGTATTATGGTCCGTATCTACTAACTAGAAAAACTTACTCATTATTGTGAATCTTCTTCAGATAATTTTTCAACAAGTTTTTCAAATCTAAGATAGTGTTCATCGCCTGTCTCAACTGCACCATCATGAAAAGCTTGTGACATCATTCCTCTGTTATCATAAATAAATGCACGAAATCTCAGGCCTTTAAGAATTTTCTCAAATTCTTCGTAGTTAAATACATCAGAAATATCGCTGTAAGTTCTGAACAAATAACTTTTCATGCTATATTCTGTACGATTTCTAGGATTGGATAAAAAATCATATGTTTCCTCACTTTCCAGAATTTTAATCTCTAGGTCGTGTTTTCTTAACTTTGCTTTCAGTTCTTGTTCAGTCGTTGGGTAAGAAACATTGCCATTAACGTCTTCAAAATAGGATTTGAACATATCAAGAAGATATTCTCTGTCTTCCTGGGAATAATTGCCACAGTTTTTTTCAACAAAGTCTTCTGGTTTTACAAAAGTGCCCTGATCGAGCAACTGTCTATACTGCGCTCTAATGCCATACAAATATCTTTCATTCATCATCTGAGCGATTTCTCTCATTGTATCTGAATTGTCATTGGAGTCTTTTTTACTGGTCATAATTTATCACCTTTCAATAAACTTTTACAAACCCTTTTTCACCGTCTTTTCTCTTCAGTACTATTTCCGCACCGAACAGTTTTTTAAAATATTCATACTTTGTTTCCGGGAGATCTCGTCTTTCTTGTATGGATTGAAGTCCGGCATTATTTCGAACTCCTTCGAAATATTCATTCGAAGATGACCATCTAATATAATCTTCTTTCAATACCTGATCGCTGTTTGTTTTCGACAGATGATTTGCCATTGCCAATTCAAGATTCCATATTTCTTCGTGGGTAAGACCTTGCTCATGACCATATTCGTGGGCTGCAATTATTGGCTTGAATCTATCCGGTACATAATCACCTACATGTATCTCACAATTATCAATGAGGACAGCCGTTGATTCCTTCCCTGTATGTTTTGATGTCACTGTGACCTTGGAAAAATCTCTATGATAAGATCCGAAACCAGGATCATCTTTTTTCGAAACTAGTTTATACGGTATATTTTTCTCTAGCATTTCGTCTATTATTGGCTTCAATTCTCTGATTGGTTTTCCGCTTGAATTGTATAACATAATTCATCTCCTCAGTACGTCTTGTGTTTTCTCATTCAGATATTTCATATCCTCTTTGCACTCGCCGCAAATAAGAGAACTACCGCTTTTCATAAGCTCCTTATATTGTGGGTTTGTAGTCACTGTACCGTTCATCATACAAACATCAGTTCCGCAATGCCATCCAGGGTATATCCTGTTTTCATTCTCGACTAGACCCATCATATGACCAAATTCATGGGCTGCTATCATGGATATCTCCAGAGCTCTTTCAGATGGATCACTGCTATATCCGAAATCAAACAGTGATATCACACTATAAGGATGTATAGAAGACCCGTGCGTCACAACACCCGGACTAAGAAGCTCATTCGGAACAATAACCGATGTAAAATGCGGCATCTTTGATTGAGATATCTGATAATTTGCACCCGATTCAGTATCTCTGAGATATTTTAACAATGTGCCTATGTGCATGGATTTCTTGCTACCGCCATATCTTGGATCGTCCGCCATGCAGCCCTCGATAAAATCATTTTTCATCTTCATTTTGACTGGTATAATCTTTATTGGATATGGCATCTCGCAGTCCCTGAGCATCCGCCCGTATCCATTAATAACACAAGAAAGATCTCTGTCAGAAATATCAGGTGTCTGATATACGACAACATGCCTTCTGCTGACTCCTAATTTTACGGCATCGCCATATATCGTGCTAGTCTGCCCTTCTGGCAAATTCGAATCATCACTCAATTTAAATCTTTCTTTCTTCATATTTTTTCACTCCTTCTCTAAAAATTCAACTTTTTTGATATACTTCTTTCCGATCGGATTCCTAATGGTATCTAGACCATCTGTGGTGAAATCTGGAAGAGCCTGAATCGCCTTTTCCCACGAAGGTAACTCCATAGAATCCATTTTTCTCACAAATTCATCAAAACTATGAAACCATGTTACTGGGATTTCCGGGCAACTGATATCGATGTGGAGCAATATAGGTTCCGCAGTATCTTCCAGATTTTTATATTTTTTCACAATTTGTATGAGAAACTTCTTTTCCGCAGCTGTCATCATATAGGACTTTTCTCGCAGTGCCCGTCCGCCGTCCCAGGTCACATTATATCCAGTTTCTCCCAGACCATAACCTGCATGAGATTCTGCAATTTTTCTTTTTGCTGTTAATGAAACGCTACCTCTAATATTATCATGATCCAGAAAATGAAGGGTCGTTATTCCAACCTTTGTGCATAAATCCTTGAATCTTTTCAGTTCATCTAAATCAAAAACTGGTAGTCTCTTTGTCGGATGGAGCCCATAGGTCATTATACTATCTAAGCAATGAGAATTTGTTCCATGATACAAACATCCTTCTCTAAGCATATCTGCATAACTAGTTTCAAGAAATTTCTGATTTGTATCTTTCATGACATTTTTAGTTTTATAGCTCATATTCACACCTTCTACATTCCACATAACACATCAGCAGCAATTCTAGCCATGACGGGTAGTTTTCCCTCAGGATTTCCTATAAATTCCATACCCGAATGACCGGGAGGATCGCTAGCAATAAGCAATGAAGCAGCCTTTTTTCCATTTTTTGTTCCGGCATACAATACAATACAGCAGTTTCCATGTCCGCTGACATATAATTTTCTATTTCTGACAATTTTTTTCCGAAATTCTGGGCATACTTGGTAAGTCTGAATTGGGTCTGGGATTGACTCATTCCAGTATGCACAACATTCCCGTATTGTTTAAGCTTTGAAGATAATTTAGATACTAAAATTTCATCACCCTTTGATTTTATTTCTCCTTCAAAATTAGGATTTTCATCATCAGTCTTCGGTACATGTGGAAAGTAACTAGCCTCAGTAGGTATCATAACATCATTGCCGCATTCAATTCCGTTTCTAGCACCAGCAACTCCTATACCTATAGCATTCGGTATATCGGTATCCCAGAAATAATCCCGAAGTTCTTTTTCGATCCATTCTCGTTTGTATGTCTGGTTTCCAATATGCTCTTTATTGTAGAAATCATCTTCGATGTGCCAGGATGTCTTAGTTTCCGGATCACGACCAACTCTTGCAGCATATACAAGCATTACACTCTTACCATCTTTGGTAGCGAGAGCATGATAAACACTACCAGTATCTTTGTTTCCGTCAAGTTTCTCTATCGTATAGCCATTCTTCTCTAGTTCCTCGGTTATGGAATATCCTTTAGCAGGCCAGTCGATAGGGAAACCTAATCCAAATATAACACCTTTTATGGAATCTGACTTCTGTTTGCTATTCATACCGCTATCCCTATGAGTTACTACCCATAAGTGGTATATATAGATTTCGATTGTAGAGTAACATATATGTTGGAGAATATAGATTAAATGTTTGGAGGCACGAAAAGGTAAAATATGTTTTCCAGAGACCAAATCTTTATATAGTAGTTTGACCATTATGAAGTAGTAACTAGTGGTGATTATGGTGAAAAATCAAGGTGAATGTCCCCACTGTGGTGCGGGACGAACTTCATTGTGCGCAATGTAACGCGCAATCCAATTAGTTCTAACTCTATCAAACAAAATAAGACTATAGGCATCTTAGGTGGCATGGGACCTGAAGCAACCGCATTATTCTATCAGGAAATAATATACCAATGCCAAAAACAATATGGTGCTCAATATGATAGAGATTTCCCAGAAATTTTTATTTACAGTCTGCCCATTCCAGATATAGTCAATGGAATAAAGGATCCAGAAAAGATAATGCCATTCCTTGTGAAAGGAATCCGAAAACTAGAATACGCTGGTGCTGATTTTATTGTCATGCCTTGTAATACAATACACTATTTTTTCGATGAGATGAAAAAATACTCATCTATTCCGATGCTGAACATAATTGAAGAGGTAGCCAAAAAAGCGAAATCCACTAACTGTAGGAAAATAGGATTGCTCGCAACCGCGACCACAATAGACAATAAATTATATGATAAAATTCTTGAAAAATACGGAATCGGGCTGATAATTCCCAAGCAACAAGAAAGGGTTACGGAGATCATTCTCAATATTCTTGCCGGTAAAAAACTTGAATCGGATAAAGAAGCGTTAAAGATACTTGTTGCTGAGATGAAAGAATTGGGGGCAGACGCTATAGTTCTTGGATGTACAGACATACCGATTCTACTGAAGCAGGAAGATGTTGATATTGTGCTATTGGATACTATAAAAACTTTGGCAGAATCTACCGTGAAATATGCTATAGGTGATATTGAATGAAAAATAATCGAGATAATCCTTCAAACATAGATTTCCTGAACGTAGGCAATCCTTGTAGCATGGGATGCGACCACTGCTTTTACGTCGAACCAGCGCCAATAGATGTTTCGATTTCTGAGAACGAGGATGAACTAATCAAAGGAATATCCGATAAGTTCCAAAACTCATCCTTTTTCATATATCCCAAAGAAATCACAACAAGCCAATACCTGTTACAAACGATTTCAAGGTTCAATCAAAAGAGCGTCCTTTCCAACGGCTTGAACATAACGGATTCGTTTGTGGGTAGACTAAAGAATGCTGGAGTAGAGGAAGTAAAGATAACCCTTTATTCCAATCCAGAGGAACAGACATACTTTAACAACAATACCGAAGCAGAATATCGTAGAATAAAAGATTCTATCCGAAGAGTTAAAAACGGCGGACTGAAAGCAACCGTGAACAATGTTCTCGATAAAAAAACTGCAAGAAGCATTGAACCCTTATGTGATAGTTGTTATGAGCTCGGAGTTCAAAAAATCAGTTTTCTCAGATTCATTCCACGAACTTCCAGAGATATGGAGAGATCGCTAGTTGAAGATGATATGAATATAATCATACCATCTTCAGAAAACATGAAAAAACAATATGAGAATGAACTATACCTTTCATTCAACATTAATTTTGGCCCTAATTTCTATGGTAAGAGTTTAGAAGAAGCCAGAAAAAAGATAGAAAAATCCAAACAATTCTGGACAAAGTCACCATATCTATGCCCAGCGATCAATCAGGATTATTATGGCATCTCAATGAAATCTGGTAACATTTATTGGTGTTTTTTCCTGATTTCCGACCCAGATATTTCAAAAATAGGAAATATCACTCCAGATGGCGATGTGAATATAGATAAAAATGTAGTTGACCTTGGAGAAAATACTCTGAGAGAGAAGCTTTCTGGGAACTGTACTTCTGAAAATTGCCAATATCAGGATTTATGTTTAGGAGGTTGCAGGTCTTCTGCTTACACATTTGCAAAACTTAAGGGTATGCCAGATCCACTATACGCTGGAATGGATATTTGCCTTACGAAATCCTATGAAAGAGTATTCGGAAAGAAGGAGGATTTGAAATGAAAATCAGACCGTGTATTGTAGTTGACAACAGTGGATTCCCATTAATGCAAGTTTATGTCATAGAAGATAGTTTGAGATTGTGCTCGGTTCCTCTGAATGAACTTGAAAGAGATGCAATATTCAGACATTATCTTGAATCTAGATCTTCAGATGATTTGAATAAAATAAGGAAATATCTGAACCATTTGAAAGAAACAAACCCAAATGATAGTATCTTCGTAGGATATTCCACATCAAGAAGGGAATTGTGGCCAAAAGGTCTTACATCAGGCAATATCCAAATTGTCAGAGATATCAGAGTTCATGCGCCACAATTAATAGAAGTTTCGGTTGTTCCGGTTGGACCAGCATGTCATACCGATCAATACAGTTGCTTCTTCAGAAAAATAAAGGGAGCGTACCCGCGAGATATCATGAATCGAGCGGATTTCAAACCAGAAGAATGTGAACTATCCAAAATTGATTATAATGCAATCCAAAAGAGATTTCCGGAAAAAACTGATGTAGTACCTGCCGTATTCTTCGATGAAAAATTTAATATTCAGGATTTTAGGTATATGGGAACTGAGGAAGTAAAAAGATTGTATGATAAATGTCAACTGTTACTGACAGATTGTGATTACGATTCCTTGGTCGTAATTTGAAGTGACCTCATTTCACTCTCTTTCCATACCCCCTAATCTTCATACACTCTTCCTATAGAAAAGTCCCGAAAACTTTGATCTTCTTTCGTTTCGTCATATTGATTATCTTCCTGACATTAAATTTTTTGAAATAAACATCTATCCAACCGTTCTTGCCATTCCATCCATATATAATTCCTTCCGCGTCCGACCAGACTATGGCTGATGCGCACATTGGACAAGGCATCTGGGTAGAATAAATCCAATAACCTTTCAGACTATTATTCCTTCTAGATTTGGATAATTTTCTTATCGCATTGATCTCTGCATGGGCTGTCGTATCATGACTTTTCTGAGTCGATGATAAAGCCTTCGATACAATTTTATTTTCTTTGATAATGAAGCAGCCTGTCGGCTGAATCTGTTTTCCTGAGTTCCTTTTTGTATAAGCAATACGCTCTCGCATTATTTTTTCAGATGGGTGGATCATAATTGTCACTTTATAGATGATATGATTTCTTTAACGATACTATTTACAGTTTTATTCTTCACATCAATGGATTTTCCAGAGTCGAATTTCGATACTAACTTGTATACTTGATAGGTCGCAGCCTTTCCGTAGGCTTTTTTCCTTCCAGAATCTCTCTTTACACACAGTTCGATCGGGGCTTTTAGAGTAAATATATGATGTGGTGCGTTTAGTTTTCGAATCATGTGACGTATCTGCTGTTTGTGATAAAAGTTTCCATCGAATATTATTGGTTTGGTTGTTAGCTTTTTCTTTATGCTAGGAATTTCTATCTCGGTTGCTTTGATAAAATTTTTCAATGGGATAGATTTACCCTTTACTTTATCTAATTTGTTTTTTTCAAGAATTTTGTCGATGGATACGTAATAACCATTAAGCTTCTTTGCCAGATTCTTTGCTATTGTAGTTTTTCCTATTCCTAGCGGACCTCGAATAATTATGAAGTATTTCATAACTTCTTCCTCATAATCACAACTTTCCCAAAGTGTTTGTCCGTCTTTCTTCTAATTATCTTGAATCCCATTTTCTTATAGAAACCGACTGCCGTCAAGCTGGATGGAGTACCCAGAACTTTTACCCCTCTTCGCTTCGCCAATTTTTCAACTCTAAGCAACAGCTCGCGTCCTATATTATGTCCATGCGATTTCGGATCAACAAACATAGATCCTACATAATCATCTGTGAGCCCTGCCATACCAATAACTTTTCCATTTTTCACTGCTACAAAAACTGCACGTTTTTTGTCTTTAGATCTTTCGATGATTTTTTCTGGAGTATTGTTGGAGCAAATATAGTCTACTACCTTTTTCGGATAATCTCTGCTGTTTACTTTTACAGCACACGCTCTAATCAAGTTAGAAACTTCCACAGCATCCTGTTTTCTAAACTTTCGAATTATCATATAATTTCCTCTAACACATCTCTCAATTTTTTGACTATGGCTGGGTTATCAGCAACATCAGTTGAATCTGTAAACTGGTCCAAAGCTCCTATATCGGATTTGATTCGTTTGATCTCCCGATCTTTTATTGCTTTCTTGATCTCTGAGGCGAAAGTGTCTGCATGAATGATAAGATAAGGACGTTCGTGAAATCTTGACACTTTGGTTGGCATGGGTTTGGTGATTTTTAGATTATTGTGAATCTTAGCAACAGTCTCATATGCCAGTGATAGATATTTTTCACGTTCTTTCCAGTCCTTCGCTGATAAGACTTTATTGAATATGGGTAACAGTTTTCGTGAACATGATAGTTTTGAAAATGATGCCCCAAACCACTTCATATATGGATGATATTTCTTTTCCATGAGGAAGCATAGTTTCATTATATCTCTCACTAATCGGGAAGCTATTATTTTCGATCCTAATTCATCTCCGATATCACCACAACGTCCAATGAACGGTTCTTCCTGAGAGATTCGTGTCCATTGTGCTGCCAGAATATATAACCAAACATCTCTCGGATAATAAGCGAACTTCTGCCTAATTCTATTCAAATCTAAATCATCATGAAAAACCTTGCCACTGGTGATAGTAGATAGTTTTTGCTGTGGAAATGTCAGCCAGTCCATCACAGAAATATTTTCGTATGGATTGATTCCAAGATATTCTTCAAAGAAAGATCTGATGGTGTATATGATGACATTATGATACACCAGTTCTCTATCGATATTTTCAAGTACTCGTATTCCCTTTTCATCGGGCTTGCCGAAACTCGTTGGAAAACCACGAATTGTATGAGGTAATTTTATTCGTAGTGTTTCATCAATTTTCTTGCTGTATTTTTTGTAGTCAGTCTCAGATAGAAATAGCAACAATCTTGGACCCCAGTCATGATCCATTGATTGTGGAGTATCAAAACCCAACACATCAGACCCACGATCAATGCGGGCTGTAGAATATTTCAATCTAGGAAAATCAGTATCTAGTATAGGTTTGACTGCTTCTTTATAGAATATTTCACTAAGCTTCAATCCCGGTATGAATTTGGTCATAGTTTATCACTTCAAACTCTTCAAATATAACACAGCAGTCCTGTTGCCTGTTTTGTAACCGTAGTAATCTGGGAATTCATTGACGAGTTTGTAACCCAGTTTCGCATAGAATTTTCTTGTCTGATTCATAGTCTTGCCGGTGTAGATACAGACCTTTCTGAAGCCTTTCTTCTTGGCGTAGTTCTCGATAAACTTAACAAGTTTTGACCCGATACCCATGCCCTGATATTTCTTTTTCACGGCTAGCCAATATATTTCGGAATGTTTGTAACCCGGAAAAGATGGCTTGAGCGTGATGTATCCGATCAATTCGTTATTCATTTTGTAGGCAAAGAATAATTCATGCTTTCTATTGAACCGATTCATTATCTCTTTTTTCATATCAGATTTCGATACCTTTCTTCGTCTGGCATTTTGATGCTCGGATTCAAAATCTATCTGCGCGAGCTGGTTTGCTGATGATTTGGTTAC
This sequence comes from Candidatus Aenigmatarchaeota archaeon, assembly GCA_043818435.1. GTDB lineage: Archaea > Aenigmatarchaeota > Aenigmatarchaeia > GW2011-AR5 > JACRAC01 > JBDRFU01. Next base: position 18,367 of record JBDRFU010000008.1, read on the forward strand.
TTTTATTATATTTTCATTTGAGTGTTTCATGATAATACAATGGTTTCAGAATTTATATGCATCATCTATTCAAATTTCTTCATGCAATTCTTTCAGTTTCTGATTCTTCTAAACGAGATTATTATGGGTTCTATTAGTTTCACTTCGAATAGCTCTGTATCATCTTCTGCTGTTCCAGCCACAAACGTAACCCATCGTCCGCGAAACTTATTATTCTCGTCTGATGGAGTATATTGCACTTAGGTTCTATTCCGTCTAACAATTTGAACATTTTCTTCAGATATTTTTCCAGACTTGGTGATAATTTTCCTTTTGATTTGTTTTTCCAAGAATACTGCCATTGTGTCAATACATCTCTCCAAAATTCCACTGCTACTATATTGAACGTAAGGTTCTGGAGAGAATAATGCTTTCTTTCATATCTTTGGGTTTTAGCCATGCCTTCAAATATTTTCTTTATGAAACTTGAAAATGTTTCGTCTTTCTTGATCGTATCTATACCATATTGCGGATTTGTTGTTAGCTCTTTCTTGATCGCGGATGCCATGAAAGTTGTCAATACATCCCAGTTAATATCATAAACATATGGTTTCTTACCAGTTCGTTTTATAAATTTTAATTTCAGAAGCTCACCAAGTCTCCTAGAAACGGATACCTTAGTGACGCCATACTTTTTGATCAACACCTGAGCAGGTTGATTCTCTTTCCGAAGTTCAATCAATTCTAGAAGAGTTTCAAGAACTGCTTCTGAATGAACAGGATCTTTACACATGCTAGTTCTCATACAATCACCTGAATACTAAGTTACTTTAATGCCGTTACTACCTTAAATAGATTGGGGTAGAGGATATACTAAGTAACGTTATGACCGTTACTATGTGATAATCATGGTTAGCGAATCAGAGTTTTTTGAGATGATGAATGTCCTTGAACAGTCAATCTTATGGGAAAAGGAGGTCATCTCTAGGTGTCCACGGTCGTTCCTAGTGTTGAGGGATATGTATATGGACAAGCGGTCAAAAGCGATGTTGAACACGACCTGTTCAACATCGGATAGGAGTGATAATCATGACTAGAAGAAAAGAAAATGAACGAAAAGGATATTTCAGGCGATATTATCTAAATACGACTAAACCCAAACGAACAGCGAAAGATCCACTTTTGCTTGTTCGATGTCCTTTTTGCTCTCGTTTAGTTCATCCACCATCTTTCCTAAAGTCTTTGACTATGAATGAAACCTATATTAGATTCGGTAATCGGTGTGAAAGAATTTCAGTTGTTTTACATGGTCAAAATTACTATAACCAATCGGTGGAAAGGATGAAAAAATACTATAGTCATCTTTCCAGAAAATCTTTGATATTTCTTAAATGGTGCTTAGATCACGATCTGATATCCAAAAAAGACATTCTTTTTCAGTTTGGTGAGACCGTCCCCACAACTAACAACCACAGTAATATTGCTGCGGCTAAAGCCTACCTGAAACCAGCGTGCTTAGCTAAGGCAACAGAATACAAAAAATCCACTCCTGCTGTTGCGAAAACCAGATCATACGTTGGATCTAAACCACAAATTGCGAAAGTTAGTGGAGGTGAAGATTAACATGACTGAGAAAATTAAATGCAAAGTTGATGTCATATATAATAAGGAAACTGGCAGAGTTGTTCTGAAACCTGATGAAGATTGTGATTTCGAAGAGTTCACCGAATTGCGAGAAATCGCTTTGAAAAACGGAATCGAGATAAAGAAGATGCGGAATCCAGATGACGACGGAGATGATGAAAATGATTAACTACATTGAATGGTTGAAATTTATGGCAACGAAGAAATTCTTGGAGAAGAACCCATCATCTGAAGAATGCCAAAAATTTCTACAGGATATGCGAGCGCTCGAGCCTGCGCCACTTGTCAAAACCGTGGTTGTCGAAAAACCCGTACCTGTGTTAATCGAGAACCCCGCACCAGAAGTTCAGGAAAACGCAGATACCATGAATAATGTATGCCCAGAGCCATCGATCATTGTAGCAATGGAAGCCGATTTGGAGAGTAAACGCAGGTGGCTAGAGAGCTTCAAGAAAAAAGTAGAGACTGATGAAAATGAGAAGGAAGTCCAGTAAGTATTACGAAAAAGAACTCAAACGAATAGAGAGACGTAGGCAATATCTGGTCAAAAAACCATATCGAGAGGTTAGGAAAATGTTGGAAGATCAAGAAAGAAAGGATCATGAAATGTTGAAGGATATTGTCATCTTGCTGTTGACCAATAAAAGCTAATGGAGGTGAAAATTCATGGCAGGTAAATTCCGGTGTCTAGGCGAGGTTAATTTTGAGACAGGGGAAGTTGAATCTCTATCGAAGAACTGCAAACGCAGGATGAAAAAACTGAAAAAGGAACCTAAGAAGTACGATGAGGTAGTAATGATAGAGAAATCGCAACTGGAACAGAAAGAGTGAGATCAAACCCTAGGTAGAAAGCCTGGATTTCGTGTGTTGGATAAAAATTGATTCGCATGATCTGCGCAAAACTTTAATTTTCCATCCGTAGTTTTAAATTGCGCAGGTCGCTTGCACTTTGAGCATCGCATAATAATATATAGAGAGGATAGATTATAAATTAGTGTATCTGTGGGATTTTTTCCTGAAAAGTTACTAACTACCCAACACACGTCGGGCCCACTACTTGGAATCAGCACGAATGGAAGTTTCTTTAATTGGACAGAGAGACGAGATTGAAGAGAGGTCATGAAAATGAAGCATGAAGAAAAGAAAGATGTGAAAAAAATAGTAAAGAATGTTTATTCTGAGGTAGCCAAAGGAAAATGCTGCTGTGGTTCTCTGGGTAACAAAGACATTTCCAAACAGATAGGATATTCTGATTCTGAAATGACCAATGTCCCAGAAGCAAATCTTGGACTCGGATGTGGAAATCCTGTGGCAATGGCAAAAATAAAAGAAGGTGACACGGTTCTGGATTTGGGAAGTGGAGCAGGAATGGACTGTTTTCTTGCATCAAAAAAGGTTGGAAATTTTGGCAAAGTCATAGGAATTGACATGACCGAGGATATGATAGAACGAGCCAACAAAAATGCTAAAAAATACGGCTACAAGAATGTGGAGTTTCGTCTTGGTGATATAGAGAAACTCCCAGTAGATAGTGATTCTGTTGATATAATCATAAGTAACTGCGTTGTAAATCTTGCTCCTGACAAATTCAAAGTTTTCAGGGAAGCGTACAGAGTTCTGAAAAAAACAGGTAGAATATATCTTTCCGATATGGTCCTACTGAAAGAACTGACCACAGAACAGCGAAATAACGATGACCTTATTGCAGGTTGTGTTGGTGGTGCCATCCTAAAGAATGATTACATCAAATTACTGAAAGATGCAGGATTTGAGGTAACCATAATGTCCGAGGATAAGGAGATCGGTAAAAAACAATATCTTGGTTTGCCGGTTGAAAGCATAAAGATAGAGGCATGTGAGTTATAGGAGGTGAGAAGACCGTTTAGCGGATTTTACCTTCGTAAGAATCTCGTCGGGCCCACTTTTATTATTTCTCAATCTTGAGAATCTTCCGCAGATGTTCCACTTCTTTCTCCGAGAGCTGGCGTAGTTCACCTGGTTTCATGTCACCAAGTACAAGATCTAGGATTCGAACGCGCTTGAGTTTTTTAACAGGAAATCCAGCACCTTCACACAAGCGGCGGACCTGACGATTCTTCCCTTCTTGTAGAATAATTCGTATGCTGAATTTGCTTAAACGGGATATCTTGACTGGTTTGAGTTTTTCTCCAAACATACATTGTCGTCTACAAATCATATTCAGTGCAGAATCTGGGATCTCTTTAGTAAATCTTACCTCGTATTCTTTTTCGTGATTGAATTGTGATTCCATAACTCTCCGAGCTACAACACCATCATTTGTGAGAAGTATCAGGCCGGAAGAATCCTTGTCCAATCGTCCAACTGTTACCACATCTTTAGGAATTTTGACAATATCTTTAATCTCAGTTTCCCCTTTCTGGGCATTCACGGTAACAATACCTCTTGGTTTGTTGAATAAAAAATACACTAAATTCTGCGATTCAGTGGCCTTTGGATCGATTGTGATATTATCTTTCCGAGGATCAAATCGAGTACCTGGTACAGTAACCTTCTCTCCATTTAGGTACACATATCCAGCTGCGATCCATTTCTCAGCCTTTCGTCTGGATACGATACCCTTGTCTGAAAGATACTTTTGAATTCGTATAGTTTTTGTAGTTTCTTCCGTCATAAGAATACTGTGGTATGAAAAGGTATAAAATGGGATTAAGGAGTTTACTGATGTGTTACAGCTGAATAGATTTATAATAATTTTCAGAACTAGACAACAATTCTGGGATAATCTACAAATTTTCCATCTCTTTCAAGATCCCAGTACATTGTTTCGTCGTGTCCCAATACTCCTATGCTTCTTGCTATGAGTATACTCCTTTCTGCTATGTGAAGTTTCCTGGTTTTTTGTTTACTTTTGAGAGACGGATCGAAAATAATCATATTGTTACGCAATCTATCATCGATCTTAGCCATTTTCTTGGATATCAATGGAAATGGATTCATCTCCATTGGTGTCATGTTTTTACAGTGTCTAAGAAAATGCTTGACAGTTGCTAAATAAGCTGCTATATCATGTGGATAGAATATAACTTTATCACTTTCTTGTTTATCTCGTTCATATTGATATCTAATATTATATAATTCATGTTTTGGCATGGTTTCAAAGGTCGAGTTCAAACTCCAAACAATCGCTTTTCTATTATCAACTGGTATAACAGGCACATGGCTCAATTTGATATCATATCTTGACTTCTTCTTCGTTCGGGATGGGACTGAGACAACTACTTCAGCACCCTCAGAGTCAACTTTAACTGCATCAGCGTATGGCTTTACTTCCATTCCAGTGGTCATAGTTTCCGCATAGTTGGATAATCTGATTGCTTCAGTAACCCAGACAAATGGAACAACCCGTTTTCGTCTATCCCGTCCTTGAACAGGTCTGAATGAATAACCGACAATATAAATATCCTCCTCTTTCATTCTTCTTAGTTTATTGAAATCCCTTTCTCGGATATTAACTGGTATTTCACGTGATTTCAGTGCATCAGCCTGATTTCTAGGTTGACTGAGTTGTATTAGATCACCATGTTTATAGCATTTTCTTGATGCCATAGCGCCGCTAGCGTTGCTTCTATAGAATTGACCAGGAACAATAAGGGTTCTTATCTCGACAGCATCTTCTGACGGGTCTATATCAATAATATGATTAGTCAAACCTCTTGCTCGGTATATCTTCTTAGGTCCCATATCCAATATCTGTTTTGCAGTTCTTTCCTGAAAATACGATTTCCTCTCGGCTGACATATAACACACTACCGTTGAGTAATTCAAGATGAAAAAGGTTTAAAGAGAACATTTGATAACACTATCGTTTCAACATCTTCTCAGCAATCTTTCTAGTCTTCTTTAGTTTTGCTTGGTGTTTCTTGAGAAAATCTTCTATAAACTCACCAGCATATTTCTTACATTCACCACAGAACCATTTTCCTTCTTTACATTCTTTAAAGATTCTTTGAATTTCTTTTTCATTCGTATCATGGAATTTCAATATAGCATAGACTTTGCAGATATCTGGATTGCCTCCAAATTTTCTCTGTTCATCCAAATTGTTTCCACCGCCAGTAAGCGCACGAGAAATCTTTTTCTTAGCATCCTCTGGTTTGTCAGAAAGAAATATAGCAGTCTCAGGGTGAGATGAACTCATCTTGGTGCCTTCGCGAAGACCTGGTTCATGAGCAAGATACAATCCCGATGGTGGTACGAAATTATACGGGGTTCTACTGCAGATATCGCGGGTTAGTCTAATATGCGGATCCTGATCAAGACCAACTGGTATAATTCCAGGCATTGGTTTACCAAATGCTTTTAACTGAGGATGTAGAATATCAGCAATCTGCAAAATAACAGCAGATATCTTCCCGAGCTCTGCAGTTCCGTATATCGCTTCAAACTCAGCTGGCGTTATTTTCTTAGATATCTCAAATGCGAACTCATAGTATCTGCTAGGCATCCGAGATTGGATATACACATCCTTTTCTAGAACACCAAGCGCTAGTGCATGAGCTAGATTATCAATAGCATAATCATACGCTTCCTCCATACTCTTGACCTTTGGTCTGCTGAGGTATCCATCAAGATCAGCAGCAACGAAAAACGTTTTTGCACCGAGTTTCTTAAACATTAGGACAGAATCGATGATTGTTTTATGACCAATGTGTAAAGGCCCCGAACATGCGATGCCAGTAAGACAATAGAATGGTTTTTTTTGTTCGATAGACTTCATAATCATCGCAGTATCACGATGACCAACAACCAATCCGCGCTGAAAAAATAAGTGTTTGACTTTATTTTTCATATCCTCAGTTACACGCTCTACTCCAAACTCCGCAAACACTTTTTCATAATCCTTGACCTCGACATTTGCCCATGGGTCGAGTTTGATATTATCATCCATACAATTCCCTGTCACAATATTGTATGAGAGACTTATAAACTATAATTCCAAATAAAATCATGTTGTGGCTTATATCGATTAGCATACTTTTGATGGGGGCATCGATCTTCTTACAGAAGCATGCAAACATAGAGGCAAAAAGCTGGCGAAAACTCTTCACGAATCCAAGATGGCTAGTTGCAGTTCTGCTGGCGCTTGCAGCCTTTTTAGTATATTTCATAGTTCTTGGAAGCGAACGATTAACCATAGTTCAACCATTGATCTCTATACATATTATAGTCGCCATGATACTGGCTGCAATATTCTTCAAGGAAAAAATCAGCAAAACCGATGTTATTGGTTTCATCACAATTTTCATCGGTTTGTTGATGATTAGCGGAGTTGTTATGATATGATACACAAAATACGAAAAGTTGCAGATCATTTTCATAGAAAGATCTATGGAAAACAAGATAGGATTCTAGCTGCTCAAACCGCAGCCATTGGTGGAATATTCTTCGGTCTATCCGCGGTATTTTTTAAAATGGCATCCACTAGTTTTGATCTTCTCAATATCGTAACTTCAATGCTAACACCATTCTTCATCATCGGTGCAATATGCTCATTGTTCGGTGGTCTACTTTTACAAGTGAGTCTCAAACATGGAAGAGCCTCGCTTGTCCTCATGACCACAACAGGTCTTGGTGCTATAATCCCTGTTGTAGGAGGATTGATGATGGGCGAAATACTATTAACAGTAGAAGCAATTGGAGTGGTACTTATTATTGCAGGAGTTCTCTTCACGGTAAAGGATTATAGAGAATGAAATCAAACCGTTTTCTTTATTCGTTTCCCAAGTTTATTAATCTCAAGCGCTATCAAAAGTATCACTGATACACCTACGATTATGGCCCAATCCATCAGTCCTATTGGGACAGTGTTGAAAACCGGATTCATAAATGGTAGATAGATCACAACACACTGCAACGCAATCGATGATATTATTGCAAGTATCAGTAATTTGTTTACACCAGAGCTGAATATTGACTTGCTCCTGACACCTAGAACCATGAACATCTGGAACATCACCAGAGTTGTGAAAGCCATAGTAGTGGCATACGCATGTCCACCAGACAAACTATGATAAAAAACAGCCAGAGTACCAGTTGTTATTATCAAACCTATCAATACTATTGTCGAGATCGAATGCTTGTTTAAGATCTTCTCCTTCGGATCTCTAGGTTTTCTATCCATTATACCCTTCTCAATTGGATCAATGCTAAGAGCAAGTGCTGGGAGACCATCAGTTAATAGATTCATCCACAAAATCTGAAGTGGTAGTAACGGCAACAATAAAATAGCATTTGTTAGAACAGCGAATAATGACGCAAAAAACAGTATGAAAACCTCTCCGAAGTTGCATGATAGTAAGAAATATATTGCTTTTCTAATATTATCGAATATTCCACGTCCTTCCTCAATTGCAGATACTATTGTTGCAAAATTATCATCAGTAAGTATCATATCAGCAGTTTCCTTGGCAACGTCAGTACCTTTCTTACCCATGGCAACTCCGATATCAGCTTTCTTCAATGCAGGTGCATCATTAACACCATCACCTGTCATGGCAACAACATGTCCTTTTTTCTTCAGAGTATCTGTTATCCTGACCTTGTGTTCCGGTGTTGCTCGTGCATAAACGCTTATGTGATTTACTACATCCAGAAATTCTTGATCAGTCATCTTATCAATTTCTACTGCATCTATAACTTCATCCAAATTTTCTACAATATTAAGTTCTTTTGCAATCGCAGCAGCAGTATTCCTATGATCACCAGTTATCATCACGACTTTGATACCAGCATTTTTACACTTCTCAATCGACTCCTTCACCTCTTTTCTAGGCGGATCTATCATACCAAATAATCCAATTATTGTAAGATTTTTTTCTTCAAATTGCTCATTCGCAACGAGTTTTTTCGTAGCAACTGCAATAACTCTTAGAGCACTCCCAGCCATATTCTGATTTATCGTTAACATCTTCTTTCTTTCAGCTGGTGTCAATCTTACCATAGCTCCATTACTGAAGACATGCGTAGACTTGTTTAATATCTCTTCAAACGCTCCCTTGACATAGCATATTCTTTTCCCACTGATCTCATATACAGTTGACATATATCTTCGGGTATAATCAAACGGTATCTCCTCCACCCTTGGGTAGATTTCCCTAAGATCCTGTATACCGGCTTTTTTCGCAACAATCAATAATGCCACCTCAGTAGGATCCCCATGGATATCGCCATCAACCCTTGCATCATTGCACATCATACCAGTAGCCAAGAGCAGTCGCATGTCGTCATTATCTTCAACATTCACAGGGCTCCCATCCATTAAGAATTCCCCCTGCTGAGAAAATCCTTCACCAGTTACATCGACTATTTTATTGTTGACATAGATCTGTTTGACAGTCATCTCATTCACAGTCAGTGTCCCGGTTTTATCAGTACATATCACAGTTGTTGATCCCAATGATTCAATTGCTGACAACTTTCTCATTATAGCATTTCTCTTAGCCATTCGTTGTGTTCCGATTGTCATCGTGATCGTAACAACCGCTGGCAAACTTGACGGTATAGCAGCAACAGCCAGAGCTAATGATACAAGTAACATCTCAAACAATCCTATACCGGCAGACATTCCTATCACAAAGACTGCAATACATATCGTTGATATTATGGCAGTGAGATCACGTCCCATCTTATCAAGGTGTCTTTGTAATGGTGTTCTCTCCTCCTTTGTCTGCAACATCTTAGAAATCTTTCCGAATTCCGTAGTCATACCAGTGTTGGTAACAACAGCTTTACAGTGCCCATGTACCACAGTAGTTCCAGAGAACAGAAGATTCTTTCGATCAGCCATCTGAACAACATTCTCAATAACAGCATCCATCTTTTCAACCGGAACAGACTCACCAGTCAAAACAGATTCATCCACCTTCAAGCTGTGCTGAGATATTATTCTACAGTCAGCAGGTATTTTTTCTCCTTCCTTTATGTTTAGTACATCACCAGGTACAATTTCTACAGTGTCTATAACCAGAGGCTTTCCATCACGAAGTACCTCGATTTTAGACGTCATCAATTTCCTCAACGCTTTGAGCGCATTGAATGCTCGATTTTCCTGATAATATCCAAGTCCAGCATTTAGAAACAGAAATATCAATATAACTACGCCTTCCAGTACATCCCCTAATACAAATGCTATTATAGTAGCAATCACCAGGATGATAGTGAGAACACTCTTGAACTGATCAAGAAATATCTTGAATTTCGATACGCCATGTTCTGCAATCTCGTTTCTACCGTATTTCTGAGTTCTCTCAACTGCTTCTTTGTTACTCAATCCATCTCTACTTGTGCCAAGTTTTATCAGAACTTCGTCTATTGGAGGCGTGTACCATATTTCCATACTAGAAATACGCGCTGAACAAATAAAAAGAAGAGTTTCTCATTTTCTTTTAATAATCCCCCAACCAATATTTTAGTATGAATGACAAAACTGAATCTGGACCCATATACAGTGTCAGACTAATATCGGATGATACTGGATTATTTGTAGACAAACTCAGAGTTTTTTATTATGACAATGGAAAACGGAGACAAAAAACATTCTATTCATTCCCATCAGCCGAAAATTTCATAAGAGACCTTTATAGAAGTCATTAAGTAAATCCGGCAGAAGTATCTTCTGTAGCATAAAATTACTCCACTACAACCTTCATGAAATCCCGTGCAAGCTTGAAGTTTGGTCGGTCTGCGATCATATCCTCAAGTTCCTTGATGTTCTGATATCTACGGCTGATGTGGGTAAGAATGACTTTTTTCACATTAGACTCATCGGCTGTTGATTTTACACCTTCAAGTGTTGGATGTCTGCATCCGATTTCCTGTTTTTTTTCCTCTTCAAAGAATGTAGTATCATGAATTAGAAGATCCGCATCCTTCGCAATTTTGATTATATTTTTATTTGGTAAAGTATCTCCAGTATATACAACTCGTTTTCCTTTCTCTATTGTCTGAATATCCGAGAATTTTATTATTTCTCCGTTAAACTCCGCCGAACCTGTGTCCTTTATTTTATGGTAAATAGGTCCTTTTTCAGGAAGCCCCATTTTTTTAGCTTTCTTTTTATCGACTTTTATACGATCCTTCTCCACAAATGCATATGCAACAGCGGGTATTCCATGCTTCATCGGAATAGCCTGTATCACAAATTCATCATCCTCAAATATTGTTTCAATCGCGGTACCTTCATATTCGACATTTACAGCTCTTATTGGAAAATCTTTGCTATGATATCCTATATTTGCTATCATGTGCACAAATCGCTCTGCTTCAGGACCGTAGACATAGAGAGGATCTTTTCTTTGCTCAAGATCCATTGTCTCGAATAATCCGAGTAATCCTGCAAAATGATCAGCATGCCAATGCGTTATGAAAATTCTATCTATGCGCATGAAATTTACCCATGGACATGACATGGCCTGTCTCTGTGTACCCTCTCCGCAGTCAAATAAACAGCACCATTCGTTCTGACTTTGGTATCTTAGAAAGATCGCAGGATGGTTTCTAAATTTAGTCGGAACTCCTGCAGTTGTGCCTAGAAACGTAAGTTCGATTTGCGTCATTTTCTAATCACCTTCTACGCCATCTTGGTGATTCAAAAGTTTTGCGGAACTCCTCAGAAATTCTGCACAGATGAAAATCACCATATCGTTCGGATTCACACCGAGTCGAGGCGTTAATAATACAAAGACAATGGATAAATATAAAGGAA
>JBDRFU010000009.1:0-5577 GCA_043818435.1 Candidatus Aenigmatarchaeota archaeon
GAGATGAGTCCGTTGGGGAAGAAGTGATATTATGACACTAAGCTATTCCAAAAAAGTGCTTCAGCATTTTAGAAAACCGAAGTTTTGTAGAGAGATGAAAAATGCTGATGCGGTTGGTGAGATGGGAAACCCACGTTGTGGCGACAAAATGGTGGTTTACCTGAAAGTTAGGAATAATAAAATTATGAATATTTCTTTTCAAACTTATGGATGCCCCGCAGCCATAGCCGCATCGGATGTTCTTTGTACACTGGCAAAAGGCAAAACTCTGGAACAGGCACTCAAGATAACAAACCATGATATTGTCAAGTATCTGGGGAACCTACCTCCTGTGAAATTGCATTGTTCTGTTCTTGGTATGGAAACGCTACGCAAGGCGATTGAGAAGTATAGAATCGAACGGGAGAAGTGAACATATGATATCAGAAAAATCGATATTTCATCATCTCATCATCGTAGGAGCTATTGTAGAAAAAGATGAAAAAATTCTTTTCGTTCAAGAAAAACAAGAAAAAGCATACGGTCTCTGGAATATTCCTGCTGGGTGGTTGGATCTGAATGAAGACGTCATCACGGGAGCGAAGAGAGAGTTTAAGGAAGAAACCGGATTCGATATAGAAATTGATGGAATTGTCGGAATCTATCTCATGCCCAAGAAAAGTCACACTGGTTTGAAAGTAGTTTTTAGTGGGAAGATAACCGAAGGGGAATTGAAAGTCCCAGAGAATGAATTACTCGATGTGAGATGGCTCAGACCTGAGGAGATATTATCAAAACCCGATTCTGAACTCCGAGGAATCAGGAAAGAAATAGAAGATTACATCTCTGGAAAGCGTTATCCGTTGGATCTGATTAAAACTATAACGATCCCGGAGAAGAAATAAAGAATTAAAAGACCGTAGATAAGTAGTTTGAAAGGTGGATTTTGTGACCAAGTTTAAAGTTTCGTTGGATGCAAATCAGTGTATTGGATGTGGGGCATGTACTAATGTCTGCGCTGATAATTTCGAGATCGGAAAAGACGGTAAGGCACATGTGAAGAAAGATGTATCAGAAGATGAATGTAATGTTCAGGCAGCTGATATATGTCCTGTACAATGTATCGTTGTGAAGAAAATGTGAAGCCAGAATGTTCTTCTTTTCATGTTTTTTTCTCTAGTTTCTTCTAGAAAACACCACAATGTATTAATATAACTGCCACAGAGTGAATTTGGTAAAGATTTCTATCAGCAATCAGTGTTGATGTTTATTTTTACTTAAAGTGTAAAGATGGTGAAAAAAATGGCTCCAAAGAAAAAGAAGGTTGTAAAAAAGAAAGCTAAAAAGAGACGACGATAAAATTATTGATTTTTTTTCTTTTTTTGTTTTATATATTATTTCTTCCCGAAATCCAACATCTTGTCCTGTATATATGGTATTCCTAGATTCAGTGCAATCTCTGCTTTCTGGAGTTCGGCACCAACATCCATGGCATGACTGAGGTCTGAAACTCGACAATCGTTTACTATTTTTTTGTAGAGTTCTATAGCGGTCTTGCCTGAAAATTCTTCAAGACGATGACCATCAGGACATAGATGAGTAACCATAATTGAATTGTCTTCTATTCGAATAATTATGTTTCCTCGTGGATCGCGTTTCATGTTATATTCTGGTTTGTAGGTGTCTAGCAATTTTAGGATTTTTCTGAAGTCGGACGAGTAAACATGGGCATTTCCGCTTATTGTCGTTAGACAACCCATTGGAACGCCTGTCTCAGTGCATATAATTTTCTGCAGTTTGCGCAATCCATAGGCGTTCTTTGGCCAGGCTTTGAACATGTCATTGCTTCGGATATATGCAGTCATGTGGAGTTTATCCTGTGCAATCACATGAACCATATCGATACATGGAGAATGTGGTGCACGCATATCCTTTTCAACATTCCAGGTGAATGCAATTGCTCTACGCGTACCGATTGATCGTTTGATATCTTCTATGATATATGCTATCTGATCGATACCATTGTAATCGCGAAGACGCTGACCATATGTGTATAACACGCCCTCGAATTTCTTCGGCGTAGTAACTTGTGGAATATAATCATCAAGATCTTTTTTATCAAAATCAAAGAATTCCATCAGTCTTGGATTATCTGGATCTTCTTCTGTAATAACGGTTGATATGTTTATGAGTTCTTTTGCATCGTCCCCATAATGATTCGGTTTAAGAACGCCGAACCGCATGATATTTTGTAATATCTTCAGCCAGGCATCACCGATGAACTGTTCTCGGATTTTGAATACAGATGGGTCATTTGGAAAAACTTCTGGTAGTTTTATTTCTGGTTTTGGGAAGAATTCTGGTTCTCCATAACTCACCATCCTTGGGAGTGAACTTAGTAACGGATCAATCATTGAAAAATCTGTTCCACGCATATCGTAGATCTTGACATTTTTCCTGAAATCATCAATTGATGTTTTTGGAATTTCTTTGTCCAACATTGCGCCTTTCATACCGATAATATTATTAGTGTCATCCACGCCTTTTTCGAATAGAGACAACAAGGCCTCGCCGCTTTTGTTCAGGTCGTGACCGGTAATTATCAAATGTCTGATATTCTTATTGGCGAGGCAGTTTCTAACTATGGCACTAATCCCTTCTTCACGGGAATATAACTGCCCTACTGCACAATAGTTTTCTTTCAGTTCTTTCAGAACATTCTCTTTTTTGGTCCAAAGTGTAATAATACCTATATTGCTAGTTATATCTTTGACTAAAATTTGGTCACCGAAATAAAATGGCCATTTTTTCTCTGATGCCATGAGATATCCTAAAAGCTGGAACCGATTTAAAGTGATACGAAATTGATCTGGTTTTTATCCTTTCATGTTATAATCAGTTTCATGGTTATCGGAACAACTGAACTTCTGAGATTGGTGAAAGAGAAAAACCTGGTTGAGAATCTTTCGCAGCGGGAGCTTGAGAATCCGGAGGGTACTGGTTTTGACCTCAGAGTTGGTTCCATTTTTTCCATGAAGGATGGGCATTCGCTTCTAGGTGAAAGCGAACGGTATACTGTAGAAACTGATGAGGTTGCTAGATATGATATTAATAAAAAAACGATTTTTGAACTGAAACCAGGCCAGTTCGTGTTGGTAAAAACAGTTGAGAAGGTAAATCTTCCTGATAATATTGCTATTATATTCAGGCCCAGATCCACACTATATCGGTCAGGGGTATCACTGCATACTGCAACAGCGAGTCCTGGATATTCTGGTGAACTGATATTTGGTATGCATAATATGAGTAGCAATTCGTTGAAGTTGGAGCTGGGTGCAAGAATCGTGCATGCATTGTTTCTGAAGGTTGAAGGTGATATACAATCAGCATACCGAGGTCAGTGGCAAGGCGGGCGAGTGAGCACGCAAGGCGAAAAAGAGACGCAGGTGTGATATTATGTTCAAAATACGACCATCATGGGATAGGACATTCATGACCATGGCTGAAATTGCAGCAGAGAGAACATCGTGTTTAAACCATAAAACTGGGTGTATAATTGTTGATATGAGAAAAAGAATTGTTTCTGTTGGTTATAATGGTCCTGTGAGTGGAGATGTAAATTGTTCTGAGGTCGGATGTGCTAAGATTCACGGCGATCCCGAAACAAAACAACTGAAACGATGTAGGGGTGCTCATGGTGAAGTCAATGCAGTGGTTAACTGTATTCAACCATCAAATATCAGAGGAGCTACTCTGTACATAACTACGTTCCCCTGTTTTGACTGTATGAAAACTTTGATCAATGCTGGTATTAAGGAAATTGTATACAAAGAGATCTATAGGCGAGTGGTGGAAGAAGGAAAGACCGAGTTTGAAAATGAGGCCTGGGAACTTGCTCTGAGAATGGGTGTTAAACTATATCTTTATGATTCATCTGCTGACAAGCGAATAGAGATTACTAAGGTGCCTGAGAATTGATTCTGAGTCGATATTATTGGTTTAAAAGCTTTTCGGTTTTAGCTACCCTTAGGTAGTATTATGAAATGTGTTAAATGTATGCGAATAGAAGCTAACCCAAAAACCGGTATGTGTCATATGTGTAGTATGGATAGCAATGTGTTTGATGATGAATTCTGAATATTAATGATGTAAACTATAATTATTACTGATTCTTCATGTCAAAAGCAGCTTTTGACCTAAAAAAAGAAAAGGATGAACAGGTCAAGCGAAATTTAGATGCATCGGTTGTAGAGGGTAGTTTTACTGCGGCCTCTTCTAATATGACTAGCAATTACATAACGCCATATGCACTCTATCTTGGGGCCACTAATGCACAGATAGGACTGATGAATGCTATGCAAAGTCTTGCAGGTACACTTGCTCAGCTTCCTGCTGCACGACTCCCGGAATTCATATCAAGAAAAAATGTTTGGTATGCTTCTCATATAATATCGAAACTTATTTGGATTCCTATTGTGCTATTGGTTCTGTTGCCTTTTGATGCGGTTCTTGCTCTCATAGCTCTTCTCTCGGTTTATGCTGCTATAAATTCTCTAAAACACCCTGCCTGGGTTTCTATGATATCTGACATAGTCCCCCCTAACAAACGTGGGGAGTATTTTGGTAAGAGAAACTTAATATCTGGTTTTGCAGGTCTAGCATCATTACTCGCGTCTGGATATATTCTTGCTACATTTGGATTCGGGCTCCTGTTCGGGGTTTCGGTTATAATTGGTCTCATGGGCGTGTACTGGTTCTCTAAAATACAGGAACCTGTTTTCAGGAAACAATTCCACTATAGACATGATATGGGCATAAATCTGAATAGATGGAAGGTTTCTCTGAAATCAAACAAAAGTTTGGTCATTTTTACAACATATATGATACTGGCTACTCTTGGAATTGCCATGGCATCACCATTCTATGCTGTGCACATGTTGAAAGTAATGGATATTGGATATTTCTGGTATGCAATTGTTATAACTATGGGAGCACTTGCTGCAATAGTTTCACAGCCATACTGGGGTAAGATTAGTGATAGATTTGGAGATAGACCAATATTGATAGTAACGGGTGTGATGATATGTTTTATTCCTTTGTTGTGGATATTTGCTGCCAATATACCAATGCTGATATTCATAATGATGTATGATGGTTTTCTTTTTGGTGGTTGGTCACTGGTTGTTTTCAACTTTCTGATATCAGCGTGTCCACAGGCAAAGAGGACATCGTATGTTGCTAATCATGCATTTTTTGTAGGATTTGCATCAGTTGCAGGGGCTCTGTTAGGAGGTGTCATGACCGAATATTTCGGTGTAGGTGTAATAATATTTGGATTAACTGGTCTATCTGTGGTATTTCTAGTATCTTTCATAGTGAGATTATTCTCGTTGTCATTTCTTCACAATATCCAGTCAAATTATGTGAAACCTGAGGTAACTCCTGATGAGAAGTTTGCATGGAAAGTGATAATAGTAGAACCGTCTAAATTTGCATCCCACTACATAGGAAGATTCTATCATTTTGGCTGGCTTAGGGATAAGATTAATGATCTCATCACAACCATTAAACAGAAACATATCATGTGGAGAAGTTAGT
>JBDRFU010000010.1:0-3822 GCA_043818435.1 Candidatus Aenigmatarchaeota archaeon
GCAGGACCTGCTGAACTCCAAAAAATATTCGGTACTGATGATGTTGAAAAGATTGCAGAGGACATTGTTAAAAACGGTGATGTTCAGCTCACAACTGACTTCAGGCGAAGAAAAGTTGAAGAGAAAAGGAAACAGATTATTGCATTCATTGCAAGAAACGCAACGGATCCAAGGAGCAGACTACCTCATCCACCTGAGCGTATACAAAACGCGATGGAGCAGGCACGTGTACAGATTGATGCCTTTAAATCTGCTGATCAACAGATCGATGATATAATTAAAGAGATCAACCCGATAATTCCGATATCCATGGAACAGATATGCTTGGTTGTGGAGGTTCCGATACAATTCGCGAATGCTGTCCAGAGATCGATACGAGAATATGGACAACACACTGATCAATGGATGAACGACAAGCTAATAACTAAGATAACTATCCCAATTGGAATGAAAGAGAAGTTTTATAATCATGTGAATCATATATCAGAAGGTCAAGCGAAAATTATTGAGAAGAAATAGAGGTCATAATGATGGAAGAAATTGAAACGAATGATGAGTTCGATGAGAACGAAATCAAGGCAGATGATGAATCAACGGAGTCAAACTTTTCTGCAGAAGAGAAAAAACCGAGCGAGCCTTATTCCCCACCTGAGAGAAAACTTGTTATCACTGGTGACCTCCTGGGAAAAGGAAAGGCTGGACATGGTGCATATGAAGAAAATGGAAATGTATATTCAAAATATGTTGGACTTGCTGAGAATCGTGGAGATTTCTATATAGTAATACCGCTAGGCGGTGTGTATAATCCTAAACGCGGGGATGGTGTTATCGGGAAGATCGAGGAAATAATTGCATCGAAATGGATTATCAATATAAACTCGCCATATGAAGCTGTGTTAACATTGAGTGAAGGAGTTGAGGAATTCATAGACCTGACAAAAACTGATCTTGGAAAATATTATAACTATGATGATCTGATCTTCGCGGAGATAGCTTCTGTGAACAGACAGAAACAAATCATGCTTACAATGCGATCTCGAAAATGTAGGAAACTCCGTGGAGGACGATTGCTCAAGGTAACATCTGCAAAGGTTCCTAGAATGATAGGAAAGGCTGGATCGATGGTTGAGATGGTGAAGCAGATAACTGGAACTCAGATTGTTGTTGGCCAGAACGGTATAGTGTGGATACGCGGGGACAACGAGGATATTGCTGTTGAGGCATTATTGGTAATAGAGGATCGATCTCACTTACATGGATTGACAAATTATGTTAAGAATTTGTTAGAGGATAGGATGAAAGACCGTCCGAAACCAGAACCTAGACCGGATTACAGACGATCTGAATCGAGGGAGTCTAATGATGAATCGAGAGAATTTACACGAGAGCCTAGCGAAAAACGAGAGTCTAAACCTCGTGATCATGAATTTAGGAAATAGGGTGAAAATATGGGTGGACATAATACAAAAAAATTGATAGAACATGGAAAAAGAATAGACGGAAGAAAACTAGACGAACTTAGACCGATGGAAGCAAAGATTGGTGTACTGAAAAGAGCTGATGGTTCTGCGATGTTCAAATTTGGAAAAACAACTGCGATAGCAGGTGTATTTGGTCCGAGAAAATGTTTTCCAAGACATCAGGAGAAATCCGACAGAGCTATTTTGCGTGTTAACTATAGAATGTCACCTTATTCGACTAGTTCTCGCGGGCGACCGGGATATAACCGAAGAAGCCAAGAAATTTCTATGGTCATAAGAGAAGCATTGATACCGGTGATCTTTCTTGAAGAATTCCCTAAGACTGCGATTGATGTAACAATCGATGTCATAGAAGCAAATGCTTCGACACGATGTGCTGCATTAAATGCAGCTGCATTAGCACTCGCTGATGCTGGTATACCAATGCGTGATCTTGTTTCGAGCTGCTCTGCAGGAAAGGTGAATGATACTGTTGTTCTTGATGTTGCTGGTGAGGAAGATACTGAAGGTCAGCTAGATATGCCGATAGCGTACTTCCCGAAAAGAAATCAAATAACACTTCTACAGATGGATGGTTTAACAAATCAGAATGAGCTGAGACAACTCATAGAGATGTCAATAAAGGGATGTGAAAAAATATACGATGAGCAGAAACGAGCATTGAAAAGTAAGTTTTCAGAGAAGGGACAGGAAGATTAATATGACAATTGAACTAGATATTGAGTTAATAAGAAACATAATCATAAGAGGAAAACGACTGGATGGAAGAAAGTTTGATGAATATAGAAATCTGGAAATCGAGAAAGATGTGGTTTCTTCTGCTGAGGGTAGTGCCAGAGTAAAACTTGGTAATACTGATATTATTGCCGGTGTAAAGATGGAGATCGGTAAACCATATCCTGATTCTCCGGCTGATGGAACCATGAGTGTTTCTATAGAACTTCTTCCGTTGGCATCTCCTGAGTTTGAAATAGGTCCGCCACGTGAAAACGCTATCGAGCTTGCTCGTGTTGTTGACCGAGCCATACGTGAATCCAAGGCAATTGATTTTTCAAAATTATGTATCAAAGAGAATGAGGCTGTTTGGATGGCATATATTGATATTGATGTATTGAATGATGATGGTAATCTAATGGATGCGTGCGGAATTGCTGCTATAACAGCTTTGTTAACAGCGAAACTGCCGAAATATAAAAATGAGAATGATAAATATTCTGTTGAATATGGAACAAAAAGCGAGGACGGTATCCCTATGGATGGTATACCTGTTTCTACGACTTTTGTCAAGATAGGAACTGAAATAATCACGGATCCTGGTCTTCCGGAGTCGGAGGCACTTGATGCACGTCTGACAGTCGGGACTCTCGAGGGCAACAAACTATGTTCACTCCAGAAAGGGGGGAATACTGGTCTTTCAGTGATGGAAATAGAGAGAATCATTGAACTTGCTGTAAAGCATGGTGATGATATCAGATCATTAATTAAGAGGAGTATTGAGTGAATCTTATATTAATACACAAGCGTTTAACGCGTATTTAATTCTTTCTGTTTGATTCTGGAATATGCCAACATATTTTTTAAAACCTGATCGTAGAGGAGATATTTGTTTACCCGATATGCTCAGAGATACTCATCTCGGGTTCTATAAATGTACTACCGATGATGGTCTTAGATATCTATCAGTAAGTAATTCTTCGGATGAATGTATATACATCGACCGAACTGGAAAACTTCGCTTGTCTGAAACACTTTTGAAATATCTATTTCGACCAAGAAGTTTTGTTCTCATTGTTTATTCTGGCACTCCTGATCCAGATGCTGAAATGGAATTTTGGGGCAAACGAGCATTCCGGAGATTTCTCAAAGAATCCAGTTCTGTTGAGTTACTTGAATTTGCAGGAGAAATGGGTTTATAATATTGAAATGATCGATTCTAATACTTTTTTACGAATCTCTTTCTATGGGCAATATCCAAGATATCCTTAATACTATAACGAAGCATAGCGCTAAACGAATCCTTATTCAGGCACCAGAAGGACTGAAAAAGCAGATAACTGGGATAGCTGATGAGCTCCAGAAGACCGGAAAGGACGTTATTATATATGTCGATCCATGTTATGGAGCATGTGATCTGCCTATCTATGAGGCTGAGCAAATTGGTGCAGATCTGATTGTACACATCGGGCATAGGGAATTCCACAAGAAAGTAAATTCGAATGTCCCTGTTGTGTATGTTGATTGGAATTTTGATATCAAAATTGATGATAATATAAAAAATGAGATAAAAAAACTCAAAGAACAACGGATTGGGCTCATTTGTTCTGTGCAATATCTGGATTCA
>JBDRFU010000011.1:0-4640 GCA_043818435.1 Candidatus Aenigmatarchaeota archaeon
AAAAGAAAATCAGGAGTATTGCTGAAATGGGGTGCGTAGAACCAAAGATCACAATGGGAATTCTGAGGGAGATTGAGAATTGAGAGTGTAAATAATTTACAACATAGTAAATGATTTACTATATATATCAAACGTTTCCAAATATTTTTATGACCGTAAATGATTTACGTAAAGTTAGGAATATAGATACTGTTGGAATTCTCTCAGCAGACAAAAGAGTATTGGATATAATCAAAAATGGGGAAAGAATCTGTGCTATTACAAATGGAAAACTAAGTAAAAAGATACCAGGTATTGAGATTTTTCCAATATCTGAATTGTTTAACCCGAATTCTTCACAAGCTGAGATGATTGAAGGCGGATATAGTCTTGTTAATAAAAAACCATTTTCGGAAATTCTTGGCTTCAATTCTAAAGTTATATTCACATACAATCTCGCGAACTTATCAGCACTAGAGAAATCCAAATTTTCACATGCGTTGCTAGGTCGTGGCAGAGATAGTAATGGTCTAGTTGGTGAACTTGGCGGAAAGATACTCGGCAAAGGATGCGTCAGCATTCCTACGAAGAATGCTGAGAAAATTGAAGAAATTATGAAAAAGTGGAAGGTTGAATTCCAGAAAGAGAGGGTGATGGGTTGATGGTTGAAAATAGGACAACTGACGAGAAGATGGCATTCGCATATTCACACGGTGGACCAGTCTTTGACAAAAATACAAAGGATGGGCTCAATGAACGAGGAAGAAATATAATAAAATCTATTATCTCTGCAATTTCAGTAGAACCTGGTAGAATTTTTGTCAGTGAATCAGTCTGTCCTGGTGATAAAAGCCAGATTAAAATACTAATAGAACGAGGTTTTTTCCATGGACTGGAAAAAATGATTGACTTCGAAGAATATCCTGTGGCAAAAAACGTAAAATTTCCAAAGAATTATCTATTCAACAGGGGCGCCCAAAGAGCTGATGGATATTTTGGTCTGATATTCTCCGATAGTGATGTAGTATATAATCCAGGGTTTGTAGGTAGGGTCTTACACACATTACATTCCGTGAATTTTTGTCAACCGGAGAAGTTGGTTTATCTAAACTCGGATGGATCCGATCCTCAGAAATCATATTTTTTCAAAGAACGCATGCCAGGTATGGTTAATGCTGTGAATAGGGATAAATTTCTTGAAATCGGTGGATTTTCTCAGGCCATATCTGGTGTGAACTGGGAGGATGTTGAATTTCAGACAAGACTCCAACTACTAAGAGAGAAAAAGATACATATGTCTGGGGAAATCATTTATCATTTGTTCCATGCTAGAAACCAAGCAAAAAGATTAGCAGAGAATCTCCCAACAATGTACTTGGAAAATTTGAATTTTCATATTTGGTTATTTTTTCATTTTCTGAAATATCATAGTGGTACGTATGATAAAAAAAATTTCGATAGATACATGAAAGTGATTAAAGAATCTCTTGAGAAAAATAAAACAATGGTAGGTCCGTATACAAACGAAACGGGAACTATAGCTAAGATATTGGGATTCGATCCGTCGAAAAGATATAAGGGTTATATATTCGGTGATATGGAACCTTATTCTGAACTCGAATCGAAAGAAGTTCAAGTAGCTGCTTTAAAGACTGCTGCAAAATTTTGGGGTATTCCAGAAGAGGAGGTACTAAGAATAAACAAACAGCAGCATAGAAGAGGCTACACTATCATATTTGAAGACTATTTGAAAGATCTCAAAAAAAGAATGCCCTTCGAATCGAAAGATACTATTTCACACAGTAAAGAGTTTTTTATATATATAGAGGAAATTTTAAATGAAATAGAAAAAATGTCTCCTGAGGAGAGAAAAAGAAATGCTGAGTTTATTGTACATTCACTAAGAACCGTTGACGATGGTTTCTTATTTCTAGAAAACAAAATAACCACACTTATAGAAGAATCTGAGCGAACACCAAAACTCATAGTTTTGACCGGGTTTCCAACTACTGGAAAAACATCAATAGCTCTTTTCATTGAAAGATATTTGGGATTCGCTATGCTCAGTGCAGATGAGATAGCTAAAGGAATATTTGGTCATGGGCACCCATTTGGAGAAGGTGAAAATCCTAGAAAAATATTTGAAACGGTTTTCCGACGCCGAGATCGTTTTTTGAACCAGAGAAGAGATGTGGTTATTGATAGTGGAGCTACTACTGACGACCAACGAAAGTCATTTTTTTCTACGCCGGTAAAGACAGTGAACTATTTGATATGGATACAAGCTAAATCGGAGATATTGGAGAAGCGATTAAAAGATAGACCTTGGGTAACACAGGGGCTTGACGAACTTGTAAAAGAACAGAGATGGAGAGATCCTAGAGAAAAGACAGATTATGAGCTCCTGATTTATGAGAATAATGACGAAAGAGATATGAGACATATCAAAGAAGATTTGACAAGAAGATTCTCAAGATCCATAAACAGAGACAACATTATTGATCTGAGAATTCCCATAAAGTAGATATAACCTATGGTGATATGATGGCTGACGAAAAAAATATCATTGAAGAATTGAAGAGAATACGTGAAACTATGCACAACTTACGCAAAAGACGTGAGAAAATCGAAGAACATCACATTAATGTTGCGCCATCAATTCAACCACATATACCATCTGTTGAACCACCACACGGTCCTTCGATTGAACCTCCACACGGTCCTTCGATTGAACCTCCTCCGCCACCACCAGCAATCAACGGCATCAACAGGATAAAAGTTGTTGAAGAGGAGACAACGCGATTCGATTATGAGGATAATAGACTGAAACGTCGTGGAGAACAGAAGAACCTCGGACCTACGAAGATTCTTCGAGAAGGTAGACCGATTGAGGGTGCGCGCATAAAGATATACAAGTTTCCTGTTGATTATAGAAATGTTTCTCCGCATGCAATAGATGAACTTCAACACGTGAGATTGAATTGGGATAGACTCTTCTTCTGGATACGAACCAATATCCCGGGCTTTTTTGCAAGACAGGAACCAACGAACCATGCTAGGATGTTTGATCGATATGAAATAATGCCTGGGTCAAAACCACTTGTGACTGGTGCTGATGGATTCTATGAAATGCCTAAAGGGCATCTCGAAGATGGAAAAATCTATATTGTTTATGTTGAAACTGGTACTTACAGATATCAATTGAAAGCTATAAGGTATGATTCAAAACAGAAAGATCCGAAGATGTATGCTCTCTTTCTAATGGGTAGAGGAATTCTTCCTGGTAGAATTCCTGAAAGCGGATTGAGACGAACTATTGCTGGTGCTGAATCTGATACCATGAGATTTGGTGCAAAGACACCTGCATGGGGCAAAGCAACTTATGAGACAGGGACGTTACGACAAAAAGAAGTTGCACAAGGTATGAAGGCAACATTACCCGCGATACGAAAAGCGATAAATTCTGGTAGGTCAACACTTGGAAAGAAAGCGCGGGATGAATACAGACGACTTGTTGTGTTTGAAAGAAAGCGGTTGAAAATTGAACAGGATGAATTGAAGAAATTGCAGAAAGATCTTGAGGATGCGGAAAAAGCTCTTGGGTCGTCTATTGGTAAGCTCAAGACCGCAGCTTCTGTTGGTCATCCTAGTCCTGCTGATCTGGATGATATTTTCAAAACAAATAAAAAGGGAAAATTTGATGTAGCGCGTATAATGAAGGTCGCCGACAGTATTGCAGGGAATCGTGGCCATACTGGTGGCGGTGGAGATCTTATAGCACAGAATGATATTGTCGAACACAACCAGAAAGAAGTTGAAAGGATTGAAGCAGAGCTCACGAAAAAGAAGGATGAATTCGAGAAAGCTGAAACTGGGGTTGGAGCTGATAAGAAAGGAAACGCTGGCGGAGCTTCTGATGTCATTGAGGAAAAGATCAGGGCGTTTCTTGCTAGTCAGGTTGGAAAGGAAGTTGATCGACTTGTTTATGCTTATAGATTGACAAAGATAGTAGGTGCGAAAGACGAGATCACGACTGCATTGAATGCAGAGGTTACGTATCTTGCAGAGTTCTGGGGACGGCATCATAGAATGTGGCTAACAAGGATGTTCGGACGATTTGGTATTGGGATGCGCCGTGTATCACATGGAATGCAGGGGCTTGGTGATATATGGCACATGGCAACATCGAATATTCTTGGATTCATATCCAGTCCGCTAATATTTGGAGCTGCGATTATCTTCCTGCAGATGACTATATTCAGCGTGTGGTTCTATGACTGGCCACAATACATTAATTACTTCTCTGCATCACATCCACTGATACTTGCAATAATTGGAGCTGTTGCTGTTTTTGTTGTCAATTATGCCACAACGAATCGCGGAATCATGGATTGGATTGGCCATCTTGTAGGTGGGGCAACAATGGCATTGTTGATATTCATGTTACTGTTAGCACTTGATATTCAGGCAGTTGTGGCTATTCTCACATTCTGGATTATCTATGCAATCATGTTATTCATAGGAATCTTCCAATTCTATCCATCAGGCGGATTCAGATTCATGGCGATTGCTGCTGTGATTGTGATTGTGTTCAGTTATTTTGCTGTTGGTCCTTACAGCCAGCAGATAAAGTCAGTCAAGGATCAGATGATGACACCTAT
>JBDRFU010000012.1:0-24151 GCA_043818435.1 Candidatus Aenigmatarchaeota archaeon
CCAAAATGTTTTCTGAATCTATTGTACAATATTTTACCATCTGGAACAGACTCGATACTTTTTTTCGTCGGTTTCCCAATAGTCATCCATACATTCACCATATCCTCGAATATATCTTCATCAGAATACCAGGAATACCTAGAAATCTCACGATAATTCATCCCACATGCCTCGATGGCAACTCTCCATGAACCGAAGTGTAGCACAGCTGCATTGTGAAGATTCCTGTCATATACCATAACATCCGATGATCTGAGAGGCATTTCCTGGTCACGGTATGAAATAATCTCATCCATTATGTTTTTTTTGTTCCACCTTGGACAATGAACCGCATGTTTAATCGGATCCAACCCAGCATCCCGCAAAGCATCGCTATGGTTCTTGTACAATGATTCTATCATGTGGTGCAAATCTTTATGCTTGGTTTTTATACTGGCATAATTGATTGGTTCATTGACACTAAAAAAATTGAGTTTTTCTCTTATGATACAACGCATCTCTTCGCGTTTCCTTTCTCTTGCATCCGTTTTCCTCTTCCTAATCTCTCCAGCATATTCAACATAATCCAAACCAAGATCGGCAGCATTAAACGCTTTTGGCCACGACCCACACAGTCTCACCCCAACATAGTATATACTTCCATTATCAACCAGCATCGAACGTGACCGTATATCAGTACCTTGTCTATATTCACGCCTTATAGCATCGTATAGAACTTCCTTGATCAATATCCTTTTCGCCATTATATGCCCTATTCAAACTCTGAATGAGCAAAATATAAGAAATGAATATACGAAAAAAACAAAACAAACAGCTTCCTAAAATATCAGAAAATCTAGTTACCTAGAACTTTCTGTGTTTCTGGAAACAATCTTTACAGAATACCGGTCGACCCTCAGTAGGTTTGAAAGGTACTTCACATTCTTTACCACATTCTGAACAAGTTACCTTGTGCATCTCTCTAGGACCTCGATCGAAACCGCCACGACCTCCGCCGCCTCCGCCTCCGAAACCGCCTCTGCGTTCACCAAATGCCATTTTATTCACCTCATTTCATTTCACGATAGAGAAATAGCTCTGATCCGTCGCTACGGTACTTCCAAACTGTATGCCCCCTAACTGACTTCTGAAGTTACTCTACTATCTGTCTAAATTATAGCATGGAAAGGTTTAAAAAAGGGCTTTCTGCAGTTTTGAAAATATCTTTGGACCTCAGAATACAAACGAACCTCCTAAAGAATCTAATGGTATTTATCTTTTCGTTTCACTAGTTTTTCTATGTACCTACTAATCTGGATAATATTATTCACATGCATAGGCAGCATCGCCTCACTATTCGGAGGTGTACTACTTCTATATTGGAAACAGAAACAGACTGGCAAATTCGGGCATCTACTGGTAAGCTTTGCAGCAGGAACAATGCTCGCAGCTGCCTTCTTCGATCTCATACCAGAAGCCGGAGAGCTGATGGGTGTGGCTGATATGACATTTTACGTTTTCATAGGTGTCATATTCTTCTTCGTACTCGAGAAATTCCTACACTGGAGACATTGTCATGAAAAAAGGTGTTTAGAACATAATATAACCAACACTGAGGAACAACGATTCAACAAACTCATAATAATCGGAGATGCGGTCCACAACTTCATAGACGGAATAATAATCGCGGCTGCGTTCATAATCAATATTCCATTGGGCATAGTCACAGCTATTGCGGTATTCATGCACGAAGTGCCACAGGAAATAGGCAACTTCGCAATTCTGCTCTACGGTGGTATGAAACGAAAAAAGATAATTGTAATAAATCTGATAACAGCAGCACTTGCTCTTGCTGGAGCAGTAGCAACATTCTTCCTAGCACCAATGATAGAACCATATCTACCCATACTGATATCATTTGCAGCAGGTGGATTCCTCTACATCGCACTCGGTGACCTGATACCAGAAACCCACAAAACCCAATGCAGAAAACACATAGCATATCACACTATTCTACTGTTTGTTGGAATATTCTTGATGTACGCAGCTATTCATCTGATTGGGCATGGTCATGTTCACTAAGAAAACGAATTTAAGTCGTTTGGTTATATTTCTAGAATGTATAACGAAGCTATCATATTTGGTGACCCATTTCCCACCACAGAAAGATATCTCCATGGCATCCATCGAAAAGGTATTACGTATGGAAAAGTCGCTTGGGGTACGTTAGATGTAAACAAAATCCTCTAATATCATCTGGATACATCGCATGTGGCGCCATTATTCCATACGATGATACCAAAATGGGTCTTTCCCACATCCGACCTGATGATTCCTTTCCATGTTTCGTTAAAGATATGATGAAAAAAATGGATCCAGTAATATCTATAATGGTATTGGAAGGGAAGAAACTCAAAACAGATACTGTTGCTAAGTATTGTGAAAAAATCGGAATCCACGTCGTTGATGATTTTCCATATTATGCGTATGACAAAAAGGATATCATAACACTTCCGCATCGTGGAGAAGTATTAATAATCAGAGACAACCGAGAAGTAATAAAGAAGAGATTTCCCACAATCTGACCTTTATTAATTCCAGCATTCTAAATTATTTTCATGTCTGACATATTCAACATCATTGGAAACACGCCAGTGGTGGAACTCAAAAAAATCAACAACACAAAAGCCCGCATCTTTGCCAAACTTGAGAATCTAAATCCTTCAGGAAGCATCAAAGACGTCATGGCGTGGTACATAGTCAAGCAGGCTGAAAAAAGAAGGGAACTGAAGAAAGGTCAGGAAATAATAGAAGTAACCAGTGGGAACACCGGCATATCATTCGCAATGATCTCAGCAATACGAGGATACAAATTCACAGCCATAATGCCAGAAAACATGAGCAAGGAAAGAACAGATATGATGAAAGCATTTGGCGCAAAAGTCATTCTCACACCTGCAAAAAAAGACATGGCAGGTGCATGCAAGAAATTCGATCAATACATTAAAAATCATCCAAAGGCATTTCTACCAAGACAATTCTGCAACCCAGATAATTTCAGAGCACATGAAGAAATAACATATAAGGAATTTCGTAGACAGGTCGCACATAAAATAGATTTCTTTGTAGCTGGAATCGGTACTGGTGGTACGCTGATGGGAATGGCCAATGCTCTACACAGACATAATCCAAAAGCAAAGATAATTGGTATAGAACCAGCAGAATCCGCTGTTATAAATGGGAAAAAAGCAGGTACGCACGGAATTCAAGGAATAGGAGAAGGATTCATACCAGAACTCGTTGATGTTAAAAAAATCGACAAGACAATTGCAGTCAGTACAAAGGATTCTATCAAAATGGCTCGCAGACTCGCACTCGAAGAAGGTCTCATGGTTGGCATATCATCAGGAACAAATGTACTCGCCTGTCTTGAGATTGCCAAAAAAAACCCAGGCGCAGTCATTGCAACAGTTCTCCCAGATCGCGGAGAAAGATATTTGAGTATGGGATTATACTAATAATAACCGTAGAACATTAGACAACAAGTCCATTTTATTTATTCCTCATTTTATATTCCCACTAACCCAATTCCTATTATGAACGAACTTCATGACATCAAATTATCAGCAAATGCACTAACGGTACTCGAGCAAAGATATCTTCTGAGAAATGACGAGGGAAAAGTAGTAGAATCCCCACTTGGCATGTTCAGACGCGTGGCTCGGGCAGTTGCATCAGCTAACAAAAAATACAACGACGATCCAAAACTCTCAGAAAACGAGTTCTACCAGATGATGGCTAAATTGGAATTTCTACCAAATTCGCCAACATTGATGAACGCAGGAACCAGCATAGGACAACTATCAGCGTGCTTCGTGTTGCCCCTAGAAGACTCCCTTGACAAAATATTCAAAACAATCCACGATGCAGCAATAATCCAAAAAAGCGGTGGTGGAACCGGATTCTCGTTCTCATCATTACGACCAAAAGGAGATCCTGTAAAAACAACCATGGGAATAGCAAGTGGCCCTGTAAGCTACATGCGCGTATTCAACGCAGCAACCGAAACAATAAAACAAGGTAGCAAGAGACGCGGAGCAAATATGGGGATCCTCCATGTCAGTCACCCAGACATAATAGAATTCATATCATGCAAATCCGATCTAAAACAGATGAACAACTTCAACATCTCAGTTGCAATTGATGATAAATTCATGAGATCAGTCAAAAAAGATCAGGAATACCCGTTAATAAATCCACGCACAAATCAAATCGTGCGAAAAGTTCGCGCACACGACATCTGGAATCTGATCATAACAATGGCATGGAAGACCGGAGACCCAGGAATTATTTTCATAGATGAAATCAATAGAAAAAATCAGCTACCAAACATCGACACAATTGAAAGTACGAACCCATGTGGAGAGATGCCTCTATTACCGTATGAATCATGTAATCTTGGTTCGATCAACCTCTCAAAATTCATCAAGAACGATCGTCTGAGCAGAAAACCAGATATCGACTGGATTAAACTCAAAAAAACAATCCATCTCGCAGTACGTTTCCTTGACAATATTATAGACATCAACAAATACCCAATGCCGGAAATAGAAAAAATAACCAAAGCTAATCGAAAAATAGGCCTGGGTATCATGGGCTTCGCAAATATGTTAACGCAATTAAGAATCTCATATGACTCGAAAAACGCAGTTGAACTAGCTGAAAACCTCATGAAATTCATTAAGTATGAAGCCACCAATGCATCCGAAGAACTTGGAAAAAGGCGAGGGTCATTTCCAAACATAAAAAGTAGTGTCTGGTTTAAAAAATGTAAAGCAATGCGAAATTCCACGGTTACAACCATTGCATCAACCGGTACGCTCAGCATTATTGCAAACTGTTCGTCCGGAATAGAACCATTATTCGCAATATCATACATACGAAATATCCTAGACGGAAGAAAACTCGTTGAAACCGATCACTATTTCGAACAAACAGCAAAAGAAAAGAAATTCTTCAACCATACAATCATGGCAAAGATTGCCAAATCCGATTCAATACAACCAATAAAAGAAATTCCAGCAGATGTTAGAAAAATCTTCAAAACCGCACATGATGTATCACCAGAACAGCACGTTCGCATGCAGGCAGCATTTCAAAAATACACTGACAATGCTGTCTCGAAAACAATAAACTTACCAAAGACATCATCGATAAAAGACATTGAAAAAGCATTCATGCTTGCATACAAACTAAAATGCAAAGGAATTACAGCATACCGTTACGGCAGTAAACCCAATCAGGTATTCAGCATCGCAGATCAAACCAAAAACAAAACAGCAACCGCAGAATCAGACTTCTCAGGCGACTGCCCATTCCCGATGTGTTCTGGGGTATGAGAAAAACAATT
Source organism: Candidatus Aenigmatarchaeota archaeon (assembly GCA_043818435.1). GTDB lineage: Archaea > Aenigmatarchaeota > Aenigmatarchaeia > GW2011-AR5 > JACRAC01 > JBDRFU01. The sequence continues at coordinate 5,390 of JBDRFU010000012.1, forward strand.
TATATTATCTCAATTTAACTAATCACTTTCGTTTAGAACTCTCAAGTGCTCTGTCGATCTCCTTCTGGTTGAAACCGAGAATAATCTCACCATCAATCTCAATGACAGGAACACCAGTCTGTCCACTCCGCTCGATCATCTCACGGGCAGCATTCTCATCCTTAGAAACATCAATCTCCTCTGCCTCAATACCCAGTTTCTTGAAGTAGTTCTTAGCCACATGACACCACGGACATGCAGGCGTAGAATAGATGCGTACTTTGACCATGATTTGTAGTATGCTCTTGAAAGTATTAAAAACGATCTAGGATTGACAGATTTTTTGGTGGATTTCTGAAAACCATCACTTCTTCGGATTTTCGAAAAAACGCCGAATACTAGCTTGCACAGACCTTTGGCGGATTTTTCAGCAAAGCAGCCAGAATCTTTACAGCACTATCGATATCACGCGTATCAGCAATGCCATATGTACTATGAACATTTCGTACTGGTATACTAAGAACCGAAGACGGAACACCTCCTCGGGAAAGCGATATAGTAAGAGCATCTGTTGTACCAATATCACTGACATCATATTGCACAGGTACCTTAATTTTCTTTGCTATCTTCTCTATCCAATTATTTAGACATCTGTTGCCAAGAAGCTCAGCGTCCTTAATCGTGATACATGGTCCGCCACCAATCTTCCGCGTAGCGTTATCTTTGTCACTATCATCAGCAGCAGTTGTATCAACAGCAAGCGCCCATGCAGGCGCAATCGAATATGCAGACGTCTTCGCACCATATATCCCAATCTCTTCTTGTACCGTAAACACGAAATACAATTCACACTTAGTTTTCTTGGAGCATCTCTTTATGAGATCAATCAATATATAGCAACCCACCCTGTCATCAAGTGCCTTACCGCATACTATATTCTTATCACCAAGTACAATATTCTCCTGCATCAGTGTCAGGTATGACCCTATTTTCACGCCAAGTTTCTTCAGCGCATCCTTCGTGAGCCCTGTATCAACATACATGTTATCAGCCTTCGGGACCTTCATCTCAGGATTGCCATCGCTAATTTCATTTGTAGTTATTATACCTTGTATGTAGTTGGACTTCGTTGATATATGCACACGCTCGCCAATCAAAGAGATACTTTCGATACCCCCAACAGTAGAAAATCGTATCTTACCATCAGACTCAATGTTACTAACCATCAATCCAATCTCATCCATATGCGCAGCTAACATAACACGAGGCGACTTTCCCTTGATATGTGCAATCAGATTCCCGGCATTGTCAACCTTACAATCGCTCACATAACACTTGATCTCCTTGAGAATGATCTCCCGTACGTGACTTTCCTCACCACTGACCCCGCGGGCATTCATAAGCTTCGTGAGTAATTTTATATCAACCATGGTTATTAGATAGAATATGGAGTATATGAAATTTTCTCACCAGTATAAAAAAGCCATCCTCCTAGATAAAAACCTACTGTTTTATATACCTTCAGCACATTATAGTGTAAGATTGACATGCCAAAGAAAGAAAAGCATCATAATGAAAAAGATTCTGACGAGAAGCACGAAGTAGAGATCACAAACGAAACAGAAGAAATCGAATCAAAGAGTTCTCATATTAATCTCTGGATAATCCCAGTAGTGGTTCTTATTATAATACTCGGTTTCAGTGTTGTAACAGGTGGATTCGGCTACACTGGAGGAATTGCAATCGGTGATGGAAAAACTGCTGGGGACAATATGATAACATCAATGAATACCGTATTTGATGCTCAAGAGAGAGGAGATAGTGCAACTCTTATAACCATAAGACCTGCTGGTCTTTACGAAGCGAACGTAAGCATAGGTGATAGTGATGCAATATTCTATACTGATGCAAACGGTGAAATGATCTATCCTGCAGCATACGGAGTTAATCTAACTGAACTGGTAGAAGAAGCTGGTGGCAGTACTACAGTAGAACCTGGAATAAATCCAGCTAAATCAGATAAACCAGAAGTTGAGCTATTCGTGATGGCTTTCTGCCCATATGGTGTTCAGGCAGAGAATGCAATGAAACCAGTTGCTGAACTACTTGGTAACAAGGCTGATATCAAAGTAAAATTCATAGTCAATGTTGGCGGTAATACAACAAATAGCGTACAATCTCTTCACGGAGCACCTGAAGCAATGGAAGATCTCAGACAGGTATGTATACGAGAAAATTATGACAGCACAGTATTCTGGAAATATGTAGGACAGATCAACACAAACTGTTATCCAATATACAGCAATGCTACTGTAATGGATGTATGCTGGAAAGCAGCAGCAAATACTGCAGGCGTGAACGTGCCATTGATAGAGAGCTGTGTCAACATATCATCAGTCGAGATGATATACATGGATGAGCTTGATTCAGATTACTATGGAGTATCTGGCTCACCATCACTAGTTCTGAACGGTGTTGTCGACGGCACAGTCGCATGTACATCTGACACAGACTGTATAGCAGGCCAGTCATGTGTACAATATTCAAACGGGAAAGTATGTATCACAAGCAGAACATCTGATGCAATGAAAAACGCAATATGTGATCTTTTCACAACACCACCAGCAGAATGTGAACAAGCTCTTGATTCATCATCCACAGCAGCTGCGGGTAATTGCTAATAAAAGATCATTTAAAAAGAATTCTACTGATATATTCTCATGAGTTATAAAAATGACGAAGATGAAAAGACATACCAATCCGAAAAAGAGAAATACTACCTCAAGTTAGAAAAAAGTATTGAACAAAAAAATGAAGAACCAGATATCCCATCATTTGATGAAATATTCAGAGATCTACCTAAAGGCGGGGGAATAAATTCACTCGCTGATCATCATAATGATACTATTTTTTTCACGTCTCTTGATACACATCTCTATGCCGTAAATACTAGAACCGGAAAAATGCAATGGAGATTCAAAACAGGCGATATATCAATATCAAGCCCTCTTGTACACAGAAAACATGTATATTTTGGATCCAATGATGGAAATTTCTATTGTGTAGATTTGGATGGTAAACTTGTATGGAAAAAGCACACTGGAGATATTATAGTTGGCTCACCAATAGCCATCGGAAATAAGATATTCATAGGTAATGGCTCAGGTTATTTCTTCTGTTTCTCCGAAAATGGTGATGAACTTTGGAAATTCAAAACAGGCGGTGGCCTAATAACCATACCAAGCGCCATAAATAATAAAATATTCATCGGATCGTATGACAAGTGTATATATGCTATAGATCTAGATGGGCACCAAGTCTGGAAATTCCGGGCAGGTGAGAGAATTGGTTCATCCTTGGTTATGGATAACGGAAATCCTGTATTCACATACGCAAAAAGAAGCTATGAAAAGTGTCCAACCGCAAAGAACCCAACTATCCATGGTGGATCCTACGACAATCACGCTTATGCTCTAGATGAAAAAGGAAATCTTAAATGGAAAACAAACTGCGAAAGCTCTGTAACAGGCAGTATGTCAGGAGAAAAGAATACAGTATACGCAAGCACTCTATCTGGATATATATATTCATTAAACGCAGAAGATGGAAAAATAAACTGGAAATTCAAATCCGATGGACCTATCTTCTACTCAGGAATATCCAAAGCTGGAAGACTATATTTCCTATGTTATGACAAAAAATTATATTGTGTATCCAATAAAGGAGAAATACTATGGGAATTTCTGACAAGTGGTTCGATGGCTAGCCTTGTAAAAATAGTTAGTAATAAAATCTATTTCGGATCGACAAACAGCATATTCTATTGTCTAGATCTCGAAAAAAGAACAGTAGACTGGACATTTCAAGTTGGTATGGGGGGCACAGAGGAGTGGGATGAAAAAATAGAAAATTTGCGTAACACCATGGTGGAATGGGATAAGAAAATATTCAAGATCTGGAAACCAGAGACAACAAAAAAATCAACAATCGTCCCCATACAAAATAGCCCAGGATATGCCGCACCAAGAGGATTTTCTTTTGGTGGAGAAAGTACTTACGAGTCATCTCGCGCATATCAACCCAAACTATTAGAAAAAACAAAAAAGACAACATATCGATAAGAGTAGCCCATTTCTCACCCACCCAAGCATCTAAATATTTTTTAGTTATATCATATACATGTCAAACGACAAAGTACATGATATCATAATAGCTGGAGCTGGCATAGCTGGATGCTACATGGCTCAAAAGCTCATATCCGCTGGTTTCAATGTCATGGTATTGGAAAAAAGCAAAAAAATCAAGGATGACTCAGGTATTGTATCATCAAGATTCTCGAAATACATACCAGATCTTAAGAAATTTCTAATCAGTGACATAACCACAATGAAATTCGTCTCACCATCAGGATATGAGTTTGATCTAAAAGGTGAAAAACCCTTTGCTCATGTCATAGATAGAATAAAATTCCTGGAAGCGCAAAGAAAAAAAATAAGAAAAACCCTGATATTCGAGACCGTGGAAGATATGAAAATAACACCTGAAAACGTAGTTATCAAAACCGATAAAAACTCATACAATGGATCCATCATCCTAGGTTGTGATGGGGCATTATCAAAAGTACGACAATGTGCTGGAATATCTGCCCCAAGATTATATTACGGTATAATGTCCAGAGAAAAAGCAAAACAAAAACAAGATCACATAACAGTCTGGGTCAACAAAAATTATTCTTCTGACTTCTTTGCATGGAATATACCACAAAAAAAGGAGTGGGGTGTTATGGCAGAAGAAAACCCGCTCGCATGTCTAGAAGCTTTCCAGAAGGATCGTGGATTCGATATGATAAAACCAATTGGTGCGCCAATGCCAATTGGTGCAACACGATCATATACAGATCGATGCCTGCTCATAGGGGACTCCGCCGGTCAAACAAAACCACTAACAGGCGGTGGTATAGTTCTATCACTCAAAGCATGTAAGCATGCTATAGACACCATCAAAAATGCATTCGAAAAGAAACAATTTGACTCAGATATATTATCACAATACGAAACCGCATGGCAAAAAGACTTCGGAGAAGAAATCCGCAAACAACTTTTTTTCAGAAAATACTACAACAGATTATCAAACGATGATATCGATTGGTTATTTGAAAAATTCGGCCCAAAGGTACAAAATTTCAATATAACTGACTACGACAGACTAAGTAGACTATGGAAAAAAGTACCGAAAACGAAATTAATCATATTCACACTGAAAACCATGATTCGGAGATAATTTAAACTTTGTTCTCTTCTATGATACGTATGACAAAAAAACGTGGTCCGTGGCTAGTTAACAAATCAGAGATAAAATACAAAAACCCGTGGATGGAGGTCGTGGAGGATCATGTAATTCGACCCGACGGCAAGGATGGGATATTCGGTACTGTCAAACTACAACCAGGTGTGGGCATCCTTTCAATCGACGACCAAGGTTTCGTCTATCTCACTGAGGAATTTCACTATGCCGTTGATAGAACCACCATCGAGATCGCATGTGGTGCAATAGAGAATAATGAATCACTTCTCGGAGCTGCCAAACGCGAACTCAAGGAAGAGCTTGGGATCACTGCAGAGGAATGGATTTCACTTGGATCTATCGATCAAGCTACAACAACTATAAACGCACCCATACATCTTTTCCTCGCCAGACAACTAACATTCGGTGAACCGAATCCAGACAGCAACGAAATTATAAAATTAGTTAAGATATCATTACACGAAGCCGTGAACATGGTCATGGATAGCAGGATCACACAAGCAGCAAGCTGCGCACTCATTCTAAAAGCTAATAAATTTCTGAAAAACTGAGATTTAAACTTTGCATTCAAAATCTTATCATGATCCCATCAAAAATCCGCGAAGATTTTCCAATTCTGCAGAAGCAGATCAATGGAAAACCCATTGTCTACGCAGACAATGCATGTATGACACTCAAACCAAGGCAGATAGTAGAAAAAATGAACGAGTATTATAATGAATATACAGCCTGCGTTGGACGAAGCAACCACAAACTCGGTAAAAAAGCAACCGAAGAGTACAACAAAGCCAGAAAAAAGATCGCAGAATTCATCCGATGCAAAGACAATGAAGTAATCTTTACACGGAACACAACAGAAGGCATCAACCTCATAGCTCACTCGTTCGGACTGAAATCAGGTGATGTTGTTGTCAACACTGACAAAGAGCACAACTCGAATCTAGTACCTTGGCAACTACTAGAGAAAAACGGAATCAAACGAATAATAATTCCATCCAAAGATGACAATACATTCGACATCGAACGTTTCAAATCAATGATCATAAAAGACGTCAAACTTGTTTCAATAGTTCATACATCAAACCTAGATGGTGTCACAAACCCAATAAAAGAGATCATCAAGATCGCACACGACCAAGGAGCCCGCGTTCTGATAGACGGTGCTCAATCCATACCACATAAGGAAATCGATGTCAGGAAACTGGATATAGATTTTCTAGCATTCAGCGGTCACAAGATGTGTGGCCCAACTGGCACAGGAATACTCTATGGTAAACACGATCTACTAGAAAAACTCGAACCATTCATGGTTGGTGGAGATACTGTTGATCATACAACATACACCGAGCATAAATTTTTAAAACCACCTGAGAAATTCGAGGCAGGTCTGCAGAACTATGCCGGCATGATAGGTCTTGGTGAAGCGTGTAATTATATTAGAAAAATCGGCATACATCACATCGAGAAACACGAAATCGAACTCAACAAAATAATCACTGATGGCATCAGCCAGATACCAGGATTAAAGATTCTAGGACCGCAAAACCCATCACTAAGAGGAGGTGTGATATCAATGATCGTAGAAAAAATGCACCCGCATGACATCTCGCTGATGCTAGACAACACACAAAACATATTCATTCGCTCAGGTCAGCACTGCGTACACTCCTGGTTCCGAAGCCGAAAGATCGAAGGTTCTGCAAGAGCATCACTATATTTCTACAACACAAAAGAAGAAGCAGAGCTTTTTGTCGAGACGATGAAGAAGATTGTTAAAATAAGGTAAAACAATTACACACTCAATAAAAAGTGGTATTCGCTATGAGATTCTGCCGAAATATTTTATCATCCCCCAGTATATCTGGATCTCGCTCTATTTCAGCAAGTCTATATCCCATCGAGATTCCGCACCCATGACACGCTATATCATAAATACACAGTCTACCTGTTATCTTACATTGATAATCATCTGTTCTGAAATTTCTTCTGATATTCATAACAATCCTAGAACCCGAAAAACGTTTAAAGCATGCCAACAGCATTCACCCAAGCATTTCCAAACCCTTATAAGCCTTGGTCACAAGATATTCTGAGTGATTAATCATGGTCTTTTGTATAATAGCAATGGTGATATTTGGAATATTGGGCATATTCTCAGCCAAGTATAGGACATATTTCAAGGAGTCTATGCGTTGTGTAGGCAGAATGCTAACACTCAGACCATGTGATACGAACTTCGATCAAGAAATGAAAAACAAAATCGTCTCAAAACTCAACGTAAAACACCCAAAAACCGCATCATTCATCTACAAACGATTCACAACCATATCATGGATCTTCGTTATAGTATTTATCGCAAGCCTTGCATACACAGGCTACGGCATATTCAATCTAGCATACTATGGAACATGCGACCCAATAAACCCGGGTAGCTGTGTATTCACCCCAGATGACCCGAATAAGGTCATTTGTCCTTATCATAACCTCGAACCTAAATCAGGAATCCTCACTATAGGCAATTTCATGAGCATCCCAAATGCAACCGCATCAGGGAAACCAGCAGTCTATATGTTCGGGGCTACATGGTGCCCACACTGTAATTGGGAAAAACCTATCTTCATCAACGTCACTAATAAATTTGATTATATAATAACCACAAAAATAGTCAATGTGACTCAACAATCTGATGACATCGAGATATTCAAACACTACTCACCAGATGGATCAATACCTCTCATCATAATAAATGGTAAATACTTCAGAACTGGCTCTGGTGAATCATGGGGCGAGGAAAAAGAATCACAATATCTCACAGCACTGATATGTAAGGTCACGAACAATTCAATCGATGAATGTAGCACCCCAGAAATATCAGAACTAATCGAACAGATCATCTAGAATACCCGATCTCACACATAATCTCACACAATCTGCAGACACTATTTCTACTCGGTTCTCCACACGACTCACAAACAGCAATCGAACCACAGCCCGTAGAACCCGAACGTAGGAATTTTATCAACCTATCCTGATTCTCCATCATGTTCTGTTTAACACGATGCTTCGACTCAAGTCCATTAAGAACCGAACGTATCTCCTTTCTATATCCATCAACCGAACATGGACATCTGTCATATTGAAATTTGAACCCAGAGTCTCTACATAATATCTCAGAATACCTCCGAACATCAATTTCAGGAACAAAGTGTAGTGGTTTTATTCGATCAACCAGAGACCTACTTCTCACAACACCAGTAACTGGTCCAAGATTGGTACACATCTCAGGATTTCCTTTCAAAATATTCAATAAAAGATTCTGCACCTCATCATCCATGTTGTGACCAGTAGCTACCTTCGTCGCACCAAGCTCGCGGGCAGTCTTGTTTAACAACCACTTTTTCATCACGCCACAAATAGCACAAGAACCAATATCCGTCTTACTCCTTGCAATATCTTTCAGATAGCAGATCGACGTACCAAATACCTTGCGCGGAGAGACGATGTGAATATGAATATCTCCAATGATCTTTGTGTTATGCTTGAGATTCTCCAGATTTTGATCAGACCATTTCCCAATCTCAAGATCCACCAGCAAAGCAGCAGGATTATACCCGAGTTTGTTTAACAAATAAAGAACCGTTGTACTATCTTTTCCACCAGAACAAGCAACAACAACACTATCGGTATGGGACAACAATTTATACTCCAAAACCGTCTTCTTAACCCTACTTTCAAACTCCAGAACAAATTTCTTATCATCTATCATACCAAGAATACCAAAGCAAAGAATAAAAGATAAATCAACACTAAGATCAAACCTTTTATACACCCAATCCAAATTAATAGTGTGATATAATGGCGGATAAAAAAGATACAAAAAGTGATTTCAATATCAGAACATTTTTCATAACATCTATAGTAACATCTATGTCATTGGTAGTCGGTCTTTTCTGGAAAGATGCGATATCAATCGCACTAACGGAACTCATTCCAGAAAAAAATGGACTATATTCATCATTCACAGCAGCTATCATTGCAACCATCATAATAGGTATAGCGATTTTCATTTTATACCGATCTCAGCGTGTTGTCAGCAAATATGAAAAGCATGTCAAAGACAAGATCAAGAATCAGAAAAGCAATATGGAAGAAAAAAGAAAAAGATATTCCCAGATACTGGAAGGTTCAGAACTTTGATAAAAAATAAAATCTATATGTTTCGGGACTTTTCAATCAATATACTCCCTCTTCCAGTACATAATCATCCTAAAGAGTGCATAAACAATCCCCTAATTTAAAGATTTTAGAAAATCAACAAATATTCACACCAGCATCATCAAGCAACATTTTGTTTATATATATCGACGAATTCATCCGTAATGCCAATGCAAATGCATCTGAAGGTTTCATATCCAGAATCAGTACAACAAACAGAAAACAAATACAACCTAAAAGTTTCTCAGATGATTTCAACACATTCATAATTCTAAAGATGTTTTAAGTCATATAAATTCATCACCACTATCAAAAACTCTCTAGAATATGACATTTCCTATTTCTATTTAACCTATTAAAATTAATAGAATAAAAAATAAACCTCTAAAGAAACCTATCTCTTTAGCTTGTTCCTACCGTGTTTTCGTGATTTGAGCATATAAGCCAATCCAAGTACGATTATCAGAACAATGATTATAATAATAGCAGCAGTCATCGGAAGAGAAGTCTCTCCGCCTTCGGCCCCACTATACTGCCCAGCAGGCGTACCAATTCCAGACGATTCAGTTGGCACTGTTGGAGTCGTGGTTGGCGTTGTGACAGGTGTTGGTGTCACCTGTGGCGTAGTTGTGGTAGATGTAGCAATCGTACAACTCTGTGTTTCCGTCTTGTAACCATAGCAATTTGCCGTGTCATTACACGTTCTCGTCTGTTTATCATCTACACAACTAGACCACTCACCACATGACCAAACCGCAGAACAACCAGTTCCCGGAATCGTTGTCGTAGGTGTTGTTGTTGGTGCCGTGTATGTATATGCTGCAAATTTTGTGAAATGATATGTCCAAATTATCAAGTCAGTACTATCATCATAATAACACTCTCTAGGATCTGAACTATTGATATTATTATAATTATCTGCCCCACTACATACAGTTGATATGTTAGTAAGAGTCGTGCCTGTTGACCAAGCCGCACTCTTCCCAGTCATACCTGGTAGTGTTATTTTTGCTGGCTGTGATAAATTTACTTCCGAAGATATTCCACCAACTTCTATCACCAAATTAGCTGCAGTCGTCCCTGTTGTCGACGATGGCGCAGTATAATCAGCAGCTGTCTTAACTGTCGGAAGAACAAGTTTGCCATCCCAACCAGCTCCACCAATAATCATCGTACCATTTATTAGCTCAACCGTAACATTCGAAGCCGTACTCTCCCGTCGCATGGTGAGATTATTGCTACCAAGTGTTACTGTACCATTCGTCGCATTCATAACTGGTGCGAATGAAATATTCAAACTAGTGGTATTTGCTATACTTGAATTTGCCACAATAGTTGATACACTAGCATTACTAATAAACATCTCGGAAGTATCATTGGTAATATTCACCGTACCCTCGCTCGTTATATTCTGTGTTGAGGACAATGCACCAACTATTACTGTGTATGCCGTGGTAGCTACTGATGTATAATTCGCATTTCCAGTGGTATTGTATACATAGGTGTAATTATGGCTAGCGTTCAATGCAGTCGTAACATCTGGACTTGCAATCGATGTATCATTTCTATATAACGTACATGTCAGCTCCGACGGACATCCTGAACTAGTAACATTAACCTTCTCGCTGTAGTTTATAGACAGATTCGCAGCACTACCATTGATATACAAAATCAGTGAAGGTACACCAGGACTCAGATTATAATTTAATTCAGCTGTCTCATTCTGATTGCCTGCACTATCATTCGCCCAATACTTGTATGTATAATTACCAGCTGATATATTTCCTATGGTAACATAAGACACATTACCACTATGAGTCATGGTATAGTTTGTCCCATTGAACACAAGTATCGATGTGTTGATAGAATTGGTGTCATTCCATGTTATATTGAACTGATATGTCTGACCCTCTGAATAATTGGCTGGTGATGTTGGATATGTATTGTTCGCAGAATACACTGGATATGTTACATCAATAACAAAATATCTGGCAGAAGTCGTATTGATATTACCAACAGTATCATTGCAACTAAACACAACCGCATGCGCACCTTCAGACATAGATGCATTTGTATAATTCCACGCGGTTCGTGATGTATTATCCATTGAAACATTCGCAACACTATCAAGCGAATAACCACACCAACTTGCATTCTCGCCAAACGTGACATTAAAAACAGTTGCACTGGAATTATATGAAGTATTTGCAGGCGTGTTTATAGTTATACTTGATGCAACTGTATCGATGACAAATGTTGTTGAATTCGTCATATTATTTCCAGCAGTACCGCCATAATCATATGCAAGAACTGTAATATTCTTGGTTCCATCTATCAGTGCCGATGTGTTGAACACACATAAAAATATCTCAGATCCAGCGGTCTCATTGACACAATTAGCACTGTTTGATACATTTGTATAATTTGCAGAAAATTCTAGCCCACCTGTGTTATTGTAAACATAGAAATATGCTGAACTTATCTGAGTATCTGTACCGTTTAGCGTGATATTGATCTGTGGTGTAGTATCATTTGTATACAAACCGCTCGTAGGATAATTTATCGCAGCTGTTGGCGTGGTATTATCTGTAATGTTATACCCCGAGAAACCAGTAACATTAAACGTCAGATTTCCTGTAATCGTACCCATATCAGTATTATATCCATTCGATGCCCAAACTATGCCACCAAGATTACTTACGTTATCTGCAGCAATAGCAGGCTCAGCTGCAAACGGCAGATTATAAAATGTTATAGTTGCGTTTGTATTCAGTTCAGCGAACGCAGTAGTGTTGATATAAATCCTCGATTGACCAAATGTTCCAGGAGGACTTATAGTGACATTAAGCGCCTGACTCAATAACTGAAGCTTCGATGCCTGCTCTTGCGTTGACATATTCACCGATGATAAATTTAATAGCATCACATCATTGAAGCTGGTGATATTCAATCGCCCCTGGCTCAAGCATGAATAATTACCCTGCATATGTACAACCATGTTGACACGCGAGAAATCTGTGACTGATGAGAAATTGGTCGAAGATGAACCAAATTGCATGCAGGAATCGCCGGTATTGTTATTGACACCCATGTTCTGGAATATGAATCCCGTACCAGTACTATTACTATTGCTGGCATTATCCAGCGCCGTGATGATTATAGCCCCAGGCATATATGGATAGAATATGTTGCTTGTGTTTATACAATTCGAGATATTGCATGCTCCCTCCCACAAACCAGATGTGGAATTGTATCCGAGTGTGACATTGTTCGAAGTGCCGTTGCAGGTGAAATTATTGTTGCAGAAGTTGTTGTTCCCGGATTGATTGATAGCAGAAAGATTCACAGTCACGCTCATTACACCTAAGTTATCACTCACATTTATTGCAAAATTGATGATATTATCAGCAGGCGAGAAGAAAATATCCGCATTTGAAACCATCGTATTGTTGCTATTATTGAGAATGGCAGATGGAGCCGTGTCAATTGTTATATTTTCTACACTTGCATTGGCGCACAGACCAGCATAATCACATGCCTTGAATGTAAGATTATACAATCCATTGTTTAATTCAGAAATGTTCCAATAATACCACCAAGGCTGCGCACATGGCGATGGCGAATTTGCACTAGCATTAAGTTCGCCATTCAGATAGACTACAACGCCACTATTATTAACTCCAACTCCTTCATCGCATAAATATCCTGTTATGTTCACATCTGCGTTGATGAATGAATTCGAGTTCAGCGTGCTACTGTTTACCGTTATGTTTGGTGCCGTCGTGTCCACGTTCAGTACACGTGTTGTTGATGTATCATTGTTAGACGCATTGTCTAAACAAACAATAGTCCACTGATAATTGCCATCATCCAATCCGCTGACAGATATTGTAGTGTTTTCACCGCTAGCAACACTTCCATTTGTCTGATTAATAACCGAATCGAAATAAAGACTACAATTCAATATTGTTGCAAGATTATCTGTAACATTGAATACGAAATTCATGGATGTCTCTGTTGAATTCGTATCGTTATCAGGAGAGATGAGTATTATATCTGGATTCGTTGTATCAATTGTGATTGTTCTGTTTGTTGTCACATTGGATGTTGTACCACCATCATCTGTACAATTAATGAACCATTCGTATTCCGCATCTGCTAAACTAGCATTTGCAGTTATATTTGTTGCAGTAGCATTGGAAACACTCTCATTTGTGCCATATCCAACTCCATCTAGAAAGAGCTCGCAACTCAATGTTTCATTTGTATCAGAAACCGCTGTAAATATAAAATCCGGCGTGGCGTCGTTGGTCCAGTTAGCATCTGCTGGTGTATCTGGTGTAAAAGAAATTATGTTAGCAGATGCAACAAAAACTAATGCAAACATGATAAACATGTAACAAATTATCAAACTTATCCTAACACTACCCACAGCCCTCATAACATCACTATGTCTTTCAGTCATTTAAAAGCTTTCGAAATTCTTGTTTTCATAACAATTGAGCAGTTTTCATAATAATTGAGTAAGAACATTCGAGTATTTTTTCAATCAATATACTCCTTCTTCCAGTACATAATCATCCTAAAGAGTACATAGACAAGACCGATTAACCAAAATGCCTGGAATACAATCGGCATCCAGAAATAAACGACCGTACTTCCCGTAGCAAAATAAATGCCTTCAAGAATTCCATATGGTAACTCGGCAAAAATATTTGGCATGATCCCCATTCGCTCCTCTTCCTCATCCTCACGAGAGAGCATCAATAATCCAAACAGAAATGCACCTATCCCGCCAGATAGTGCAACAAGTACCAGTGCCCAAGGTGCTACAGGAGCCACCGCTATCGTGGTATAAGCCATACCAGTTGTCCATGATATAGATCCACTACCACCCAACGACTGTAAAACAAAAAGATGAATCCCTTCGTGTATCAAAACAAAAAGTCCATAATAAACAATAAGACAGATAAAGAAATCATATAAACTAGCAGCCAGGGGATGATTCTTCCAGAAACTACTAGCCGAACCTGGACGCAACTTTCTGATCGCCATAATACATATCACCAATCCCCTAACTTAAAGATTTTAGAAAATCAACAAATATTCACACCAGCATCATCAAGCAACATTTTGTTTATATATATCGACGAATTCATCCGTAATGCCAATGCAAATGCATCTGAAGGTTTCATATCTAAAACTAGTACATCAGAACCCCTCTGAAATACAGCATCAGAATAATATGTAAATGTTGTCTCGTTATCTAGACTATGCATCACAACATAATTGAGAGAAATGTTATATGTATGTAACAATGTCGTCATGCCATCATGTGCATCAGGTCTTTCATCAAATTTTCCAGCAAGACCAAGTGATATCGACCGTGCCCTTTCTTCGGATGTCTCAGCAATGATAACTTTACAACCAGATCCAACGATCACGGTTGTATCATTCACACTAAGTATATCCACCGCTATATAATCCTCCATCATACTAGAATATCTACCATTAGGATCATCGACCATCGAATCAATTGACAAATTGAGCATAGAAAAAACAAAAACTAGAATAAATACAACAGCTACAAGAACCGCTATCAATAAAAAAATCTTACCACAACTATTCGGGATTTTTTCAATCGACGTATTCTTTTTTACCAAACGATTCACCACAGCATTCAATATACTACCGTCTCCGTCGCCTACTGGATTTAGACTTACGGTCAGATTTCATTGATAAATAATAAATGACTGCTATGATCAATATAATAAATATCAATCCGATCGATATGATAATTATAGTCATGTACCCACTAAAATCAAACGGAGTCTCTGATGTATTATTTTCATCCGGCATTGGGCAATCGATTGAACAGAATGCATAACTTTCTCCACTCTCACATACACCATTCCCACAAACCGACTGCACATCAATGGCACACTTCCGTGTCTCAACACGCTGTATGCATGCACCACTTGTGTGATCACCACAATCATAACCTATCCTCGACTGTGTATCATCGTAACACGCTGACCAACTCGATGGCAACCCACACGAACACCACAACGGCATAGCATCAACAGCAAACAATGACAACCCAGGAGACGCTGCACTAAACACATAATCCGTAGAATTCTCAGACACTAGTATAGTCACCAGATCCTGCCACGTCTTGGTATCATTGTCAAACCTGTGCAGAACCGTTGTCGTGTAATTAAGACCACTTGCCTCATACCAACCCTTCGACACCGTGAAGTTTATTGTAACATCCGTAAGATCCAAACCAACCAGATTAGCTGACTCGATAAAAGTTATGTACTTGTAAACTGTTCCCTCTAGTGGACCTGCATAGGCTGGTAGAATATCATCAAATGATATAGTTATACTCGGGTAATTGAGATATGTTGGTGTTATAAATGATATCGTTCTAATTGGATTCGCTTCTTCATAATACCAGAACACAAGAAGCTGATTTGCATATCCTTCAGTCAGTGAATATGTTTCAGAATTTTCATCCGAGGTTACACTATCACCACCTCCTCCGCCACCTGATGAACTACTCGAACACGCACCACAATCAGCAACGCATGTCGAACAAGACTCATCACCATTGCACGTACCATCACCACATGATGGAGTCGTTATCTCTGGACAACTCGTTAGCTCACCACTCGGATAACTTGCATTCAAGAACTGCACAAATGTCACATTCCCCAGAATCGAACTATTCTTTCCATCATAGATACTGGCATTGATAATTGTACAGTTTGTAGATCCCCAATAATTGGATGATGCATTCACATCATCAGACTGATTGTTATAGAACGAATAATTCCCACTATTGGTGATACTATTATTTGTGAATGTATTGTTAGTAGAATTCACGACATTAATACCAACATCACTACCAGTTATATTATTTCTAAAAATGCTGTTATAATCATTATCAGCAATCCATCCAAATGGAGAATAGAATGAAAAAGTTATACCATAGGCAACATTATCCTGAATATTAAGATCTGTTATATTGTTATAAGTTGACACATCAAGAAAACCCACTCCTCCACCGGTGTTTGCACTTAGGTTTCCTCCAGAAACTCTGTTGTAGGAAGAATTCAAAAAGAAAATACCATAATTATTTAGAGTGACATTATTATTAGTAATATTATTATTGTCAGAACCATTAAACATGAAACCATGGTTAGTACTATTGTAAATCAAATTATTGCTCAAAGTGTTATTGAAGGAATCCACAAAAGACATACCGAATGAAGACATGTTGTAGATATTATTATATGTTATCGTATTATTCAAAGAATTCATGGCAGTTAATCCATTTCCTAGTCCGTTAGAGATCGTATTATTGAATATCATACTATGATTCCCCTGCAACTCAGTCTCATGCTCCTGATTACTGAAAATTATATTACTAGAAATATTTATTATATCTGACTGATACGGGAATATGCCAACCTCAGTGTTATTATGAACAACATTATTTGTAATCGTATCGTTAAAGGACGAAACCAATATAATTCCATTCCCTGTATTATTACGAACTGTGTTATTATGAACCAAACTATTATTTGTGTTCGTGCATCTAACACCGTCCGAAAAATTCACGATCTCACAACCAGTTATTGTGATATTGAGGTAATCAGTCACACTCACTCCATTCCCAGTTCCATTACCTATCAGAGAATAACCACCACAATCTAGTATTATATTATCAGCACCTAGACCAATTCCTGTACCATTGCACTCAGATAGATTCCCTGTCAACGTCAAGCTCGATATTATAGTTTCGCCACACGATGCACCAACACTACTACAAACCACGGATGAACCTAAAGGATAAGAAGCATTTAATAGTGGACTAAACGTTACGTTTCCAAGTTCTGCAACATCAACACCATCATAAATGCTACTATTCATCGAAGAACACCCGGTCATCCCCCAGTAGTTGGAAGAAACATTGATATTACTATCAACACCGTAATCAGTATAACTAACATTGCTATAAAACGAGTAGTTAGTACTACCTGTTATAGTATTATTGATGAAACTATTGTTGGTGGAATTATAATTATATATTCCAACAACATTATTCGTGATATTATTCCTGAATAAATTATTATATGTGTTATTAGCAGGCAAAATAGAAAAATAATCCGCTAATAGGATACCATAGGCATTCCCATCAAACGTGCTATCCGTAATATTATTATAACTCGACAGATACGACAATAACATACCAGCAATAGTATTGTTACTGAAAATACAATCTGACACAATATTATTAGCAGCGTCGGCTATAATAATACCATACGAATTATCTGTCGCATTGTTTCCAGATAATGTATGATTCGTGACAGAACCTATATCGAAACCATAAGCGCTATTATTATATACATAATTATTCGTTATCGTATTATTGGTTGCACTACCCTCTACCCAGATACCACGAGAATTGTTATACACAATATTGTCCACAACAAAACTATGATTTGACCTAGATAAAACTATACCGCTTCTTGTAGTCCCATAGATGATGTTACCGGTAATATTCGTATAGTTAGAATTCTGGACACCTATCCCGTCTGCATTATCTCCACCATGTTCATAAATCGTATTATTGACTATCGTATTATTATCCGAACCTGAACCAAAACTAAACCCACCTAAACCATCAGAATATAACACATTCAATGAGAAAATATTACTATCAGAATCTGACCATATCTGAATACCCGACTGGCTATTAGAATATACCGTATTATTCGTCACATTACTACTAGACGTATTAGTAAACGACACTCCTTGCGTGTAATTCGTGATAACACAATCTTTAACAGTTATATTAACTCTACTGTCAGCAACGATACCCCATGCCGTCTCGTTTCTATCACCAGTCAACGAGTGACCATTACAATCAAGCGTAACATTGTCAATAGTCACATTTAAACCACTGTAAGCACCTGTACAAACCAGATCAGTATTCATCACCAAATCCGATGTTATATTGTCACCACAAACAACATTCGGTGCCTCTGTACCATTGGTGGAATAATTACTAAACCCACTAACATTCGCATACAATATTCCGGCACTAGCATTATAGCTCACATTACAAAGCGATGAATTGTCATCACATCGAACACCATTTTTCAGAAGCTGTGATGTTCCGTCCTGCCAATTGAGACCATTGAAAATAAGTTGAGCACTTGTATTAAGATTCGTAAGAAAAGCATCATCAGCCAA
>JBDRFU010000013.1:0-28927 GCA_043818435.1 Candidatus Aenigmatarchaeota archaeon
TACTCCTGACCTTTATAACTTTTAACCACAATACTGCAAGGAAACATTTTATACATCGCTTGCTTGAAAGCCTTCTTTGCAACAGATACGTGCTCTTTGTTGAGACGTATCTCAAATACCTCCTGACCTTTCCGGACAACAGCAGCAGTGGACATTGGCTTACCGAATGATTGTCGCATACCACTCTGGAATCGATCCGCACCTGCACCAGTAGCTAGAGGATTTTCACGCAGAACCTGATGTGGATATACACGAATCTTCCAAAAGAAATCACCTTTAACTATACCTTTCTCCAGAATCTGTGATACCTGCAATCTTGCAGCCTCTATAGAATTGTGTCTAAATTGAAGATCCCTTTTGGAAACAAGATAAACAACTGTATTATATGCCTTTGGGTTTCCGAACTGATACTGAGCCACCTTCGACTTCGGAACTCCCTTAACGTACCCCTTTCTAGGTCTTCGCATGGATTGCCTTGTATTTCCCCTATGAATCAATCTATAACAACGAGCTGGTCTCAGTCCCATAACAATCACCCAATGACTCTACCTAATTTGAAAAGAAACATATAAAAAACCACATAAACTTCTTTCCAGATAACCCAGAGAACTTTGTAGTCATCAGACAACTCATATTCATCTACCAAATTTCCTGAAATACACACAATACAATATCGGTGTGATTATCACGGTTATCAGAATAAACAATATCAATGCACTATACAATTGATTCGTTATAGCACCAATACCGAATGCAAGCTGAGCTACCACTATACCATATTCTCCTCTAGGTATCATTGCTAACGATATGATACCCTGCTCACGCCTATTGAAACCAATATGCTTAGCGAACCATCCTGAAGCAAATGCTTTTGTGAGTACACCAACAACAAGAAGTATGACGACCACCCACCAATATGATACTAGAGGACCAAGATCCCATGACATGAGTTCTGGACTAAATCCTATAACAACAGCACTAGCTGCAAAAAATATCGGAATAAATATACCATAACCAAGCATCTTCATCTTAGGCAGAATCTCCGTATGCGTGAAAGATGTTCTCGACATTGCCATCCCTGCTAGGAATGCTCCAGTTACAGCCGCGATGTGAATCCGCTCACTAACGAATGCCAGAATAATAACTATTATCAGCGGTATGGCAACAAGAATCTGTTCATCACGCATATTTTTTCTCACGAAAGTTAAAACCGCATCACTGATTTTTGAACCTACGGTAAGTACAACCAAAATAAACCCTATCACAGCCAGAGTTAATCCAATAACACTCCATATCTGCAACCCTCCGAAAACCAAGAAGGTCGATAACGCAGCAAGTGCAATGAGCGTTATAACATCATCTGCCATAGCCGTAACCACGACAAATCTTCCAACGCGTGTCTTGAACTCACCATAATCCATCATAACTTTTACAGGAATCGCTGTACTCGTTCCCATCATCACCACACCAATGACAAGACCTAACTGCCATGATCCAAGCGCAAATTCTCCAATAAGAAGACCACCAATCATTGACACAGCACAAGCAACACCTGCAAGTGAACTACCCTTATACACATCAGCCTTTATCTCATCAAAATTGGTTTCAAGTCCTATGATGTAAAGAAGCATTATGATTCCAATGAGAGCGATCTCGGATAAGAAATCGCTAGGATATACCCAATGAAGAATTGGACCAACAAGTATACCTGCAGATATCTCCCCAACAAGCGATGAAATTCTGAATCTTTCTGCAACTTCACCAAATATCTTCGCAAAGAATAACAAAATCGCAAGATCCAGCAGTAAACGAATCGCATCCATAAATATAACCTAATATAAACTTACCGCGGGCTTATAAAAAAGTGAGCCATAGAAATATCTAACAAAAAAAAATGCCGAGATCGCCTAATCTGGTATGGCGCCAGCCTGGAAAGCTGGTTTCCGAAAGGATATCTGGGTTCAAATCCCAGTCTCGGCGTTTTTAGGATTTTTCTCTATACATCTCAGCCACATCATGACTCATTATAACCCGATCAGTCTTAACAGCTAAGAATTTTTTCTCCGCCTGTGTCTTATAATCTCCTCTGAAATTAGTATGTCCCATAGCAACTAGTTCGTCTTTTGAACTCATAATTGCTACAAGCTGATCCTTTACTATTCTACCAACTGTTCGCATTATTCCACTAGAATAAACCGGTGAACCATTAATAATAGAAAACACTGCAGAATCCTTGATGATAATCTTGTTCAGATTTGTAACTCCTTCTTCTACAGGAAGTATAAAATCTCGCAGAAGTTCTTCATTACCATTTCTCTGCCAAGTATCAAAAGCCTTTCTCAGATCATCTATTCTATGTGCGACATTCTCACTAAAAGAACCTGCCATAGTTCTTCTTAGCTCCTTCATATGCGCCCCACAACCAAGTTCCTGTCCAATATCATGAAAAAGCTTTCTGATATATGTCCCGGCTTCACACCGCACAAAAAGACATACATCATTACCCTTTCTGTCCAAAACCGTTATCTCAAAAATCTCCCGTTTTCTTGTCTTCCTCGAGACAGCCGATTTTACAGGCGGCCTCTGTGAAATCTTCCCAGTAAATTTCTTCAGCGCTTCCTGAATAACAGAATCCAAAACATCCCCATGAAGATGCATTACACCAACATATTCCTTATCCTGGCCCTGTAATGCGGGTATGATCTTACAGGCATTATTTAGTGTTATAACAAGAACTCCGGTAACAGCCGGGTCCAACGTACCAGACTGTCCAGCCAGTTTCACATTAAGAATGCCCTTAACTATACTGACAACTTCATGCGAAGTCGGTCCAGACCATTTATCTAGAACGATTATACCGCAACTAAGAAGTTGCTCTATGGTTTTCATGAATAAAATAAATACAAGAAATCCTTTTTAATGCATAAAATTCATAACATTCACTATGGTTGATGTAATAGTAAAAAAATCCAAAATACACGGAAAAGGAGTCTTCGCAAACAGAGATTTCAAACCAGGAGAGATTATCCTAAGATGGGATACATCACATAAACTAAGCCTCGAAAAAGTCAGAAAATTACCGACTAAAACGAAGAATCATGTCACCTTATGCGATGGTGTGTACACACTCATGCAATCGCCAGAACGATACATCAATCATTCATGTAATGCCAATACCAAAATGGTGGACTTTTGTGATGTAGCAAAGAGAAATATCAAAAAAGGTGAAGAAATCACAGGAAATTACGCAGAAGACAAAAATCCGTACATAAACATTAGATGCACCTGTGGCAGCAAAAGATGTAAAAAACTAATAAGAACTAGATTTTGATGCCATACAACTTTCTGATTATTATCATAAACGGAATCGAAACCAAAATGTACCATATTATCCATGACCATGCACTACCAATGAACGGTATCCCAAAAGGTGCCACTGCAACGATATTAGCAAACAATATAGTAGTATCCGTCTGATTGAGATTATTAATTCTATCCGTTTTCGTTACGATATACTTATTTTCACTAAGCACAATTTTAGAAGGAAATTCAAGAATCTTTGGAGTAACATTTGTGCCATAATCTATAAGAGTGAAACTGTTGTTTTCCGCCATTGATAAACCATAGGTAACGCCACTCAATGTAACATTAGAGAAACCACCAGTAGGTAAAGTAACTGTCACATCTCCATATAGTGTATGTATAGCAGGTAGGAGAAGTGCCACAACAACAAAAGATATTAGCATAGGTTTCATTGACATCTTCATGATACTACCCTGTTCCTTCATCACCTCAGAATAAATGGAATTCATCTTCGGTTTGTCATTCATACACTTCTTCATTTCCTTATTGAGTTCCTTTACTCGCTCCTTCGATTGAACTGCCTTCTTCTGATTGATCAGAAATCTATAGAAAATATTTATCAATGCCAAAATCCCAATCGAAACGAGAAAAACTACTATTATTGGATCCATCTAACATCACACCTTCTCAACTTTTCTTATTCTGAAACCATAACCAATAGGATGGGATTTTTTACATTCACTACATTTATACCTGAAATCGAGTTTTCTAGTAGGTTTTTCCCTTCCCTTCGGATTCTCCTTTGGAAAAGATCCATATCCAAGCATTTTTCTAAGAAACCTCCGCTGTGATCTAGCCAAGGTTCTTCTAGGCTTCCTCTTAGCCTCCTCCATAGTATGTTCAGTATGTTTCCTACAAAAATTACAATATTTTCGTTGTTTTTTTGGAATTTTGATTTTAATCACCCTCACTTTCAAAAATCGAAATCATCAGCAGGTCTCTAAGTTCGGATTGTTGATTGAATATTGATTTTTATCACCTATCTTCTTGAAACTTCACGAAATAGCATCAATCCTGCTTTGAAATAGTACACACAAAAGGATAAAAGACATACTTCTTTCATCACTTTACCTCTTCAATAAAACCTTCTTTCAGTAAAAACTCACTTAAAGGTTTTGGAATGTCTATAACCTGGCCTTCTTTAAACTCGTATACATTAGCATCTGGACCAACGAATTTTGGGACGTCCTTCTTAACAGTGAACCTAGGTCTATTCTGCCCATCCAAACACGATAATAAATCACTTCTGAGATTTTTTATTTTTTCTACCATCGAAAGAAAAACCTTCTGCTCATCCTTGGTGAGATTTTCAGGTGGTAACCCAGTTCTCGCACTAGTCAACGCCATAAACAAAAGCTTATTTTCTCTAAGATCAAACAACCTACTAATAATCATTTTGACATTCTCAATCTCAATGATATCAGAAGACGTTTTATCTGACATCTCCCTCTTTCTATTGAAATACTCCGTGAGCTGCTGGAAAAGATCTTCTGGTAATTTCTGCATCTTCTTACTATCTTTCTCAGACCGTTCCATATCTCGTATTGCCTCGAAGGTAATCATATGAAGAACTACCCCCCAACCTTTTAATGCGATCTTCCACGATGTTGCATCATACTCCTTCTGTTCTTGAACTCCTTATTACAGACATCACAACTAAACCCCCTAACTTTCTTATATTCTTGTTTTCTATCCATTTTTGTAAAAGGATATGAAACTGGGTTTTTAATTTTCTTACAGTTATTATCAGGCTTGCAAACACCTATACCTGTATAGAACATATCATTGAAACAATTGGCAGGAGTTATCCTCTTTTTCTGATGAGAATTCCATCTAAGTTGACCCATGATAAGATTACTCTGTAAACTAGGAGTATTGAGAATGTTCCAGTCAAACAATCTTTGTTTTATCTCCTCCTCCGACCAATTCATAACCTTTAGAAAATTGATTAATGTAAAAATGCTCCTCTTCTTCCCATCCTTGATACCAGAAAGAATATTCTTTATACACGGGGGAAACAGTTCCTCTGGGATCCTTTTCTGATACAATACAATCTCTTTCTTCTCTGTTTTCAATTCCCGATACTTTTTCTTAGCAGCATACCAATCCATCACATCAATAAGAAAATTCATAGCCTCTCCAGGACAATCCATGAAAAAATCTCGAATTTTGACTTTGTCCGGTTTTGCCATATCAAAAGAAAAATCCTTTATTTGATTATATCTCACAGGAACCGACACCAACCACGTTTTTTCATTGAGAGAATACGGTGATCTGAATAAATGTCTCGACCCCCAGTTTTTTTCAACATCCACAAAAGCATACGGATTGAGCTCAGAAGGAAAGTCACCTATAATTTCAGTTAGCTCCTTGATCGTATGATCCTTCAATATCTCTTCCATAAGAGCCTTCTTTATCTTCGACCGTATGAATGCAGAAACAAGTTGTGGTATCTTAGGATACAATTGACTAATATCTTTGTAATCAACCGATGGAGGCCACATCATCGAAGGAATAATAACATGAAAACCTCTGCTACCAGAGAATTTCACTCCGTAGTGTTTTATCCCATATTTCTCTAAAAGATCGCATACTAGTATCGTAGCAGATTTTGACCCATCCATACCTATCTTGGAATCTATATCGATTACCAAATCCCAGCCCGTTCTCAATTCATCCAATCGTTCTCTAGAAAGAGATGAATTCAGTTGCATAGGATACTTCCATTTTTCAACAGAAAGATGAAAAGAACTCACTCCTTTCCTAGTCATCTGAATGATATCAGAAGGGTATTGAACAACATTTGGTCGTGAATCATATCCTCTATCCGGGAATGCGCCAATAACCTCACGATTAGCGATACTCTTCATGATCTCTCCGAGAATATCATCCCTCGAATAGTAATCAATAATCTGCTGGCGGTTCATATGGATATGAAAGCGTGAATCTTCTTAAGAAAATATCCAAAGACTTACTTAACCAACAGCTTAGCCTTATTTATCGTATATTCCCAAGTATTTGGGATTTTGCCAGTCTTTTTATAATACTTCGCAAGTCGTCTGATTCTGGACTCCACAGAAGCCAGATCATGCCTAGACTTGTTGTCCTTTTTATTACTAGTAGTATGATTATGTAAATTAACCGCCTTTGCCAACAAATCAAACATATCATCCGGGACATCGGATTTGATATACTTTGAGACGACTTTCTGTACTCTAACATTCATAACCCTAGTCGAAGGGATACCGTACTGATCCCTGAGAATCATACCTATTTTACTTGAACTATGACTCTCCTTCGCAAGTTTGGATATCAACTTCTCTAGCTCATCCTTATCATATGTTACCCATGATTTTACCATCTTTTTCATAATATCACCTTTCACGATATCTTCCACGTTTCTGTATCTCAGCAAAGTTTTTTATAACCTTATCTGAGTCATTATACCCTTCTTTATATGCTTTTAAAATCACTGACCACACGTCATCAACTATCTCGAAATGTGCTGACACCATGGCATTATGAAATAGATATAAATCAACTGCTTTATCCTCTATTCTGTTACTTTCGTAACCAAGACCAAAATCAATGATAATTATCTTATTTTCACAGAATATCATATTCGAAGTTGTGAAATCCCCATGAATTATATTGGCCGAATGTAATCTTGCTAGTATTGAGCCCATCTCGGTCCCGATATCCCTGAAATTGAAGATATCCAACACATCCTTTACCTTCTTACCATCGATAAACTGCATTGTCAACTCAGTAGAATCATTATTCATAAGCTGTGGTGTATTCACTCCAGCAGATCTTGCTGCCCTCAGTAAATTGGCCTCGAGCTTTGTTCGCCTGACTCGCAAAGTATTATCCAGTGATGAAAGTCTATAACCTTTCACTATCCTACTCTTTACCACACGATCTCCATCCAGGAGTATAACAGCCTCTGCACCACGAGCAATCGTTTTTACGTTATCCATATGATGAAACCTCTATAACAATACCACCGTCCTTAGACTATGGTTTCGTCATCCCACAGACCTCTTCAGAGGTCTGCATGATAAAACTTACTATCACAAAGCCTTTTTTAACATATGTGGTCTATTTCTATGTGATATAAATGATTAGTATAAACCACAACAAATGTGTGAAATGTGCCGGATGTGTCAGTGTCTGCCCTACGGAAGCGCTCTGTCTAGAGTCCCAGATAAAACACGACTCAAAGAAATGTATAAATTGTAGTAATTGCGTCAACTTTTGTCCAGTGGGCGCAATAAAAATGGACACAAAAAAGGAGAATGTATGATGAAAAAAGAAGATTTCGATGTAATCATAGCCGGTGGAGGACCAGCTGGTTCTACCACAGCACGCGAATGTGCAAAAAACGGTCTCAAAACCATAGTCTTTGATAGAAACAATGAAATAGGAACTCCAAAGAGATGCGCAGAAGGTCTCTCAGCCAACTCCGTTAAGAGACTTGGATTAAAAATACCATCTAGATGTATCGCACAAGAAATCAAAGGGGCTTACGTATATGCTCCAAATGGAAAAGAAGTCAAAGTACAATTCACAGGAACGGATGGATATGTTCTAGAACGAAAGATTTTTGATAAATGGTTAGCAGCAGAAGCTGCCAAAGCAGGCGCACAGATATTTGTCAAATCAAATGTTACCGATGTAATAAAAGATGGCTCGTATATAACAGGTGTAAGAATAGAAACAATGGACGGATCCATGAATGTTGCGGGAAAAGTTGTAGTTGCAGCAGATGGTGTCGAATCACTCATCATGAGAAAAGCTGGAATACGAACAAACAAAACACCAACACTTGTTGACTCTGGATTCCAATATGAAATGGCTGGAATCGATATCAGAGATCCTAAAATGATAGAATTCTTCTTTGGAAATAAAATAGCACCCAGAGGTTATGTGTGGATATTTCCGAAAGGAAAGGATATGGCAAATGTCGGTATAGGAATAAATGGATCTCACAAAGAAAAAACCGCCAAACAATATCTGGATGATTTCATAACACAACACGACGATCTAAAAAAAGGTTCTATAATAGAAGTAAACGCAGGATCGATTCCTGTGGGAGGATTGATGAAAAACATGGTCGGAAATGGTATACTTGGAGTTGGAGATGCTGTCAACCAGGTAAACGCGATCCATGGTGGAGGCATCTCTGAATCCATCACAGCCGGAAAACTAGCTGGAGACGTTATAAACAGAGCGATAACAAAAGATGATGTTTCATCCAAATCTTTATCAGCATATAACAAGATCTGGTGGAAGGAACGCGGTGAACACCTGAAAAGGGTTGAGAAACTCCGCGAAATACTGGAAAAACTCTCTGATGATAACTTCAATGATCTAGAAAATATTCTCACAGGAGAAGACCTATCAGAATTGGCACATGGTAATCGTATACCAAAACTCGTCAAGATCATCGCCAGAATGAAGATGCGCGGCTTTAAGAGAAAAATCGGGTTATAAGAAAAAATATTACGCAATCCTTAATATACTTGTATAACAATACAATTGTATGAAGAAACAAGCGAATGATCTCTTTAAACTTCTCTCAGATGACAGCAAACTCAGAATAGTAAAATTTTTACTCGAGAATGAAGGCGGTTCCTGTTCCGATTTGTCATCATTCATAAACAAAGATCTGTCCACAACATTCAGACATATAGAAAACTTAAGAAAAAATAAATTAGTAACAACAAAAAAGCAAGGAAGATATTTATTATGTTCAATCAAAAACAAGGAAGCGCTGAGAAATTTACTCAGCATGTCTAAAGAAATAGGGGATTAAAATGGTCCGACTAGACAAATTGATAATGCAAAATTTCAAGTCTTTCTCAGGAAAAGTAACGATTCCATTCCCTTCGGGATTCGTAGTCATAGCTGGTGCCAATGGGAGTGGTAAGTCCAATATAATAGATGCCATCAATTTCGTGCTAGGTGTGACATCAGCTAGACACATCAGAGCACAGAAACTACAAAATCTCATCTTCAATGGTGCAAGAAATAAAAAACAAGCAGACTTCTGCGAAGTTATGATAGAATTGGATAACAACGATGGAAAAATTCCTGGAGAAGATAAAACGATAAGCGTGACTAGAAGGATCACAAAAAGCGGCATCTCAATATATAAACTGAATGGTCAAACTGTCACAAGAACCAAGATTCTTGATCTCATCGCAAACGCCGGAATGTCTCCTGAGGGATATAATATCATCAAGCAAGGTGACGTTTCAAAGATAGTAGAAATGAACCCAAACAAAAGAAGAGAAATCATAGATGATATATCAGGTATAACGGAATTCAATGAAAAAAAGAATCAATCCATTCAAAAACTCGAGAAAATCACAACACGCGTAAGAGAAGCTATGATAGTAATATCCGAAAAAACCAAACGTGTAACTCAATTGAAAATCGAGAAAGAAAATGCAGAGAAATATCAAGACCTCAATAATGATTTAAGAAAAGCTACCGCATCATTGATAAAGAGAAACATAGAAACGTCTGAATCAGAGATATCCAAAATAAAACAAGACGTGAATACATTCACAAAAGAATCAGGATCGGCACAAAAAGATCTCCAATCATTCGAGAAAACAGTAGAAAAACAGGAAATGGAATTCAAGAAATTTTCAGAATCTTTGATGAATTCGAAAAGCATAGACATTGTACGAAATATAGAAAAGATACGATCAGAAATCCTCCGCAAAAAAGATCGTATAGAAACATTGGAAGATCGTATCTTATCATCAAGACGCACGGAAACCGATTTTTCTATCCGTTTACCAGTAGAAGCTACAAAATTTTCTTCTACCATCAAAACCCCGGATCAATATTCCATAGCTATCCAGGCAGCTGTCGGATCTCACTCCAGAGATCTGATAGTAAAAAATTTCGATGATGGTATAACAGCCATAAAATTTCTAAGAGAAAAACGAATAGGCAAAGCCAGATTTATACCACTAGATAGAATACACCAAAAAAATGGAAAAATGATATATCAACCGGGTGTGATAGGACTAGCTATCGATCTCATAGATTTCAATCAGAAGTATCTTCCAGCAATAAACTATGTGCTTGGTGATACATTAATAATAGAAAATTTGGACGTCGCTAGGAAGATAAATAATATAAGATGTGTCACCCTAGAAGGAGATCTCGTAGAAAGATCTGGCGCTATGATAGGTGGTTGGAAAGAAAAAAGAAGAATGTTCGTCAGTAATATCAATTCATTAGAAAATGAGAAATCTGCATTATTACATGAAATAACCCAACTAGAAATACAATTGGGTAGCATGGAAAAAATGGAACATAAAGAATCCAAAAATATAGAAAATGCTAAAACTAAGATACAGGAAAGTGAAAAAAATTTGCAGGACATAAGAAAAAAACGAAAAGAGCTTACTGATATGATATTCACGATAGGAAATCAAGTAAACAACCGGAGAATAGAACGAGCTAAACTAGAAACAAAATTGGATGACCTGAACACCCAAAAGAAGCAGTACAAAAATGTCACGGAATACTACGACTTACCATCAGAGGAACTCGAGGTAAAGATACGTCATTCATTGATAGAAATAAGAAAACTCGGTCCAGTAAACATGAAAGCCATAGAAGAATACTCATCAATAAGCGTGGAATTTGAAGAAATGAGGAAAAAACTAGACAAACTCCTAGAAGAGAAAGATTCTATAATGAAAACTATAGAAGCAATAGAAAACCATAGGACCGAAAAATTCACGAAAACACTAGAAGAGTTAAACGGATATTTCAAACGAATCTACGAAGATATGAGTGATGGTATCGGAAATCTAAGATTAGAAAATCCTAATAATGTTGACTCTGGCCTCATAATAGAAGCCTCGCCAGCCGGAAAAAGAGTACTGGATCTTGACGTTATGTCTGGTGGAGAAAAAACAATGACTTCACTAGCCTTTCTGTTCGCAATTATGCAACACTTTGCATCACCCTTCTATATACTAGACGAGGTGGATGCAGCCCTAGACAAAATAAACACCCAAAAAATCTCCAATCTAGTAAAAAAATACTCAAAGAATATTCAATTTATAGTAATATCTCACAACGACATAACAATGTCTCATGCAGACAAAGTCTTCGGTGTAGCAATGGAAGACGGAGCTTCAAAGGTGTTCGGAGTGGATCTTCCAAAGAGGTAGTATAATGTCAGATCAAACAATAACAGAATCGAATAAACTAGATGAAACCCAGATAATCAAAACTATAACAACATCACCGGATTTCGATGAAGTCCTTACCAGCATAGTGATAGAACAAGGGTTGGATCCAATGGACATAGACATAACAAAACTATCTGATGCATTCATGAAATACCTTCAAACCATGAAAGATTTCAGTTTCAGAATGCCTGCAAGATTTATTCTCGTTGCATCCATCCTACTTACAATAAAATGTGAGAAAATATTGGAAGATGAAGAAAAAAGATTAAGCTCGCTCAATACAGACGAGATAAAACTATTAGATATGAATGTACCAACTCTCGTGGCACCAATCGAACGAGAATCTGTTAGGAAAGTTACACTAGGAGAATTGATATCAGCACTCAACAAAAGTCTTGAGATAAAGAAAGGAAAAGAGATATTGGAGCGCATAGAAACAAGAGAAGCACCTGACATATTGATAAAAAAAGCTGAGAACATAGAGAAACGTGTAGAGAAGATATATACGAAGATTCGTAGCAAAGGTATGATAAAATTCTCAGATCTTGTTCCAATATGGCATAGAAAAGAAATCATGCAAACGTTCCTTCCGCTCCTTTTTTTAGCAAACGATGGAAAAGTTGTATGTGAACAACCAGAAATGTTCAAAGAAATCTACATCAAACTCAAGTGAATGTGGTAAACGCGAGAGAGATAATAAATTATGGCAACACAATCCGACCCGCAAAAATTGGCAGTCCTGGAAGCAGTTCTCTTTAGTACAAGCAAGCCTCTCAAAATAGAGGAAATTGCAAAGATATCTAAGATTCGCAAAGATCAGATAGAACCACTGCTAAAAGAACTGAGAAAACGGTATGTAGTTCCTGAGTCAGGTCTGAGATTATTCGATGTAGGTGGATATAGACTAATGGTTAAGCAAGAGTTTCTGGAAAAGGTATCATCACTGGCGAAAGCAGACCTATCCAAAGGACTTCTCCGCGTTTTAGCACTCATAGCATATCATGAACCGATCAAGCAATGTGATATCGTGAAAGTTATCGGTAACCGTACATACGAGTATATGAAAGTATTGGAAAATCTCGGTTTCGTGAAATCAGAAAAAAAGGGTCGTACCAAATTATTGAGAACGACACCACAATTCGAAAATTACTTCGGAACCAAAAGAGAAGAACTCAAAAAACTTGTGAAAGAATCCGGGACAGACAACAAACAAATCGAACAACAACCGACTCAGCCAGAAAACAGTCCAAAGACTAAAAATACTACATCACTTCAATGATCTACTCAACTTCTTCCAATCATTATCTACATGTTTCTGAATCTGCGTGATCTCATCGTCAGTCAGATGCGCGAAGCGTCCTTGCATACGTAAATAATCCTCCACTGGTGTCATCTTTGGTTTCATACTGATACTCAACTTACCATCAATAACTTCATACAACGGAAATATTCCACAACCAACCGCAGATTTTGCCACCTCAATACCTTTAGATTCGCTACATTTCCACGTTGGAGGACATGGCGAATCCACGAGTATGAATTTTGGACCATACACCTTCAGAGCCTTCTTGATCTTAGCTTGAAGATCCTGTGGATATGCAACACTCGCAGTAGCAGCATACGGAATACCATGTGCAACCATTATATCAACAATCGGTTTTGGATACGTCTTGTTACCATGGAACTTCTTACCAACAGGCGACGTAGTTGTCCATGCTCCAAATGGTGTTCCACTACTTCGCTGTATACCAGTATTGTGGACAACCATTCCATTGGCTATGAAATTATGTGCACCTTCCACTTGCAAATCAAGGGTGGGTTCAATCCCGCGACTTGTTATCGATTTTATCTCCACGGTCTCGAAAAATTTATTTCCTGCTAAGAAGTTCCAATTCTTGCTCTGGCTTGGATATTTGTCTATACCATGTTGACCCTTTGGTATGCTAAAGCACACGTATCCTGATTCCGTATCTTTGAGCAAAAATCGCTTACCACACCTCTTCCCCTTCTCTATTTTTCTCCAATGTATCTTTCCAACTCTGTAATCAAGCGTTTGTAACAAAAGCCGCAATCTTGTTAATAGGTCGTGACTAGATGAAACGTATCTTAAACTATTTGATATCTTGTAACCGTCCGAAAGCATCAATCCATCCACAAACGCTTGCCGTTCTTCTTTACCTAATGTAAATATCCAAGGCGGTATCGTCTTATTCTTAGCACCTTTACCAAATCCCAAAGAATCAACAAACTTTGCGACATTTATAGAAAGAATATGAACTTCATTTTTGTTCTTGGTCGCCATCAAACCGAAAATATCTCCAACGAGATGCAGCACCAATTCTCTTGCTCTATTGTTTTCGGGAACTGCGAAACCAACTTCGGCTTTGTTTATCCTAGTCCATCCGTCACCAACATAGATACCCAATAATTTCATTAAATTTTTATTGGATTTTTCTGGTATAATCACATCATTTATTTTGTTAACTTTATAGTCTCCTTTTTTCGATATCTTAATTTTAGGGAACTTATATGACTTTCCATCTTCTAGTTTTTTCAACACAACAATCTCATCACCAGCTTTGAGCTGAGATAGGGTTTTCCATATCAACTCATCTTTTATCCCGCGACCGTTTCGCTGAACAACTAAAAATGGGTGATTTGCTGTTGCCTTTATATTATGATTTAGCGTCATTATTTCGAAAATTTCTTTTTTTCCATTATCAAACACGCCAGTGCATTTTTTCAGAACAGGTGCGTATTTTTTCATATCAAACGCGTATACATAATCTCCATGGTTTATTTCTGTTATTTTTTTGAGACCGTTTTCTGTCATTATCAACGATGATAATGACAGACAGTTCGCATATGCACCGTTCGAATAACAGATGTACAAAACATTATGACCACGTTCAACCATTCCGCTCAGCGCCTGCAAACCAATGTCATAGGTCCCACCATCACCTGCAATACAGACAACATTAGTATCATGACCGCCTAATTTTTTTAGCGCTGCCTCGATACCGCTTGCGACAGAAGCCGCGGTCTCAAACGCAACATGAATATACGGTACACCCCATGCAGTTTTTGGATACTGCGAACTCACGATCTCGCTACATGACGTAGCATTACTGATAATCGTATTCGGACCAGCTACCTCAAGTATATGTTTAATTACAACAGTCATCCCACATCCAGCACATGCCGTATGCCCTGAATAAAATAGTTTCTTGTTCACTACCATTACATCACCCATTCTCCCCAACCCAATGTAAACCAGTGGTCTTTTTTCTAATCTTATCGAAAATCATCTTAACCTGTGGAATTGTTATATCACGACCACCAAGACCGCCAATGAAATTCGAGACTGGTATCCTAGAATCTGAAAAATTTCTGACTTCGTTGCAAAGAGCACCACCCAAACCAAGTGATATATTTTTTTCCAAAACACCTATAGATTCAGTATCTCTAAGAACCTTATGCAATTCATCTCCAGGAAACGGTCTGAACGATCTTATTCGAACAAGACCGATATCCTTGATGTTATTGCGTTCTATAACATGTCTCAAGGTACCACAGATCGAACCCATCGAAACTATGACATACTTAGCAGGAAGATTGAAAGTATCTATAAGACCAGAGCCATATCCTCGTCCGAACTTCTTAGCAAATTCCGCATTACTCTCCCCTATCACAACTCTTGATCGATCCATGGCTTCTTGCTGTACCTGTTTAAACTCCTGGTAAAACTCCGGTGTAGCATACTCACCCACGGATATCGGATTCTTAGGATCAAGCTTGAACGCCGGTTTATACTCATCAACAAATCCCTTGACATTCTCAGCAACATCTAATGGCTCATACACATGCGACAACCAAAAACCATCGATATTCACAGAAACCGGTAACAATATCTTCCTATCTTCAGCAATTCTATAAGCTTGTATCGTTGTATCAAATGCCTCCTGAACATTCTCGCAGAATAATTGTATCCATCCAGTATCCCGTGCACCCATTGCATCAGACCAGTCCCCCCAGATGTTAAGCGGACTACTAAGAGCTCTGTTCGTAACACTCATCACAATTGGCAATCGCATACCTGACGCTATATATAATAACTCCCACATGTAGGCAAGACCCTGACCACAGGTCGCAGTATACGTTCTAACACCAGTTGCCTGCGCACCAATACACGCAGCCATGGCTGAGTGTTCGCTCTCAACATTAATATATTCAGCATCAATCTCGCCATCAGCAACCATCTGAGCAAGCTCTTCGACAATATGAGTATCCACTCGATTCTACAAACAAATTGTAGAAAAGATTTGTGGTGTTATCGGATAAGCTGCTATTACAGATGGTTTGCAGAGCTTTACCGCCTCTGCTATGGCGTGGGATCCTTCCATGATTTTCTGTACCATAGAACTCTAATTATTACTGAAGTTTTAATATGCTGTTTAGTTGACATGAGACATCCTTCCTCATCTTCCAAGTATTTCCATATCTCGCATATTCCATCCACCCAGCAACCGAATCATTCAGAGTTTGATCAGAGATATCTCCAGAACGATATAATTGAATCAGCCAGTCGAGCCTTATCCTAAAATGCCTGACATTGCTTTTCTTCAACAATTTATGATAATAATAAACCCGAAAACCAAGAAACGACGTCCCGTGATATATCGGAAATATTTTTGTTTTGTCAGGGTGCAATTCAATCCGCAACCGACTTCTCAGAAATTCGTCAATCTGATTCTGATAATATTTCAACACCCTCCGAGATATATGCAGAATAACAAAATCATCAACATATCTGATATAGTATTTCGTTCTCAGCCCATGCTTAACAAAATAATCAAGCTCATTGAGGTAGACATTCGCAAAGAACTGGCTTGTAAGATTCCCGAGTGGCATGCCACGCCCCCCAGTATTGTGATTATTCAATACCGTTCGAATGAGCCATACGACAAATTTATCCTTTATCTTTCGATTGATTATTTTCATCAAGGTTTCGTGGTCTACTGTATCGAAATAATGTCTGATGTCGGCTTTCAGGACATAACCTTTGGCTTGATTTGTATATCTTGAATTTCTAATCAACTTTCCGTTACCAGAAACCTTTCGCTTAAACTTATCAAATCTTTCTATCGCTTTGTGTGTTCCTTTATCGATCTGATTAGCAAACGAATCATATATGAAAGCTTTCTCGAATATTGATTGAATTATATTATGTATAGCGTGGTGTACTATACGATCGCGAAAATTCGGCGCAGAGATAATTCTTGATTTGGGATCCCTTATAGCAAATACCTTCGGCGGAGCTGGACTATACGTTAATCTCATCAAATCAGTCTGCAAATTCCGCAAATTATTTGCAAGATCCGCCTCAAATTTTTTAACATACGACCTATTGTTCTTACCCTTCCTCGCTTTCCTGAATGCTACGTGCAAATTTTCAATAGAGCATATTCTCGGATAGAGATTGCTATAAGTTTTCATTATGACGGCTCCCAGAATTATTGGACGGAAGCCGTCATCCGAGTTCGCATACACGCGCTGGCAGTACGCATTGACATTCAGGCACCTGTATCCGATGGTTACTAACCATGATCGTCATCATGCCAGTTGCTCCTGCGCCTGACAGCAACCATATAGCAGATTCAGTAAATCTTGAAGAACGAAGTTCTTCGAGATCCCGAAGACCCATGGTCTTCTAGGACGACACCACAGTTCTAGCGTTCAATCTTCCGAGAATCTACTTGCTATCACTGTTGAATTTTATGGACCAATGTAAAAAATCTAATAAGTCAATCTCTGAATGTGCATGTAATTCGGGGTCGCTAGCTATATTTGTCGTATAACCAGCGTTCAGCCGAATTATTCTTTAACCATAAAACAATAAGAATTCGTCGCACAAAAAATCGGAGCTTCTTTCTAACCTTTCGTGATCTTTGGCAACTGACCCCGAACTGGACGGAAGCCGTCACCCGAGAACGCATAAACGCGCAGGTAGTCCGCACTGACATACAGGCACCCGTGAACGTCATCATGCCAGTCGCTCCAGCGCCTGACAGCAACATCATACTTACCCGATTCCTTATCTTTATCAGGATTTGAGTTGAACCAAAAATGTGTCGTATATCCTTCGTGTGGCCATGATACATCAGCGGTTTCTTCTGGCATGCCTGTTGCTTCATTCCATATTATAACAACTCTGCCGTTACCGACCGGTATCATCACATCAACTATCTCCTGATCATCATCAAGAAGTATTCTAGGGTATTTTTGGACGCCATTATCTATCTTCCCACCTTCCCATCCTTTTGGTACTCGCAAACCCGTTCTAGTCCATTGCCAGACATACCTCTTATCATCATTTCTGGCAAATAAATCATTGAAAACTTCTGCCTTCCTAGGATCCTGGCCAACTTTCTCTAGAGCAAGTTGAATTGCTAGTTCTTCACATTGAGCCGACATTCTGTAGTCCTTTCCTGACAAATCGGATCTGTTTTCATAATATGACTTGTTATGAGTTCTAACGAGTCTATCTGAATATTCTATAGAACTGGCATCCCTAAGATATCTTACAGGAACTATTGCAGGTATCTCTGCTTTGCGGTTAAGTTCTGGTAAAGCTGTACTCATAACCGATCATAAGACCACAAAGTATTTAAGCATTACTATTGGGTAATGAATCATTTCGTCACCATCTCCACCCATCTCAAATATTCCGGATTCCCCCCATCGACATCCAAAAACGTCACACACGGAACGTCATAATCATGAATTTTCTTCACTTCAGCAACCACACGCTTACGCAATGTTTTCATAGTCTTACAAATAATCAAACTTTCATTATGATACCGAACCTTTCCCTTCCACATATACATCGATTCAATCTTCGGGATGATATTAGCACATGCCACAAGCTTTTTTTGTACAAGCATCTTCGAGATCTTCCTCGCTTCTGCCAGATTCTTCGTTGTAATATAAACTACACAAAATGTCATAACATCATCTTTTCTCACAAACCCCACATCTCTTCGGCTCCTCTTTCTCCGAAGTTATTGCTTTAAACGGACATTCATTCAAACAAACTAAACATCCTTTACAATAATCATAATCCACATGCGCAATCTTTGGAAACTTTGATTTCGAATCTTTCCTGTCAACTAACATCAGACATCCATCCGGACAAAAATTGACACAGATGCCGCAACCCGTGCACTTTTCCTTCACAATGTTTGGTCTAAATGTCCTCCAAGATCCTGTCTTATTATCCTCAACAGTCTTATCCGAATTCGAAAAAATCTCAGTCATATCACTTCGCCTCCTCATACGCCCGCTTTATTGCCAGTATATTCTTCTCAACAATCTTCGGATTCATTCTCTCTTTGAGCGCCTCTAGCACACTATCAAGCTTCACAGCACCAGTCCTAGCAAACGCACCAAGCATCGCTGTATTGACAATAGGTCTACCAAGGACCTCCATCGCAATTTTACTGGCATCGACATGATAGACCTTGAAACCGTTAACCTTGACTGGTGTATCTGAATTTATAACAACAACACCATTCTTCTTCAGACCATTTGTAATTCCAAGCTCAATCAATCCCTTATCAAGAACTATCAAATGATCAGGTTCGTAAACTTGTGTCCTGAGATTGATGAACGTATCATCAACTCTACAATATGATTCGACAGGAGCATTTCTCCTCTCAGGTCCGAACTTCGGAAATGCCTGTGAAAACTTCCCCTCCTTAAAGAAAGCAATTGCCAAGATCTCCGCAGCCGTTACCGCACCCTGCCCTCCACGGCCATGAAAACGAATCTCAATCATAATTATCAACAAAGAATTAGCATCCAATGAATAAAAACTCAAAAATCGTATCCTATTTTCTCCAAGATCTTCTTCATCTTCAGAGAATCCTTCCAAGTAATCGGAGATTCACTAATTATCGTTGCGTTAACCCTACTCTTAAGTAGCTCCTTCGCAAATAATCTGAAATCTGGCGAATGATCAAGAACTTTGTGATATCTTTCGCCGGCCTTTGAGAATTCTATACCAGAAAAATGAAAATGATAATGTTTCCGTTTTACCTTTACAATCTTTTCCAACACCTCCCTAAAATCAAGTTTACCCATCTGCCTAGCATAAAGATGCGCCAGATCAACACAGAATCCACAACCAGTTTTCTTAGCAACATCAAGTATTTCATCCAGACTACCATGAGCAGAATGTTTCCCAGTAGTCTCAGGCGCTAGCAAAACACCATCCCAACCTTTTTTTTCAATATATTCCATAATCTCAGACATCATACTAATAACATTAATATGAACATCATGTTTGTCCTTCTTACCGAAATATGCGGTATGAAAAACTACCGGAACTTTATTATTCTTGCTCATGAGATGAGCCAGATGACAAGAATCTAGAATTCTCTTTTTACTAGCAGCCAACTTTTGCTTATCATCAGAAACCAGATTAATAAAGAATGGTGCGTGTACACTCAACGAAATATCGTATTTTTTTGCTTCATCACCAACTTTCTCAGCAAGATCTAATCCCATCTTAATACCATGAGAAAACTGCACCTCCATAGCCTGAAGACCAAGACGACTACACTCAGCAGAACCGTTGAGCGTATCCTTTGCAGGCGTACCAGCAGGACCTAATAATATTTTTTGCATAAGAGAATTAGTAATAACTATAATTAAAAATCAATGAGTGAAGGATAACGAGCAAGATTTCCAGCTGGATCAAAATGCCTGAAATAAATATCTTTTTCATGCATACCTTTCTCCATAATCGTAGCACCTTTTCTACTGTAAACAACAACCAAACTACGCGTTCCTTCCCTGCCAACTTTTGTGATCCTTTTGAACCCAGTAAGAGCATCAGGAGCAACATCCTCTGATCCATAATCAAGTCTACATTCGTCCATCTTGATGTTATTAACAGTATTACTTTTACAACTCATTATCGTACTTGCATCAGCTTTTCCTAAACCAATGGGTAATAACACAAGTGCTGCACAGAAAGCAATCGTTTTATAGAAAGTCATCTTAAACCAACCCAGGTAGAAATCGTATCAGAAGAACAACAGCTGTAAAAGCTAAACTTATGTATACAACCATCTCTGGTTTGATCTTTATTCCACTATCTTCATCAAAGTACCTAATCAAACCAGCAGTCGACTGCGGCATAAAATTTTTGTTTTCCGCCATTATATCACCAATATCAAAAATCAGCAGAACGAACTTCTGCTTGAATTTTTGTTCCCAGCCATAATTGTCCTGTCTATAGTCTATCAGTAAAATATAAAAATAGGTGACGCTTCCTATAACCCATCTTCTGTGGAACCCAAAGATCCCAATCAACTTGGGACCCGATGATCCTCTGAATATTTGTCTAAGCGCACGTTTTGTGCTTGCACCCAGCGTCTGCTGAACCGTTTCATCCTATATTGATAACCAGCGCGTTAGCACCAGCAATCCGCAATTCATAGGTTCTCACGAACTTCATTGCATAGGTATCGTTTCTGTGGACAACAAGATGACTCTCGCCATCAGTAAATTAACCACGCTTTTAGCTGAAATTAATGATTAAACACTTTCATGCCTTCATCATTTTGTCTTTCAACTGAGTGGACAGAGCTTCCTCAAGAATTATACCGACTGTTCTTTTACAAACAATCAATCATTCCCGCAATTCTTCGGAAGGTCACCTATACAATAATGTAATACACAATTCTTAAATAAGGATCAGCCATCACATAATCTCTTCATTCCCTGAACCCATCAACCAAACAGCAATATCCAACTCAGCAGGCTTCAACCCATGCTTCTGTGCCAATTCAACAAACTTTTGTTCATATTCCAAATATCTCTTTCTACCAGAAATATTATCAACATCACCAAGATCTTGCTGTTGCATAAATCTCAGTACATGAACATCAAACATAGCGAAATCTTCGCCTAGTCCTATATTCCGCAAGAAATGCGTAGCCTCCTTGTAACCATAACCCTTGATATTATCCACCAGCCAATCCCTCAAAGCCACTGGATCCGATTTTAGTTTAAGTATTTTCATATAACTCACATCGAAATTGTCCCTAGCTAGAATCATGTATTCAGACTTTCTCTCATTAAACCGCACACAACCAAGATGTTTGAGAATCTGTTCCCTAGTCATATCATATATCCCAGATGTAGAATCACTTGACCAGATATCCTTCAGAGAACTTCTACACATAGGTGCCTTGGATTGTGGTGCTAACAAACAAAACAACAACTCGAATAAAATTTCGTTTTTTGTCTTATTACCAGCTAAACTAAGAAAATCTGCTATACGCTTTTTGTTAAGTTTATGAAAACTTAGTATGGATTTCATATATATTTCTTGGTAAGAAAGAATTTAACAGAAACCCAATTCATTAGTGAGCAGTTTTACCGTCGGAACCACAGTATCCACATTGATTACAAACTCTCTGGGAAACAACCGCAGATTTTTTCCCTAATGTGATATCTCTATACTGCGTTCTATGTCGTCCATTATTCACAATACCGTCATTCTCACAATACACAACAGCATTCACATCACCATCTGGATCAAATAAATTAACTACCTTAGCAAACTCACAAGAATTATTCCTAGAACCATCAGACAACATGATAATCACGATCTATTAATCAAACTGTCTACCACAAAGACCGCAGAAAGTAAGATTCTTAGACTTTATGATTTGACCAGTATAACCGCCACCGCAGTTATGCATACCATGTTTATACAATGCTTTCTTTAGCGGATCCCTACTCCTGAATATCCTTGTCTTAGAAATCTTTACCGAATTGTTTCCATTTTTAGTTTTCATAAATCACATCACACAAAAATTACTTCAAAGTTTTCGCACTATTTTCTAGTCCGTTACGACATTCGTTTGTATCAGTCATGACATCAGCTTTTCTCAAACATTCCTCATATGTTTCTAGAGCAT
Source organism: Candidatus Aenigmatarchaeota archaeon (assembly GCA_043818435.1). Lineage (GTDB taxonomy): Archaea > Aenigmatarchaeota > Aenigmatarchaeia > GW2011-AR5 > JACRAC01 > JBDRFU01. Next base: position 22,586 of record JBDRFU010000013.1, read on the forward strand.
CAATACCCTTTTTCAACCTTTTCTTCTGGGTCAGATCTGTAGTAAGTTCAAACTGTTCACTCAAATATTCAATATCTCTACGAACCGTCAGAGGAGATGTGTTCTCAGAAGCACTATACAAATGATCTCCCACATCTAGATTATTGGCTTCTCTCATAACTAGATGATCCATAATCGATTTTCTAAAAGTATAGAGTACACCACCAATAATTGTAAGACCAAGCATCAAGGCAATCCTAGAATACCCCTTCTGATTTTTAACACGTGACACATCCCGTCCACCGACATCAATACTCAAAGACATTTCTCCTAGAGTTTCACCATAAACACACGTAGAATCAGGACGTCTTTCATCAACAATACCATAATTTTCAGGAGATCTCACAGCATCAACCTTATCATTCCAAGTCTCACGTTTATCAGCATCGTGCTGCGCACACATTTCTCTAAAACTCCCGGGTCTAACAGCTCCAGGAACTCCATTATAACCAATAGCTAAAACATTATTTTTCATATCCAACCACATCTATTATGTTACCACACTATGGTGGTATATATATAAATACTTTTCGCCTCGGTTCACCCATATGTTACAACATATATATTAGAATGCTATCAGAATAAATAAAAATAGCAATCATAGGTCCTGGGAAAGATTTGATAGTTCTTATGAAAGTCGCAACTTTCATTTTTTAAAGGCTAGCATTACCTTAAGAAAGCGTGGACTGAACACCTCGTTGCCTCGGTGCTTACATCCCGCTTCTATATCGGATCGTCTTGTCCGCGATAACTGCCTATTTTCGAGAAGTGCTTGGAGCTTAGATGCTTTCAGCTCTTATCACCTATGGCGTAGCTACCCAGCGATGCCTTATCAGACAACTGGTACACAAGAGGCCACGAAAATACGTTCCTTTCGTACTTGTATTTCCTTTCTCTCAGGCAAAAACACCTCTAGCAGATATAGACCAAACTGGCTCACGCCGTTCTGAACCCAGCTAACGTCCCCTTTTAATCCGTGAACCCCGGTACCCTTGGCTGCTGCTGCACAGCCAGGAGAGGGGGAGCCGACAGCGACGCCGCAACGCACGGGGTCGATTAATTCTTCGCGCAGAAATCATAAGCATTCCTTGGTTCATTGGAATACTCATATATTTGATAACTGCGTTGGCTCTTCATGTCTACTTGTAGAACTAAACGTTCTACTATACAGCAAAAGTTATACTTTTGCTTCTAGCTTCTATTTCATGTTCTCAATTTATTCCAATAATTTTGGAATTGAAACAACATTCCCATGAGATTAAAAAGAACTTGTTTCCGGCACTCAGGAGCTACCCAACATTATCATCATGTAAAATTTACACTCAAGTTGGAGCGTTTTCTTCATCGTACTAAACGTATGTCTATACGTCATTGAGACCAAAAAATTTCTTACGGAAATAAAATTCCGTAAATGGAAGAGCGCGAATAAGAACTCTCACCCGCCACGACACCATTATCCCCGAGGTAGCTTTTCTCATGTCACTAGCAGCCATCTAGGCCAACTAGCGTATCGCTAATTCACGCTTTCGCGGTTGAATTCCACGCCAAGAGGAATTCAATCAATCCGGCTTTTGCATTTACACTCTACAGGCGATTTCTGACCGCCCTGAGCCGAACTTTGAGGACCCATGATACCTTTTCATGGGTGTACCGCCCCAGTCAAACTGTCCATCTGCTACTGTTCTCTTTTTGCAAAGAGTAAGCAATGTAAAATCAATAAGGCAGTGTTACATTGGCAACTCCATACTCTCTGGCGAGAGCACTTCGACGTTTCCTGCCTACGCTATATAATCAATTCTACATCACAATAACAAACTACAGTAAAGCTCTACGGGGTCTACTCTTCCCACTAGAGGTCTCCAGATTAATCACTGGAAAAATAGTTTCGCCGGATTCCAACCCGGGACAGCTTCCATCTCGTTCGTCCATCATGCAGGCCAATATTTAGTTGGCAAGGGATTACGCTACCTATATCTTCGACGAACATTCGTGTTTTTCTTCAGCGAATTTTTTCTATGAAAAGAATCCTCATGATATTCATAGAAAAAATTTCTAAAATTACAAACAAATCGCGCGTAAATACAAACTCTTCGATTTGTCACTCAGAATACCGTCGAATAAGACGGTCAGAGTTACCGCCGGCCTACAGCGGGGCTTAGGCCGATTGAAATCAGCTTTCACACACCACTAGTGGCCACGACTCACCGATTATAAAAGGCCTTTCGGCTTGTCAATCGGCTATGTTTTTGTTAAACAGTCGGATGGAACTTGTTATTGCAACCTGATTATCGCTAACCAGGCATGGGTTCTACCAAAGATACCCCACGATTTTGCCGAGTTCCCTGGGCTGGATTATTCCGAACATCTTTGCCTTCTCGGCAAGGGGCACCTGTGTCGGTTATAAGTACGGACATTCGGTATTCTCCACTATCATATTTTCATTGACCATGGGAATCATCTGGAACCCTCATACAAGAGTCTACTCATACATTCATCAAGTTCTCGTCATAACGACACTCCCTTGATTTCTATACTTGACTACAAAGACAATCATAGCCAAACTATCCCCTGGTTACTTGATAGTTTCTACAAATACTGAATGGCGCAGGAATATTAACCTGCTTTCCTTTCCCACAATGCCAGTTAGGCTTGTAGTTAGGACCGGCTTACTCTCGCAAGATAAACTTTAGCGAGAAACCCTCGCCCCTCAGATGGTTGGGATTCTCACCCAACTCTAATGCTACTCCCGGCAGGATTTTCATTGCTGCAAGGTCCACACGCTCTTACGAACGCACTTCTGCCCTAACAGCACGCCTCCCTACCAGACACGAGAAAATAAATTTTCTCGCGCCTCCAAAGTCTCGGTAATCGACTTAGCCCCGTCCATTTTCAGCGCTCTGAACTTCGATAGGTCCGCTATTACGCGTTGTTTAAATGATGGCTGCTTCTAAGCCTACATCCCCACTGTCTAAAGTTCAAAACTACATTCGTTAACACTTAGTCAATATTTTGGGACCTTAACTCTGGTCTGTGTTGTTCCACTCTCGGACAACAGAATTACTCCGCTGCCCTCACTCCCGCTTGCGTGTCAATGGATTCGGAGTTTGACAGAATAGGCGGAAGTTTCCCTCCTTAACTATCCAATCAGTGCTCTACCCCATTAACTACCAAAAGCGAGGCTGCACTTAGATGCATTTCGGGAGGAACCAGCTATTACCAGATTCGCTTGGCTTTTCACCCCTAAACCCAGGTCACGCGAAAGGTTTGGACCATAACCGCTAACAGTCCTCGAGGCCGCTTTCGCGGCCCTTCAACTTGCCCAGGCTTAGATCATCTGGTTTCGGGTCATATCCCATCGACTAACGCCCTTTCAGACTCGCTTTCGCTACGGCTTTCGCCTAGCCGATAAAATATACTCCCTGCCGCGTTTTTCAAAACGCACGATTGCTTACTCGTACCCGAAGGTACGCCTTCACAATCCATCTATAGCTGCCTGGTTTCAGGATCTTTTCAAAGGGTGTTATCCCTTCTTTTCAGTTTTCCGTCACCGTACTAATACGCTATCGGACTCAGGACGTGTTTAGAATTAGGAGTAGATGACTCCCGTCTTCTGTAGCATTATTCAATGCAACATACTCTGGATACTTGGTATCCACCTTCTCAACTTCCACTACGAGACTATCACTCTCTCTGGTAAGTCTTTCCAGACCACTTCGCGTCATTGAGTTAGGTGTAACCCAAGTCCAAACTCCACATCTCCTATCTCTCTCGAGTAGGATTCGGTTTGTTCTGACCGGATTTCAGTCGCCCTTACTAACCGGATCGAATTTTCTTTCTCTTCCTGCCCTTACTAAGATGTTTCAATTTTGGGCGTTCACTTTCATACCCACCGATCTTCACCAACAGGCATGAATAAATGGGATGTCCCATTCGGTAATCTACGGTTCAAAGGTCGCTTGCGCCTCGCCGTAGCATATCGGAGCTTGCCCCGACCTTCCTCGTCGCCTGAACCAAACCATCCACCAAACAGCATGGGAGCTAGCTATCTTCGGAATTTGTCTGACGAACGTTAAGCTCATCAAACAAATCCAGAACTATCTTTCCCAGGACCTATGATTGCTTCATTAATATGAAATACAGATCGATCAAATCTGTTTCCTTCTGCGACCACCAAACAAATGTAATTCGCTGGCAGTAAAAAACGAATTATGCTCTCACATAATCTCGTCTCAACTATTCAGAAATAAACATAGATAGGTAAACCATATCTTCCGACTACAAACAATACACTATCACAAATCTCGTCAGAAGGTTGTCTTCTGCGAGATCCCGCGAAACGAAGTTTCGCAAGATATTGCCCACTCTGAATAGTCTAATACCACGCAGGCGATTTCGCACCTGCCAAAGAACATCAGGATTTCTGACCCTGACTGAAACATATCAAATTCTTATTGATAGCTAAATATAAAAACCTTTCAAATGGACCGGACGGGATTTGAACCCGCAGCCTCTACCTTGCAAGGGTAGCGATCTTACACGATATAAATTTCCGTTGATCTACCGGCCCGTGAATAAATATTCTTTATCAATACACTTTTAAATCACAGACAACCGGGTCAACTATGAAAAAATTAAATAGAAGCATGAAATCTCGAAAATATTCGAGATGCTAAAAGAACCGCAGTTCTTCAAGCAAATTGGTGCAAGGTCACAAAAAAGTGACCCCTTGCTCACGGCGATTTCTATCATTATCAAACAGAAAAAATCTATTTGACTCCAATCGCCCCCAAAGTATTTTTACTACTCACAACCAAGACGAACTCGGTTATGAAAATGTAAAAGGAGGTGATCCAGCCGCACGTTCCCGTACGGCTACCTTGTTTGTCGCTCTAAAAGTCGATTTTTAAACTCAAATAAACGCTGTTGTTTTTCCGGATGTCTGGATAATATAAGTTCTATAAATTTCCTATGCGATTCTCTTCTTACAAAGAATCTCCAGCAACCGGATTTTTTATCATATTGATGAAGTTTGCCACATTTTACATTATTCTCCTCGAGAATTTTTACAATATCATTCAGTTTTTGTCTTTTTTTCTGAACAAACTGTATATACAACGGTTTCGTTGTATCGTGGGGCACTCCTCCTTCAGCATCAAAAAACCCAGTCACATACGCCAAAGAACATTTATTATCAAAAGATTTTACATCAATTGATTTCAAAAGTTCTGGTAATTTGGTTTCCAATACATGTATATCTCTTTGTCGAAATATCCATGAATTAGATTCTAGTTGTTTAATGATACTACGAAGTCGCTCCAACCATTCTCGATTTTTTTGTGTAATTACAGCTACTTCACCCTTGCGTTTTCCTACGTACACATAACCGTCATGAAGCGCACCATGAAGATACGCTATTTCTTCATTCATGATAATAATATGTTTAAGTCGACTTATAAAGTTACGACTTAGCCCTCCTTACAGATCTTTGGTTCAACTTGCTCGTCGCAAACTTCACCAAAAACCCATTCAGTTGGCTTGACGGGCGGTGTGTGCAAGGAGCAGGGACGTATTCAGCGAAAGATTCCACGACTGCAAAATCATCATAGAGCTGCGATGAAATTTCTTCAAACTCGGAGTCAAGCCAGTAGCATATCGCTACTTATTTCTCTCATTGTTCTAAGAAACTTCAATGACCAAATAGTCATCGCATCTTGCAATCATGATGACCTTCGCTTACTAGGGATTCCGGCTTCACGAGGGCGGGTTGCAGCCCTCGATCCGAACTAGGCCTAGGTTTAGGAGATTGGCTTCTCCTTACGGAGTCGCATCCCATTGTCCTAAGCATTGTAGGCCGCGTGTAGCCCAAGAAAATTCAGGCCATACTGACCTGCCGTCGCCCACTCCTTCCTCTGATTTAGCACCAGCGGTCCCGCTAGAGTGCTTCTCGTCCTGAGACAAGAATAGCAACTAGCAGTATGGGTCTCGTTCGTTTCCTGACTTAACAGGACAGTTCACACCACGAACTGACGACGGCCATGCAGCTCTTCTCAGCTTGTCAGGTAAGCCCTTCAGGCTGACCCTCATCCTGCTGTCTTCTCTGGTGAGGTTCCCGGCGTTGTATCCAATTGAACCGCAGCCTCCACCCCTGGTAGTGCTCCCCCGCCAATTCCCTTAAGTTTCATCCTTGCGAACGTACTCCCCAGGTGGCCCGCTTAACGTCTTCACTACGGCACAACAGGTTCTCTAAGAACCTGTAACACCAAGCGGGCATCGTTTACGGCTAGGACTACCGGGGTATTTAGT
>JBDRFU010000014.1:0-3651 GCA_043818435.1 Candidatus Aenigmatarchaeota archaeon
TTTATGGTTATATTTTTTCTAGCAACCATACGAGCTGCGTCACCAAACGCATATCCTTTAGGACCAACAATAATATGTCCCTGACAATCTATAACCACATCATCTGTATCAAATGTGAAACAATCATTGGAAACCTGCAGATCAGGATTATCAGTATCCAGCACATACACACCAGGACTGACTATATTCATACAAGAAGATATTGTAGTACCCGCAACAGCCGGCATCTGCCCACGGAATATCGTATCAGGTGAGACAACCAGAACAGTAACCAAAGCTGCTACAAGAAGCGCAACTAGAACCAGAATCTCTCTCAGTGATACTATCCTCACTGATTCTTCTTTTTTTCGCGAAACCAGTCTCTTTCTCATAGAATATAGTATATGAAAAGTCCAATATAAAGATTAGAAGAACTGCTACCTCTTCTTAAACCTCTTCTTTTCAGTGACTTTCCTTCTTTTTCTGGGTGTTCTCTTCTTTGGTTTTCGATGCACAGCAGCAACAGAAGCTATCGATACCACAAGCACTACAACAAGCAATATCCCTATCGCAGTGGTACTGTCTATATTCAGATCAGCAAATATATATTCTAGGGTACTTTCTACCCCAGTATCATTGACTTCTGTCACATCTACGTCTGAACTAACACCCTCATCAGACACATTCGGTGTCGTAGGTATTGTAGGTAAGGTAGACGTCGTCGCCTCAACATACGTACAGTTCTGCCACTCTGTTTTGTTTTCTAGATTACATGATCCAAGATCTGCACAATTCCTCGATTGCGTACTATTTGAATAACATGAACTCCAACTACTGCATGACCAATTCTGAGTACAACCAGTACTACCTCCGCCTCCTCCAGAAACACTCGTTACCGCAGCTGTTACTGGAAATTCAACTATTCCTGAATTGTTAAGACCTGTCACAATATATTGCGTACCCGAGACCGTACATGCATATGCCCCATTCGAACCAGGACATGATACAATAAACTCATTTGTTCCAGTACAAGCAGAGCTTACCTCAGTTATAGATGTTATATCAGCATCCTTCACACAGATCTGATCCTCTCCTGAAATACGATCAACATAAACGGTCTTTGTCTGACCATGTGAAGAAAGATTTATTCCTCGGATTATCGTTACACCAACTGTTGCACTAGAATTCTGCACTGTAACATTGATTGCAGAAATATTAAGCGCTGCCTTAGTAAAGTTCCAACTAAAGTTAAGATATGACTTTGTGGAATTGAACAATGATACATTCTGTACTCCTGTGATATTACCCGGAACTGTTGTGGATCCAGCAACCGTAATATTTATATTTGCAACATTCGTGGATATATTAGATGCATTACCAATAGCCGCCGCACATGCCAAGAACGAACCAGACGGATATGCAGCATCAAGATACGGAGAATACGTCACATTCCCAAGATTTGAATCATTCTTGCCATCATAGATACTTAGATTTATGGCACCACAACTCGTGGTACCCCAATAATTATTGGATGCGTTGACAGCAAATGATTGGTTGTTATGGAAAGAATATGTTGTACTACCGGATATCGTATTATTGACAAAACTATTATTCGTGCAATTTTGGTAAACGTATATTCCCACACCATTATCTGTAATGTTATTTCTAAAGAGATTGTTAAAGGTACTATTTGAAGTGTTCGAAACTACAACATTGTTCGTAAGTATTAACCCATAGTTTGTATTATTCGCTACAATATTGTCAGTAATATTATTATAATCAGATGTTATCATAACACCAAACCCAAAATCACTATTATTATTGATAATATTTCCTGTTATAGTATTATTATCAGACATTATCAAAACCAGACCATATTGATTGGATGTTAGATTATTGTTTGTTATATTATTCGGTTGACTCATCAAAACTATCCCACCCTGTGTATTATTATAGATAAAATTATTTGTGAAACTGTGACCAGATCCACCAGGAAGTAATATAGCATGAATCGTGTTGTTATAAAACCGGTTACCTGTAATATTAATATTTACAGGCGACCCACTGCTTCCAATACCATAACTATTATTGTATACAGTGTTATTCAAGACCGTAATATTTGTCACGCCATTGACATCCATTCCGATCGAAAATCCTGTGACCACACAATTCTTTATAGTCACATTATTATACGAACCTAGGGTTATACCATTATCAGTAGTATCACCAGATATCTTATATCCAGCACAATCAAGAACAATGTCATTCGCACCAATCGTGAAACACGTTCCCGCCGATGTTAGGTTCTCTGTCATATTTGTACTGGAGGTTATCGTATCACCGCATGCAAGTGCTGGTGTAGCTGGTTCTGTACAGTTGCGTAGCGATCCATCTGGATATGATGCATTCAGGAAATCCAAGAATGTAACATTACCAAGCCCTGAGTCATTCTTTCCGTCATAGATGCTAGCATTGATAATTGTACAGTTTGTAGATCCCCAGTAGTTGCTGGAGACATTAACTGCAAACGTATCATTGTTGTAGAATGATTGATTGGTATTATTAGCAATCGTATTGTTGATATAAGTATTGTTTGTGTTATTCTGGAATGAGTATATACCTACACCATTATCCGTGATGTTATTTCTGAAGAAGTTGTTGAACGTATTATTTGAAACATCTGAAATAGCTACGTTGTTTGTCATTGAAATCCCATAAGCTGTATTATTTGCTATGATATTATCAGTGAAGTTGTTGTAAGTGGATTGTATGACTAAAACCACTCCCTGAGTATTGTTCGCAATAGTATTCGATGAGATTGTGTTATTGTAAGCAGATAAAAATATTGCACCATAAGTATTCGATGCCATGGTATTAGATACGACGGTATTATTAGAAGAAAAAATAATAAATACGCTTCCGGCTGAGTTCTCTGAAATATTATTATACATGATGGTATTATTAGTCGATGCCGAGTTAAGGAATATGCCATGCACTGAATTATTATAGATACGATTATAGGTGATACTACTATGGTTTACATTTTGAACAAATTCCAATGTATAAACGCTTGGATCTCCGCTATTGTTGTATAAGCTGTTATTTGTAATATTGAGATAATTAGCAGTATCAGCTACAATGGCACGAGTAAAGTTTGTTATAACACAGTTTTTTACAACAGTACTGTTATATGATGTAATATTGATAGCAGAACCTGACTGATTGCCTGTTATTGAATATCCAGCACAATCAAGCGTGATATCATTCGCACCAATTGTAAAACAACTCCCATTTGAAGTTAGATTCTCTGTCAGTGTCGTATTTGATGTTATCGTATCCCCACACGAAAGCGCTGAGGCAGAAGGCGTATAAGCCTCTGTCAAAAACGGAGTAAACGTAGCATTCCCCCACGCAGACACGTTCTTCCCATCATAGATACTATTGTTTATAGTAGTAGTATTCGTAGTTCCCCAGTAGTTGTTGGATAAATTGATAGCCTCGGTTTGATTATTGATAAAAAGCGGTGCATCACCATCAAACTCCATAAACGTATTGTTTATGAAACTACAATTATTCGATTCATCAATCCATACCGCAAACTCAGCATCATTGTAACTAATGTTGTTTCTTAAGAAATTATTAAATGTATTGTTCGAATCATTCAACCCAATT
>JBDRFU010000015.1:0-3648 GCA_043818435.1 Candidatus Aenigmatarchaeota archaeon
TTTATGGTTATATTTTTTCTAGCAACCATACGAGCTGCGTCACCAAACGCATATCCTTTAGGACCAACAATAATATGTCCCTGACAATCTATAACCACATCATCTGTATCAAATGTGAAACAATCATTGGAAACCTGCAGAGTAGGATTATCAGTATCCAGCACATACACACCAGGATTGACTATATTCATACAAGAAGATATTGTAGTACCCGCAACAGCCGGCATCTGCCCACGGAATATCGTATCAGGTGAGACAACTAGAACAGTGACCAAAGCTGCTACAAGAAGCACAACTAGAACCAGAATCTCTCTCAGTGTCACTATCTTTACTGATTCATCATTTTTTCGCGAAACCAGTCTCTTTCTCATAGAATATATTATATGAAAAGTCCAATATAAAGATTAGAAAAATCGTTACTTCTTCTTAGTCCTCTTCTTTTCAGTGACTTTCCTTCTTTTTCTGGGTGTTCTCTTCTTTGGTTTTCGATGCACAAAAGCAACAGAAACTATCGATACCACAATCACCACAGCAAGTAATATCCCTATCGCAGTAGTGCTATCTATATTCAGATCAGCAAATATATCTTCTAGTGTACTTTCTGTCCCAGTATCATTGACTTCTGTTACATCTACGTCTGAACTAACACCCTCATCAGACACATTCGGTGTCGTAGATGTTGTAGGTAAGGTAGGCGTCGTCGCCTCAACATACGTACAGTTCTGCCACTCTGTTTTGTTTTCTAGATTACATGATCCAAGATCTGCACAATTCCTCGATTGCGTACTATTTGAATAACATGAACTCCAACTACTACATGACCAATTCTGAGTACAACCAGTACTACCTCCGCCTCCTCCAGAAACACTCGTTACCGCAGCTGTTACTGGAAATTCAACTATTCCTGAATTATTAAGACCTGTCACAATATATTGTGTACCCGAAACCGTACACGTATATGCTCCAGTCGAACCAGGACAGGATACAATAAACTCATTTGCTCCAGTACAAGCAGAACTTACCTCAGTTATCGAAGTTATATCAGCATCCTTCACACAGATCTGATCCTCTCCTGAAATACGATCAACATAAACTGTTTTTGTCTGATTATGTGAAGAGAGATTTATTCCTCTAATTATCGTTACACCAACTGTTGCACCAGAACTCTGTATTGTAACATTGATCGCAGAGATATTAAGCACTGCCTTAGTAAAGTTCCAACTAAAGTTGAGGAATGACTTCGTGGAATTGAACAATGATACATTCTGTATTCCTGTAATATTACCCAGAACTGTCGTAGATCCAGCAACTGTAATATTTATGTTTGCAATATTCGTGGATATGTTAGATGCATTACCAATAGCTGCTGCACATACCAAGGATGAACCAGACGGATACACATCATCAAGATATGGAGAATACGTAACATTACCCAAACCTGATTCATTCTTTCCATCATAGATGCTTAGATTTATGGCACCACAACTCGTGGTACCCCAGTAGTTGTTCGATGCATTGACAACAAACGTATCATTATTATAGAACGATTGGTTTGTACTGTTAGCAATCGTATTGTTGATGTAGGTATTGTTTGTATTATTTTGGAACGAATGTATTCCCACACCATTACCTGTAATGTTGTTTCTTAAGAAATTATTGAAGGTATTATTTGAGGTATTCGAAACTGCAGGATTATTCGTGAGCATCAACCCATATGCTGTATTGTTCGCTATGATATTGTCGGTAATATTATTATAATCCGATGTTACCATGACCGCCACGCCGAAATCACTATTGTTGTTAATTATATTACCAGTCACGGTATTGTTATCCGATGATATTAGAAGTAGCCCATACGCATTACTCGTCACATTGTTGTATATCACTATATTAGGCTGACCCAGCAAAACAATTCCGCCCTGTGTATTGTTGTAAACAGAATTATATGTAAGATTGTGTCCCGTCCCTCCAGGAATAAGTATACCATGTATTGAATTGTTGTATACTCGATTACCAGTAACATTGGCATTATTTGGGGTCCCAACAGTTGCAATACCATACTGGGTATTGTTATATATCGAGTTATTCACGACAGTACCGATAGATATACCGTCAACATCCACTCCTGTAGCGAACCCTGTGATATCACAGTTTTTGATAATTGTATTATTATAATTCAGCATATCAACTCCAATGCCTGTTCCATCACCTGTTATCTTATAGCCAGCACAATCAAGGACAACGTCATTCGCACCAATCGTGAAACACGTTCCCGCCGATGTTAGGTTCTCTGTCATATTTGTACTGGATGTTATTGTATCACCACAAGCAAGAGCTGCTGGAGAACCATAAGGAACCGAGAGAATCGGTGTAAACGTAACATTTCCTAGGTTCGAATCATTCTTTCCATCATAAATGCTAGCGTTTATAGTAGCCGTAACTGTTGTACCCCAGTAATTGTTTGAAGCATTGACATCAAATGTTTGATTATTATAGTATGACTGATTCGTATTATTGGCAATTGTATTATTAATGAAACTATTGTTCGTGCAATTTTGGTAAAGATAGACACCAACAACATTATTGGTAATATTATTACGATAGAAATTATTGAAAGTGTTGTTAGCAGTAGTAAGTTCATACGCTGGTAAATCCGCAAGATGGATCCCAGAAACTGTGTTTCCATTAATTGTATTATCAGTAAAATTGTTGTATCTAGAAAGATATATTATCCGCAAACCATATGTGTTATTATTCATAATATTATTATACACCGTATTATTCTCAGACCACATCACTGCAAGACCAGCCACCTGAGTGTTGAATGCTTGTGTATTAAACGAAAGATTGTTAGAAGCAATAGTGTTGTTTGAAGCCGCATTGAGAGCAATCCCATTTGCATTCTGAGAAGCATTGTTACCTGTGACAGTATTATTGTATGATGCATACAAGTATATACCATTTGCAGTGTTGTTGTAGAGACGATTATTCATGATGCTACTATGATTAGTACCTGTGAAACTTATTCCAATTCCTCCCTCGTCGCGGGAATTGTTGTAAACCGTATTGTTGGTAATATTGACATATAGAGATCCGGAGGTATCGACCCGGATACCGATAGTGAAATTTGTTATAACACAATTTTTAATAGTAACATTCTCAACCGAATTCACTGCAATCCCAACATTAGAACGATTTCCCATTATGGTAAATCCTGCACAATCCAAATAAATATCACTGGTTGCAATCGTCAATCCAACGTCTGTGCACCCAGTCAAATCAGCAGTCAATGTAGTACTTTCTGTTATTGTATCACCACAAGAAAGCCCTGCAACTGGTGGCGTATATGACTCCGTTAAGATCGGCAAAATTGTCGCATTCCCCCACTCCGATACGTTCTTTCCATCATATATGCTATTGCTTATGGTATCCAGATCCGTTGTTCCCCAATAGTTGTTGGATAAGTTGATAGCCTCGGTTTGATTATTGATAAAAAGCGGTGCATCGCCATCAAACTCCATAAACGTATTGTTTATGAAACTACAATTATTCGATTCATCAATCCATACCGCAAACTCAGCATCATTGTAACTAATGTTGTTTCTTAAGAAATTATTAAATGTATTGTTCGAATCATTCAACCCAATT
>JBDRFU010000016.1:0-15976 GCA_043818435.1 Candidatus Aenigmatarchaeota archaeon
CTAAAAATCAACCTTCTCTATCATCTTTGCGATGTTTATGATGATATCCATATTCTTGTCCTTGAATCTATTCTTATTCGCGTTGTAGAATCCTATCGCATGTTTTATTTGTCCACTATATAGTAAGAATGCAAGTTTTGCATTATGATTTTCAATATCCATCTGTGTGGCCACATGGAGATCAGAAATTGCTTTGGCGTTTCCGTCGCGAAGAAACTTGTCATATAACTTTTGTACAGCACCTGCTTTGAAGCGTGGTGATATCCCTATCATTTCACACAAGGTTTTTGCTTTATCGGCCTGACCAGTTCTCATAAGTCGCATACAGACATCAGTGAGTTGATTGTAATTTATCGTAGGTTTGACACCAGTAATATCATATAAATTTTTCGCGCTCGCTATGTGACCTTTCATAATGGAATTATTCATGAATTTTTCTACAACAGAATTCTTCTGAACACCCGTTATTTTCTCGAGAGCATTTATTTCCGATAGCATATTTTTCTTCATAAGAAATTCATAATAATTCTCATCGATTGTTGGTTTGACACCGGTTATCTCGGATAATATGAGAAGTTCCCGAATCTTCCCACTTTTCACGAGTTTCTGCATGATATCTCTGGTAGAATCCTCGTCGATCTCTGGTTTTATGGCAGTTGCCCTATGGATTTCGAATATACCATTCACCTCCGCCTTCCTGACGAGGTTATAATATATGGGTCGAAGATCATTATGATCCACTAGTATTCTTCTTAGAAGGGAAGCTGCCTCAAAATAGTTGCCTTTTCTGATGAGCTTCCTAGCAGCCGATAATGAAGAATTTCTATCCAGCACAGGCTCTATACTGGATATTTTTTTCAATGTAGTGATATCATCAGCTTTTCCAGATCTTGAGAGTTTCTTGTATATCTTTTGGACAACTTTCTCATTAAATTTAGGCAGAACACCAGTCTTCTGGTATAGATCATCAATATCATCGATTTTCATTTCGTCCAACAGTTTCGAGTATACCTTTTGTATAGTTCCGGGGTTTAGATTGACCTTAACACCTATCAGGGTTTCCATTTCCTTCATGTCTGAGTATGCCCCGTGTTCTAGAAACAGCTCCATCAGTTTCTGGATCTCAGAATTATCCAGTGCGATACCATATTTCTTATCCGTCATCATCTTCAGTGCTGCCTGCAAAAAAGCTCGTTTCATACTATAATATTGACACCGGCAGATAAAAACAGAGTATCTTGGAACCATCTTATCCTTTTAACATAATCATATATCATGCCACTAGAGAATTATTATAAAATACTGCTTGAAAAAAAGAAACCAAAATATCTGGAAAATAAAAGAAATTTGAAAAAACTTCTCACAAAAGCAAAGGACGAACTGATGCAGTGCAATCTTTGTGGAAATAGATGCAGTGTAAACCGAAGCAAAGAGACAGGATTCTGCGGGGTTGGTGTGAATCCAAGAGTATTCTCAGCAGGCCTTCATTTCGGAGAAGAAACCGAATTAGCACCATCAGCAACACTATTCTTCTCTGGATGTACCATGCGTTGTGTCTATTGTGAAAATGGACCGGATAGCTGTGATGCAAAGACAGGAAAGACCTGGACACCGGAGATGTTCGCAATCTGGTCAAAGGAGATGAAAAAGAAAGGCGCAAAAAATATCAATCTCGTGGGAGGTGACCCAACACCAAACATACCGTTTATCATAGAAGCACTATTGAAAACTAAAGTAAATATTCCAATAATTTTCAATACAATTGGTTATTACTCCAAGATTGCAGAAAATTTTCTGAAAGAAATTATCGATCTCTATCTGATAGATTTTAGATACTTCGATGATAATTGCGCAAGACATCTAAGTGGGACAGAGAATTACTCAGTAGTCCTAAAGAGAAATCTTCTAGCAGCGGAAAAAAATGCAGATCTTCTGATAAGGGTATTACCAATACCCAGTCATATTGAATGTGATGCCAAGCCAATTCTATACTGGATAAGAAATAATCTTAGAAATTATAAATTAAATATTCTAAATCAATATTATCCATTCTGGAACGCTCGCGAGCATCCTGAGATCTCTAGAAAATTATCAATATCAGAATATCAGGATCTTGTTAAATATGCTAAAGAAATAGGATTGGATGTGTGAAAAAATAAAAAAATCATTCACAACAACAACATCCTTTCTTAACAATCTTCTTTTTCTTTGGAGCCATCAAATCACCAATATTTATACCGAAAGGTATCTTAAAAAGGACATTCGTATGATCGAGTATGCTATGTAGATTATATCTTTATTCTACCAATATTATCATAGACCATTATGTTCAGAAGATTGAAACGCTTGCGTAAGCGAATGCAGGAATATAATAAAATCACAGAGATAAATGCTATAGCTAGAAGATATTTTGTAATGAACGCCTTTGATGGGGTTCTGACAACCTTGGGTATAATCATAGGTAGCTATTTCGGTCAAATAACCGATCCTAGGATAATTCTTATAGCTGGATTCGGGGCAGCAATTGCGATGGCAGTTTCTGGCGTCTGGGGCGCGTTTCTAACCGAGCAGGCAGAACGTAAAAAAGATCTTAGTGCTTTAGAAAAAACAATGTTAACGCCACTAAAGAAAACCAAACTCGGTCGGGCGAGTTCATTCGCACCATGGATAATATCAGCAATAGATGGGGCAGCACCCTTTTTAGCAGCAATGTCCATATTGATACCATTCATGATCATGCCAATCTCTCTCTCTTATTATATAAGCATTGGTATCGCTTTCGTGATACTGTTCACTCTTGGTGTATTCCTTGGTAGAATATCAAAGGGAAATATACTGATATTTGGTGCGAAAATGATGCTCGCGGGAGTTGTAGCGTTTCTGATAAGTATGCTGATAGGTTTTTACTAGATTAATATTTTCACGATATAATAATGATAGGCGATTGTATGGACGAAGCTGAGAAACAGGAGTTGCTGAATGAATTCCTTGTGAAATGGATAGGAGGTACCTCAGCTAAGGCAGCAGAGGCCGATCTCTTGAAGAAAGGAGTTCCACAGTCGGATCTAGCTTATTGTAGAAAGATATTTGAGAAATGGGTAGAAGCAAGCAAGCCGTGGTCAGATATCAAGAAGATGAAGATATGATTTCAGATCGCATCCTGTGGTGTATCCGCTTCCTCGACAATCCTACGCCCGGTTGATACCTTATCTATACTATGAATTGCCCCACCATTCTCCGTTATTATCTTCTCAACGTCCTCGAAATTTATATCAGGACCCTCCACGGTTATCTTGACATTCTCGACTTTTTTATCGATTTCGACAACGGATATATCAACACCATCGATCCCGGGTAGCTGACCTATATTTTTTGATAGATCCATTATCGATGGTTCATGTGGTTTCAGAACATCCATCACAAGTCTTCGTAATCTCGACATAATATGTTACCATCCATCGATTAGTTATACCCAAATCTTTTTATTCTAGAAACGGAAATGTTTTACACGGTCTAGACAATCGATTTAAAAAGACCAGAAATTAGTCTTTCTGTTCTTCTTGTGGTTGGTCAGTCACTATTGGAAACTGAATAGGTGGTGGCAATCTAAGTTCCAATGACAAATCAATTGCTCTGGTAAGACACTTTCTAAATACACCATTCAGAACCTCAACAGCCATTCTCTTGTCTATTTCCTTTTTATCTTCCCATTTCTTTAGAAATTTCTTGGCATCAGGGTCCTTGTATAAAACATGACCTTCGATCAGAATTTCTCCAATATCGGGTTCGTAGTTGGTCTTATACGAAAATTTTATTAGAATAACATCCTTCAATTCGAGGACTTCAGCCTTTTCTATAGATGTTATACCGGGTACATTGGTTACAGATAATTTTTTCTCCAGTTTGACATCTTTATTTATCTTAGCATTCATTGCGTCAATGTTTATTCCAATTATCATCCAATTACCTCTCTCCATAGTATGCCCACAAACTTATTAAACTTATCCAGATAGCCCCGGTAGGATTCGAACCTACGTCATCTGGTCCAGAGCCAGAGATCCTTGACCGCTAGACTACGGGGCTGTGGTATGTGATAAATTAGATAAATCATAACAAAGGATTAAAATACCGGACTATTCGAGTGTAAAATAGATTCTTCTATTAATTTTGCCCTTATTCTCCACACCAATGAGCTTTATCATTCCGATTTCACCAGTTTTTTTCACGTGAGTACCACCATCAGCTTGCTTATCAAAGTCACCTATCTGTACTATTCGAAATTCACTCATGCTTTCTGGAAAACCCTTTGCCAATTTTAACATGGTTTCATCCAATTGATCTCTTTTTATGACATACGATGTCACATCCAGATTCAATTTTATTACTTCATTGGACTCGTCGACAATTTTCTGAGCAACTTCTTTATCCATCTTCTCAATAGAGAAATCTATCCGACTTTTTTCCATACCCAACTGATTACCTGTTATCAGTGCACCATACGCATGATTCAGAACACCACTGATGATATGAGCAGCGGTGTGCATTCGCATCATCATATATCTTCTATCCCAATCTATCTTACAGATGATCATATCACCCACCGAAAGACCGGTTCTATCGGTTTCATGTAACAATTTTCCATCTTTTTTGACTACAGAAATGACATTGAAAATACTACTTTTTTTGTCCAAAATTCCTATATCACATAACTGTCCACCGGATGATGGGTAGAATATGGATCTATCAAGTTCTATGTATCTCCCATCAACTGATATCGCCTTTGATATAGTATCTTTCGTGTATGAATCCTTCTGATATAGCAATTCTGTCATAGAAAGACTATCTAGTAAGCAATTAAATAGCTTTTACCCAAAGTATTCAGATGAAGAATATAGATATAGCTATCATAGGAGCCGGCCCAGCTGGACTCATGTCAGCGGTATTTGCATCCAGGCAGGGAATGAACGTGGCAGTTTTCAACTCACAGGAACAGTTATCGAATTTAGCACTAGCACATGCTGTGGGAAACCACCCAGGTGAGATGAGTATTCCAGGAATAGAACTTTTGCAAAAGATTCGTGATCAAGTAGAAAACATGAAAATAAATATAATCGATGAAAAAGTGGTGAGTATAGAAAAGAAGAGATCTGAATTTTCCATTAAGACGTCATCAAATAGTGAATATGTTTCCAGTGCTATCATAATAGCTACTGGTCAGGTAAATAGAAAAGCTGGAGTTCCTGGGGAGGAAAAGTTCTCCGGAAAAGGTGTATCATATTGCGCACTTTGTGACGGACCATTATTCAAGAACAAGAAAGTTGTAGTAATAGGTGGTGGTGATACAGCTGTAACTAGCGCAATAGCTCTGAAAGAGATGGGTATACGTGAGTTGACAATAATACACAGAAGGAACGAATTCCGTGCTGAAAAAGCAAATATCCAGAGAATGGAAAAACTCGGTATTCACAAAATAACGGACGTTATTATCGATGAAATCATTGGAGATAAGTTTGTTAAGAAGATACGTATAAAAAACATCAAAACAGAAAAAACTTCTGAGATTGATACAGATGCGGTGTTTATAGAGATAGGATACGTTCCCACGACAGAGATTACAAAAGATCTAAATCTCACGGTCGATAAAGATGGTTTCATACGAGCAAATTCCAAGCGAGAAACTAATACCGAGGGTGTGTTTGTAGCAGGTGATGTGACCAATAGTCAATATAAAATATTGGTTGGTGCATATTCTGATGGAGCAGTAGCCGGTATAAACGCTGCCGAATTTGTGAGCAAGAGTCGTGGCATGAAGTTCATGCCTAACATATATTTCAATATATGAGTGTGATGTCATGGTATTTTCGAAGAGTATTAAAAAAAAGATGATAGGTCTTTTTATAGTGATAATATTTTTTGCGTCATCAATCGCATTCATAGCTTTCCAATCATTTGACACTACAATCCAGGAACCTACCAATACAAAACTTCCTGATAACATGGTTATCGATGGAAATCTGGATGAAGCGGTGTCATATGAGTTTTACAGACGTGGATATACCATAATAGAATTTCACTACTTTGAGAATTGTTGTCCAGACGTACTATCTACAATGGATACACTACCACAACAATTGGAGTTCGATGGAGGATATCAAATAATCATTCAAAAGATTAAGGAGAACATATCTTTATCGTATCCATGGGTGTTTGCAGATAGTATATATGGAAATGTCACATACAACATAACAAATATATCCATAATAATTCCACCACTATGTAATATTCTTGCTAAACCACCCATGGAGTGTGGTTTACTTATTCAATAAGAATATAGTTCTCACGCTCTTACATTTTATTCAATGTTTTGTTCATCTGTCGAACTTCATGTTTAGTAAGCTCCCCTTTCATATTGGTTATCTCATCTAGAAACTTCTCGACAGTTTTTATAATATTATCATCGTTCACTGAAAGTATCTTAGATATCTCTCGTACGATCCTAGCATCATCCGTACCATCTTTAAAATTTATTTTTATTTTTTTTCTCATTCAATCACCTTGAATTTTCTTTTGAGATCATTTACAAGATCATCAAGTTTATCAATATCACGACCTACACCCTGACCCATATGAAGAGGTCCACCACCACCACCACCCAATTCTTTACATGAATTATTGACAATTTTGCCAGCATTTATATCTCTAACTCCAGAAGAAGAAAATATTGATATATCATTACCTCTAACACCAAACAACAATAAGAATTTTCCCTCACCAGACAGTTTTTTTGATATATTTCTCAAATATTCCATATCCACCCCATCGATGCGCTCTATTAAAATATTGTTCACAAATCTCTTTGAAATATCTTCGACGTGTGAAGTAGCAATATTTTCAGCTCTATCCTTGATAGTTTTTCTTAGAATTTTCCACTCTTCCAACATTCTTTTAGTTTTTGATATGGCACCGGTTCTTGTGGTATTGAGAAGTTTCGTTAACGTTGATACTATATGTTCATTTTTATTTATGTGAGCTCTTGCCGCTTCTCCGGCAGCTAAATTTATTCTTACAATACCATCCTGCGTTCGTTCGGTACTGATTATCACAACGTGATCGATATCTCTGGTATTAACAACATGAATTCCACCACATGCCTCTACATCAAGTCCTGGTATCTCCACCATCCTGAGATACTTTTCCGGTACGACACCACCTTGATATATGATAAACCCATATTTTCTCTCAGCATCTACCCTAGGAACGATTGTTTTGATGACAGTAACGGATTTTTTTATTATATCATTTACCTTCTCTTCTATCTTCTCTATCTCGTTTTCGGTAAGGGATTTGTAATGAGTTATATCCAGATGAGCTTTGTGAAGAGCTTTTGATGCACCAGCCTGCCATACGTGATTTCCAAGAATTTTTCTAGCAACACCATTCACAACATGAACTGCTGTATGATGCTGCATCAGTTGTTTTCGTCTATCCATATCAACAGTTCCGAAAACCCGCATACCTTTTTTCATATCATGGCGCTCGACTTTATGAGCAATTGTTTTTCCAAATTTCTGAACATCTGTAACATTTTTTTCATTCAATGTGCCCATATCGAATGATTGCCCACCGGATTCGGCAAAGAATGCAGTCTGGTCCAAAATCACCCAATCCTTATCAGTTCTTAACACGGTAGCACTAAAATCCTTCTGATTTTGATTATCATAGAATATAGTTTTTGTTTCAGGTAGATCAGACAAATCGATACTGAGAACCTTTTCCTTATCTTTTTCTTGTATGTGTTTCTGTGAAATTTTAGCATAAAAATCAGACGGAATTGATATTGATATATTTTTTATTCTTGCTACTTCATTAACAAGTTCAGGTGTTATACCATTCGATTCGTATAATTCTGCCATCTTATTAGCAGATACATTTCTCTCTTTTGATATTACATCCGTTATTATATTTATGGCTCTACTTCTTGTTTCTATAAATCGATTTTTTTCAATTTTCAGTATTTCATCTATACCACCAAGATTATCAGATAATCTAGGATCCATGGGCTTGAGGTACTTGGCGTGAAGTTTGCATACATCGTAGATATCTATATCGAGTTTATATTCGTCTATGAATCCAAGAGCGCGTCGCAGTATGACCCTCAGATTGTATCCACCACCAACATTACTGGGTAACTGACCATCCACCATACCATAGAGAAGAGTTTTCGCATGATCAGATATTGCATAAACCGCCTGCAGTTCTCGTATACCTTTTTTCAATGTTTTGATATCAACTCCGATTTTTTTGGCAATGGAATTCTCGATTTCGGAAACATCTTTTCCATCTTCCACATCTATGATGCCAGAGAATTTTGAAAATTCGGAAAAGAGTTTTCCATCATAATCTATTTTGGCTTTCAGTTTCTTTATCACCGGGCCATGCGCAGCGTCATTTATGGTATCTGTTCCATGAAGAAGCCAAGCAAATCTCTCGAGCCCAGCACCCATATCTATAATTTTATTATCCATGGTCCTATATTTTTCAGTTGTTCCAACAAACTCCGTGAAAACAGCATTACCAAGTTCGAGTCCGCGTACAAAATACTCGAGAGAGTACCCAAATGCAGCTGGACCTACCCATACATCTTCCGTGAATGATATATCATCCGGTTTGATTCTGAATACATCAGTAAGCAGTTTCCAATCCAACTCCATACAGCGATCTTTCCAGTATCCCTCTTTTTTTACAGGATTGTATATGGAATGCTGACCAATCATAACAAATGATGTTAGATGTCTTCCACTCAGACCAACATTCTCTATATCAGGAAATCTGAAACATACCTGGGGAATCACTAGTGGATTTGCCGGCATCTCGAAAGTGGTCTCACCGCCAACACTTCTCTGGAATGCAACTATGCTTGCTATTGTAAAATATAATCCAGGAAACCATCGACAAACTGTCGGATATGATGGAATACTCTCGTGTCCATTTTTGGTGAAGAATTTTTCAACAGCTTTCCAGATCTGAATATAATCTAGATTCGTTTTCGCCGGCGGATTTCCTATAAAACTATAAGAGGTACATGGCTGATCAGGGCAATTATTTTGTTCGGTGTTTAATGTCCAGAAATGTTTGCCACATGATGGACATTTCTTTCGCATGAATCCCAGTTCTTCGAATAAACGAACCTTGTAATATTTTCCAGGTTCATGAGAAAACTTCTTTCTCAGAACGTCTTTTGAAGATTTCATACCTCCACCAATTCATACTTTCTTTTACCTAGTCCTAGTTTTTCTCCATGTCTTACTTGACCAAGATAATCTATTTCCATACTTTTGAAAAAATCCGGGCATTGTTTCTCAATCAGATCAACTGCAGCCTGATCAATAGCAACAGGATCATCTGAGACAAGAAAACCTATATCAGGGCATGCTGGAAGACTTCCACTAGCAGAACAATCACATCTCTTTGTTATATTGAAGAGATATGTTATACATATAACGTTTTTCTCTTTGAGAACAGCTGCAGTAGCTTCTGCCAACAATTCATTAAAGCTCGGTGAACTCGAACTCAATGCTTTTTTCGGACACTTGAAGATACACCGCCAACATCCAACACATGTTACTTCATCCCAATTTATTGATCCTACTTTGGCAGATTTGTCTTCCAGCATGGGACATACTTTATAACAAATGCCACACTTTGTACACTTGGATAAATCGAATGCGGGTCGTGGTTTATCGTGGATCTCATTTTTTGTCTTAACACCAACACATCCCATCCCGACATTTTTTATCGCACCGCCGAATCCAGCACAAGTGCTGTGACCTTTTCCATGACTGAGTAAAATAATATTCTTCGCAGTCATAATATCAGTAGGAGAATATACTGTGAGATTTTCTGTTTTTGTCTTGGTCATATCATTCTCGTTGAATATTTTTATTTCACATCCCATAGTCTCTTTCGTGAAGCCATGATCCTTGGCGGTATTCTGATGTTTGATTATAGTTTCCCTACCACGGGGATACACCGCAAGTGTATCACACACAAATGGTTTCGCTCCGCAATTCTTTACCACATCAACCACTTTTCTCGCAACGCTTGGTGGGATATGCATAAAATTGTCGGTTTCACCGAAATGCATCTTGACAGGAACCGATCCAGAGAGTTTGAATTTCTTGGTGATAATATCATCTAGTTTACTAAGAAAATGATCTTCTATCAAATAGACCTTCGACATAGCATCACCTAATACTACTAACTAAGTAAAATATTAATCAGGAGTGATTAAATAAAACAAAAAGTTCTATCCGAACAAGCTAGACAATCCTTCTGCAGCTTCTTCAGCCTTTTTTGTAACATCCTCTTCTGATTCCTTCTCTTTTTCAGGAGCAGCACCACCAGCAGCTACAGGAGCAGCAGCAACCGCCACAGGCATAGCAGCTTTGCTAATAGCTTCCTCTATATTCACGCCATCAAGAGCACTAACAAGTGCCTTTATCTTTGCATCGTCTGCATTTTCACCAGTAGATGAAACAACCTTTTTTAGATGTGTCTCGTCTATAGGTTTTCCTGCTGAGTGAAGCAACAGTGCACCATATACATAATTCATCTTTTTTTCACCCCCATTAGTTTTATGTCAAATATCGACTATCAATCCGTTTTATCATCCGGCTTTTCTTCGTTCGGTTCCTCGTTCTGTGGTACCAAGGTTTCCAATGCCTTCGCTTCTCTTGCAGCCTTCGCAAGAATTTCATCAATGAAATCCTTCTCTATGATATCAGCTTCTATGGCAAGAGTTCTCGCCTCACCAAACGCCTTTGCTATCATTCGTTCTATCGTGAGTTTGGTTGGGTATCCGATATTAACCGAAAAGTTTATGGCAGTGTTAACACATTGTATTATTTGATTGACGTATTCCTCTGGATCGACATTGAGAACATCCATTCCGTATATCGTTCCATCTTCCCACATCCCAGTTACTTCGAGACCGATCTCAAATGGTTCCATTTTCAATAGTGTTAGCACAGCAACGGCATCAGCTGTCACGACGTCCCCAGTCTTGACGACCACTTTATCACCGGCAACAGCAATCTTTCCTCCTTCAACACGAGTCTTCAGCCCAACTTTTCCTAGTGTGGTAATTGCAGGTCCTGGTGGGATCTGAGTCGGTCCTTTTGTTACAACAATATCCTTTGGTGAAATCTGACCCTCTTTTGCTGGTGTATTTCCACGATTCCTCTTTATGAGTGAGAATAGTTTGAATGGATTTTCATTTGAGAAAATAAATGCAGGCGAATTCTTCATCAATATCTCGAGTTTCATCACATCTTTATCTTTTTTATTACTTTGTTGCAACGCACGAATCATCAAAGTTTTTCTAGCATTGGTAACCTTTGCAACATCACGTATATTTTCCCGTATCTTGAACATGATCTTTGCTGGAAGATTAGCAGTATCAAGTATTCCGATAGTATTATGACTATCAATAAGGCCGACTAGTTCCTTCACCTTTATTACTTTGCCTTTTTTCAACAGCATACGATTAACACCTCAAAACTATCGTATATCGATCTTTGCGGGCTTGCCCATTGATAATTTGATATAACCATTTTTTATCTGAACCTTACCAGGAAGGGCTTTCTTAACTTCTTCAATCACTTTTGCAGCATTCTCTTTTATCTGCTGATCGGTCATAGTCTCAGTACCGATTACACAATGTATCACAGGACTATCCTTGGTTCTAATTTTCACAGACTTGGATAGAGTGTCAACCATCTTTTTCGCATCCATTCCAGGCATTATTGGTTTAGGCATCTTACCGGCTGGGGAGAGGTACCTTCCCAGAGCCTTACCAACGTAAGCCATAAGTGCCGCCTCACATACAAAATAATCACAATCCCTACCGAACTTCTTTGCAGCCTTCTTATCGGTCTCAATGTTTTGTATGTCAGCTTTTGTGATGGAACCCTTTATAGAATCAGAAATAATACCAACTTTGATTTCCTTACCTCTACCATGTGGTAGCGCGACATCCTTGGTTATCTTATTCTCGGGTTTCTTCATGTCAGCGTTGGTTAAATTTATAATTAAATCAATGCTCTGACTAAACTTCTTCTTATTTTCAACAATCCTGATCTGTTTTATTGCATCATCTAAATTCATATATATGACCGTCAATTTACATTTCTAGTACCCTACTGCTACAGAATCTGTTCGCAGTGCGCTGGAATGCCAGCATGGGATAAGTAGAATTATCAAGAAAAGCTTATAAAAGGTCATTCCTCCAGGAATGTCTTTATTTTATTGAGCTTATTCTCAAGATCTATTATTTTCTCAGCGAAATCTGTATAGTTTACCATGTTTGTCTGTCGTTCTTGTAGATTTTTGTCAATGAGATTGACATCCTTGGCCAGCTCTTTTTGGAGTGTAATTATCTGCTTAGTAAGGCTATCGATCTTTCGTTCAACTGATGTTATGTTCTCAATATATCTCTTCTCGGTTTTTGTTACTATAGTATTCACAATGCCTTCCTGTTGAACTCTCTGAACAAATGTAACAATGGCAAGAGCAGCTATTACAGCTATGATCGGCCATAGCTGATAATAAATCGAGAAGAATAATGCAATCGCATACAATATGAGTAGTATCCAATCCAGCCTATCAGTTTCCATACTAATTCTGGATGCAGAAATCTATAAAACACTACTTTAGCTCGACCTGACCGTCATCAATTTCTTTCTGTAACTGTCTAGGATCTTTTTCATCAACAGTGACGCCGCCGCTTAGACACGTTCCGAGCACCATCTTAACGCGTGCTTTGAGCGTTCCACCTTCTCGACTTTTCGCTATATCAACAACATCCTTGAAAGCTATATTTCCACCAGGAGTCTTGATCCCATCCTTAGCCGTAGCTAATAGTTTTACCTTCATTTTCTTTTTCAATTCTTCACCAATTGTCATGTTAATCAATCCTTCTTCTTTTCATATATCTTTATCGAATTCACAGATATCGTGATTGGAATAGGAATAACAGCTTCCATGAGTTCAAGTGTGACATCACCTTTAACTTCATCTACCCTGGTTATTTTTGCTCGCTCTCCTTTGAACGGTCCTGTTATTACATCCACAATATCTCCGACATCGATCGTTATCGTTCTCTTCTCCGGAATGATGAATTTTTCAAGTTCCTCAAGTTTTACATCCCGTGATACTGTTCCCCTCACATGTGGTACGTTCTTCACCGCCTCTTCGATACTCTCAGCAGAATCAGCCTCTATGAATATATATCCACTAAGATCCTCCGGGTGAAACACCGATTTTATAGGGATTTTTTTACTATTAATTTTTGAACTAATGGAGTCGATTACTATGTTTTCCCTGCCAGTTGTTGTTCTGATAGATGCAATCATAAAATTCACAATCCTCCAATGAACTGAAATGCTAGATATATGATAAAACTAATGAGCCCAATTATAATCATACCTATGGCGGTTATTTTTGTCGATAACTTTATCTCCTGGCTATCCGGTTTACTGGATACCATGAGCACCCTCTTACACTGCGCAGAGAATGACTTTATTCTCGGTATCGGATTCAGGCTTATTTTCATCAGGAATCATCTAACTAATTACTTGGAACATAAAACTTAAAAGGTGTGTAGTGGGTGCCAGATACGATATGGTTAGGTATAATCTGACGTGATAATAGACATGTTATGTCGTACGAATTCCTTGATATAATATTATCTACTTAACAAAATCTATCCCTAGAATTGACTCTATACTACTCTTGGTTGCGCCTGTGGTTGTCCCACCAGTTTTCTGACGTACTTTACTAATGCTATCCATTACAATAGGGGAATTTACACCGGTTATGACAATCATAGCTCTTATGGATTCTCCAAGTTCCTTCATTATCTGGGCACCCCAGATTATCTTGGCATCCTGGTTCAATTTAGATGTAACAGCCTCGACAATTTCATGACACTCTTTTATTGTCAGATCTGTCCCACCGCTGATATTAATCAACGCACCTTTAGAATCATCTATCTCGACATCTAGAAGTGGGTTATTCAGCGCCCTCTCAACAGCTTCTGCAGCCCTGTTCTCAGAGTCACTGTCACCGATACCTATCATAGCAAGACCACCATCACGCATAACAGCCCTTATATCAGCAAAATCAAGGTTTACCAGTCCAGGTCTTGTTATTAGTTCAGCTATACCTTTTACCGAATTGACCAGAATCTCATCAGCTATTTTGAAAGCAGTTGTTATCGATACATCAGGAACGATTTCCAATAGTTTGTCATTCGGTATAACTATTAGGGTATCGACAGCGCTCCTTAGTTTTGATAAACCATCCCTTGCATTCTCAGATCTCTGCTTACCTTCCATTGTGAATGGCATCGTGACTATTCCAACAGTTAGCGCACCAACTTTCTTTGATATATCAGCAACAACAGAACTAGAACCAGTACCAGTACCTCCTCCAAGTCCGCATGTTATGAAAACAAGATCCGATCCCTGAACGACTTTCTTAACCTCCTCCTTACTCTCCTTTGCAGATTCCTCCCCTATTCTAGGGTCAGCACCTGCACCGAGTCCACCTGTTATATTTTTACCTATTAACAGCTTCGTGTCAGCATCAGTGTACAGAAGATCCTGCGCATCCGTATTGATTGCAACTGTTTCAGCGCCAACTACACCGGTTTGCATGAGTCTGGATATAGTATTGTTTCCAGCACCACCACAGCCGATTATTTTAATGTTGGCTTTTTTGGATTCTAGAATTTTTCTTAGTTCTTCGTCTCCTTTGTGAGAACCTACATTTTCAACGCTAAGTACACCCATACGATCATCCCAATGATCCTTTATATATCGTCTAAATTATTTAAGTGTCGCGAAAATCTGCAGGTTTAAATGCTAGAATTTTGCTGGTTTCAGAATCCAAAATAGTCATGTGACAGGACATTCAATTTTTCGTATCAGTCATATCGAACGAAGTTTTTTATTCCACACACTTAAGCTTATCAACTTTTCCATATAGTTAGTTACCATGGACAATGGAGATTTTATACGGATAGAGTTTGTAGGACGGCTCGAATCAGGTGAGATATTCGATCTCACGGATGAAGCCTTGGCAAAGAAAGAGAACATATACAATTCAAATTACGGATACAAACCACTACCAATAATAATCGGAGAGGGGATGGTCATAAAAGGCCTCGATGAGGTCTTTCTCTCAATGCAGATTGGCGATGAAAAGGATGTGGAAATAGAGCCAGATAAGGCATTCGGTAACCGAGATCCGTCCCTCGTCAGAGTACTGCCTGAGAAATCATTCAAGGAGAAACCCATCCAGGGTATGATAGTCGATTTCGGAAATCTGAAAGGTAGGGTTCAGTCCATAAACGCTGGTCGCGTACGCGTAGATTTCAACAACCCACTTTCAGGTAAGAAGTTGAAATATCACATCAAAATACTTGAACAAATAACAGACACTGAAAACCAAGTAAAAGCAGTTATAGAATATTTTGGAGGAGATGCTGACATAATAATCAAGGATGGCGTCGTTGATGTGCATGAAATACCGAAAAAGCAGGGTAAAGACGAACTAAGAATGTCACCTCCCTTGAAAAAGAGAATATCCGAGATAATTCTAAAAAATATGAAAGATCTGAACGAGGTCCATTTCGTGGAAGTTTTCAAACAAACACCACAGAAATGATGTTTTTAATTTCCATTTTATCACATAAATCGGTTTTTTATAAATTAGAATCTATGATATTACATGAGGGACAATTACTCATCGCAGAAGTTTCTAAAAGATCTCACGAGACAAGGATTTGAACTAGCTCCCTGTGGCGCAAATGGTAAAACATTATATTTCTCCAATGAGAAACGAAGAAGAGAACATATCATCCTCTTAGATATATTTGATTTATTATTGGGTACTGAACTGTGTTCATGCAATG
>JBDRFU010000017.1:0-3757 GCA_043818435.1 Candidatus Aenigmatarchaeota archaeon
AAGAAAGTAAATTCGAATGTCCCTGTTGTGTATGTTGATTGGAATTTTGATATCAAAATTGATGATAATATAAAAAATGAGATAAAAAAACTCAAAGAACAACGGATTGGGCTCATTTGTTCTGTGCAATATCTGGATTCACTCTCGATACTAGAAGAAAAACTGAAAGAATCCGGTAAAACTGTTGTTATTGGTGGTCATGTCCTAGGCTGTTGGTATGAAAATATCAATAAAATAGAAAATCTGGTTGACTGTTTTGTTTTCGTTGGTTCAGGGGAGTTCCATCCATTGGGTATCAGATCTGCAAAACCACTTTATTTCTTGGACATTGAAAACGATCAGCTTCGCGAGATGTCAGATGATATCATGAAACAGGAAAAAATCCGACTCGGGAAAATTATGAAAGCAAAGGATGCCGGTAGTTTTGGTATACTAGTATCCTCGAAATCTGGACAATTTGACATGAAAAACGCAGAATATGCCAAGAAAGAGCTCGAACGTAAGGATAAAAAAGCTTTCATTCTAATAATGGATGAGATAGAGAATGAGAATATGATAGGAATGGGATTCGATGCTTTTATTAACACTGCATGCCCAAGAATTATATATGATAAGTTCGATAAACCCATATTAAATGTTGATGATATAGCGGAGTTGTTTGAATGAACGTTAAGGTACTGGAACAAAATGATGATAAATTGAAGATCGAGTTAGATGATTTGACTCTGGTTAATCTTCTTCATGAGAATTTGTGGAAAACTAAGATAGATTATTCTGCATACGTTAAGGATCATCCATATCTATCACAGCCAGTTTTGGTTGTGAAAAGCAAGGATCCGAAGAAATCATTGACCGAGGCAGCTGATAAGATAATAGACGATTGTGCAACGATTAAGAAGAAATTCGGGAAGAGTAAATAGTATTAATCCACCATCAGATACTCCCGTAGATCTGGATTCACTTTTCTGAGACGTCCAAGAAGGACCTTTTCTATCTGACGAATCCGTTCACACGTTAGACCACATTCTTTTCCAACTTCCCTGAGGCTTTGATTTTTAAAAAAACGTAGTCTCATAATAGTTTGATCGCGTTCATCCTCTAGTGTATCTATCATCTGATCCAATTCTTCTCGCAGAGTTCGAGCAAGTGTCTGATCTTCGGGAGTTTGATCATCATCATATACCAAGGCATCGATATAATTAAGCGAATCATCACCGCCTATTCCAGAAGAAATTGAAACATCCAGAGAAAGTGTGCCACTTATGATGTTGAGTAATCCGTTTATCATATTTTCTTTCATGTTCGATCTTTTCGCGAGCAGTGGGATATTACCTGGATCACGTCCTTCTGTTTTCAATTTTGTTCTCGCATTTATCAATGTTTTCAAAGAGGAACCATAATTAGATGGTTTATTTATAGTATCGCCTTGTTTCAAGATGATATCATCGATTGCGGCTCTTATCCACCATGTTGCATAGGTTGAGAATCGTATTCCTCTATTTGAGTCGAACTTCTCATATGCAGTATTCAGTCCTATATTTCCTTCCTGAATAAGATCATCTATGTCAACTCCCTTATCGATATTTTTTTTCGCAATGGAGTAAACCAACGGTTGCTGTTTTTCTATGAAATTATCACGACTCAAATCATGAAAATCGTCATCTTTGTATTTCATGTTGGATGGTTTTCTTTTGGACTTCATATTCGTTTTTCCGTATGCCATAAGATAAACATAGAAAGAAAAAGCTTTAATTCCGAATTAGTATCAAAATTCTTCATCCAAATATTCTGCAAGCTCAGGATATCTTTGTTGCATTCTATTGAGCGCTTTCTGAGTAATCCTAGTTACATAACCAGGGAAAATACCCATCTCTCTGGCTAATTCTATCCCAGATTTCTTTTCCACGAAACTCCCAACTATAATCGTTCTTTCTCTTGTAGTAAGAGATCCGATCCCACGATTCAACTCATCAATCATCTGAGTCATGTATAATGCGTGTTCTGGTTCAAGTTTCTTATGATTTTCAGTAACGAGAAAACTCCCATATGCGGAAGGGCTATTATGTTCATCTGAAGGGGATGGGGTGTTGTCTAATGGAAGGTCAGAGTTGGCAACAGATAAAACAGAGCGTACTACGTTAGTGGAATGCCCGGTCTCTCTCGATATCCTATCTACATCAATCGCACCACAATTGGTTTGATGACTCGAAATCTTGGATATGATTTCATGACTAAACTCTGGAAGACTGATGGCATGTCTTATTCTGTTAACATAATCCAGCATTTTACCTCTCAGATGTCGTGCATATGTGCTGAATTTCACATTTCTATTCGGATCGAATCTCTTAGACAACTCCACAATTATTGTCATGGCTTCCTGTATTATGTCATCATATTCTTGCGGACTTGTGGATAGGTTATTAGCCAAACCAACGGCAAGAGGGATGTATTTCTCTGCCAAAGCATCAGAACCATAATTTTTGAGAACATCTTTATCTGATAGATTCCTCGGTAGATCAGGTTTCTGATCCTGCAGTCTAAATCCGATATAATCAGACATTACACAACCACATCATACTCGAGTTATCGAAGAAAATCCTTTAATGCTTAATTTCCGGTGGTATCAATATCTTCTTCTCCTATCGCTACCAAATCGTGCTTTGTGTCTAGAATATCGCTGTGGTCGTCTTTCTTCTCGTTCTCTATGATAATGCATCTTTATTTTTGGAAAATTTTCCATCCGAAGTTTCTTTATGTGTGGCAAATCCCTAATGATCTTTCTGAAAAACTCATGATCTCGCTGAGTAAGAAGAAGCAAAGATTTTCCTTTTTCGCCAATTCGTGCAGTTCTTCCTATTCTGTGTTTATAATCGTCTGTTGTTTTCGGGGAATCATATTGAAAAATATGGGTTACGTTCTTGATATCAAGACCACGTGCCGCTACGTCGGTTGCTACTAGGACATGCGGCCTACCTCTGTGAAATCCTTCCAGTATGTTGGTTCTCCGTTCCTGTGTCAATCCACCATGTATCGCTCTTGCTTCGATGTTGTTCTTAACCAGTGCATTCGCCACGAAATCCGTTGTATCACGTGTTGCACAGAAAACCAATGCCAATGTTGGCTTCTCTTTGCTGATAAGATGAATTAGCAATGATATCTTTTCATCCTGCTTCGCATCAGTATAGTATTGTTGCAGTTGATCCATTGGGACATCGGTTTTTGTAACCACTTTGACTGGATTTTTCATATAATCCCTAGCGATTCTGAAGACATCGTCTGGGATTGTAGCAGAAAACAGCATTGTCTGTCTTTTTTCAGGAAGCTTGCGCACGATCTTTCTTATGTCTCGTATGAAACCCATATCAAGCATCCGATCTGCTTCATCCAGGACAAGAATTTTCAGAAATCTAAAATCTATAGTACCCCGCTGCATATGATCCATGAGTCTTCCAGGCGTACCAACCACGATATCAGCATATTTTAGTTTGGTTATCTGTGGGTTTATTGATACCCCGCCGAATACTTCACAGATGTCCACCTTGATATGCTTGGATATCTTCTTCATCTCATATGCTATCTGCATTACGAGTTCCCGAGTAGGAGCGAGAATTAATGCCTGAATACCTGCATCATGCTCCATTTTCTCTAATATAGGTATAGCGAATGCCAGCGTTTTGCCTGAGCCAGTCATTGACTGTCCTACCAGATCCTTGCCTTCTAACGCAACCGGCAGAACCTTTTCCTGAATATCAGTAGG
>JBDRFU010000018.1:0-3272 GCA_043818435.1 Candidatus Aenigmatarchaeota archaeon
CCTAATTGAGCTACGGAGGCATGATAGAAGTATGGGCTACTAAGAAATAAAAGACGATCATAGCCTTTCTTAAACTTTTCTTTCAACAGCTTTTTTCATGAAACATCCAAAGATGTTAGATTTTCTCCATAGTCAGATAAGAGAAGGTATAATATATTCAGATGACAAATCAGCAAAACCACACGATTATGAGAAAATGACATTCGAAGGGACCATCGGTGACGTATATCAGAGAATGCGAGATATTCTTTCCAGTGAATATACTGAAACAAATCATCTCGATCTCTATATGACAGTCCCAAGGTTGTTGCGTGGTATCATTGATTTCGGTGTCGAACATCCATTCAGTAGTTTTGGTGAAGACGTGTATATAGAATTGAAGAACAGAGCTAACGAGATAGCTAATTGTGTGTTCTCAGGCAATTTTGGAGATGCTAAAACCATCACAGAACGATTGTTCGATGATCTTGACATAGATTCCGGTTGTCCATACTCAATTGATCAGATACAATCCTTCATTGTTAAAGAGTCTGCAGATTCCACTACGTGGAATTCTGGATGCCCGGATAATATCAAAAATCTGATTTCCGTACTAGGAAAACGATCTGCTGATGTTGATATATTGATGATAGTAGGGCACGGTGGTTATAGATCAGGTTATACAATAGCAGCTGAGATCGGTGCAGAACCATACCCCTTCCGTTTATCTTTCAACAAGAAAGAAGATCGCGGACCACAATTATTTCGAGGTGAAACAGAACACATTTTAAGAATGATCAAAAATAAACAAGTGGTGTTCTTCGATGAAGATGTTTATGAAGGAAATACTGCCATGCTCGTCTCTTTTTTCGCAAAAGAAGCTCTAGACATAGAAATACCATTGATCGCAACCACAAAAATGGAATATGAATTTGGACGAGCAGAGCTTTTTACGTATGATGATATGGATGATAGAATATTTGTATGATACATCATCCCAGATTCACAACAGGAGCAGTATCCGCACCAGGAACAGCTTCATAGTATGTTTTCTCGATAAATCCGAACCAGCCAGCTATTATATTAGACGGAAATACCTTAACCACTCGGTTGTATGCCTGTATACTGTCTGCAAATCGCATGCGTTCTACTTTTATAGAATTTTCTATAGATGAAATCTCATCCATGAGTATTGTGACTGATTTATCTGCCTTTAGATCAGGATAACTCTCCTTAACCATCAACAATCGTGAAATAGCATTACTAAGTGAATCAGCGTATTGTATTTTATCATCAACAGTTGCAGCAGTCATCCACTGACTTCTGAGCATTGTGATATTCTCTAGCAATTGGCTTTCGTATTGCATATACCCGCGCACAGAATTCACAAGATTAGGTATCTTATCAAATCTCATCTGATATGCAGCCTCAACCTTTGACCATTGTGACTGCACACCCTGATCAAGTGTTACCAATGTATTGTAAGAACTAACAACCCAGCCGATTATACTGAGAATGATAATTATAACTATACCTAATACTACCCACTTCTTCCATGAAGAATTTACGGGTATTCCTGTTGTTGCTGGTTGTTTTGGCATAAATTATCTCCCCATCAAGTTTATGATAAAATCAACAGCACATTTCTTCATATGGATTGCTGTTTGAAAGTTGTCATGAAATATAACCACCCTACGAACTTTTAAATATGAATCAATGAATCGGCAATCGAACTAATAACCTATAAGTACCTTTCTATTGAATATATCATTAATATGCTCCCCAGCCTTGCACCAAGACCTAGTTTTGGGCGACGCTGGGCATTTATTTTCTTTTTCTAATACAATCTTTCTCTATCACTTCATCCAAAAATATAGATTCATTGCATACTTGTTTCAACAAACCAGATCTACTTGCCGAAAAATAAGCATTTTCGACCTTCTTTCCAAGTTTTCTGATCTTCTTTATCGCTGGTGTAAAATCTCCATCACCACTAACAAGAATAGCCGTATCATAGATGTTTTCATATGCGAACGATAACATGTCGGTAGCTAGATGTATGTCATCTCCTTTCACAGCAAATTCGAAATCTTTGCCTCTTTTGATTTTTCTCATGTGGCATAGAATTATATGAAATGCCGGAATCTTTCTTAATTCCGAGAAAAATCGTTGCTGTTTCCAGTAAACATCTTCATTATACCCTCTATCCAATGATGCATTATAATAATATGCTCCAATAAGCAATCTATTATTTCTAAGAATCTCTATCAGTTTTTCAAAATCAATCATCTCATGAATTATAGACAAACTGTCCTTAACACTATGATAGAAATTGCTACCATCAATAAATATTGCCACTCTTTCCGAACCTGACATGATAATTATCTACCTGCTAATGGATAAAAACGAATAATCAGATTCAGTAAAAAATCACCTACTAGCTCCCCCACCACCACTTGCACCGCCGCCAAAGCCTCCGAAACCGCCGGATGACCCACCGCCAGCAAATCCACCGCCCCAGATACCAGGTGTTCCGCGAACAATATTCGCATATCGTTTTTTGAATTTGTGACCACAGTTACTGCATACATACATATCCGTGATGCCTTTTACATCCTTCTCCGTGACTAGTTTCGTGTTTCTACATTTCGGACATCTTACTCTATTTGCCTGCCACCCAATAATCGATGTTAGTATGAAAAATCCTAAGAAAAAGAACGGAAATAACACCCATGACGATGATTCAGTAACCCTTCCAGTTATACCTCCACCAGTACCTACGTTCGTTATCCGTTCGATAATCAGACCAGTAACGATCAGTGTCGCATTGTTGTAATCACCTTCTTCATATGATAGCAGAGCCTCATCAAGAATCTGACCAGCACGTCCAGCAGTTATTATACTCTCAATCCCATAGCCGGTCTCGATTCGCATCCTGCTTCCGCGCGTGCCGTTTTCCACAAGTAAAAATAGAATCCCAGTATCTTCCTGTTCCTTACCTATCTGCCATGTGTTAAAAATTTTCTCAGCATACGTTTCAATAGTTTCATCAGAAGGCAATGCATCAATAGTCACGATAGAAAATTCTACACTAGTATTTTTTTCAAGATCTGATAATCGTTGTTCAAGTGCCCCAGTATCCAACAGAACACCAGCATAATCATTGACAAAACCAACCGGATTCGGAACATCAGCCGCCGATGCGATGCCAACAACTAGAAAAGCAAAGAGTATCGCAATTATCTTCATTCGCATGATAGCACATTGATAGAAACATTTAAGAAGTATTCACT
>JBDRFU010000019.1:0-3687 GCA_043818435.1 Candidatus Aenigmatarchaeota archaeon
GTTTTTTTCCTTGACAATGGTATTCTTCCGATTTTTCCACTAAGAATACCGCGACGTATTCTGGAAACCCCGTCTCGGTGAGTACGGGCATATCTAGACATTCGTTCCTCGAACTTTGTTCCGATCTTTTTCTGTTGTTTCGCAAAATAAGACTCTGCCATACTTGTTACGATAAACAATGCTATACCTACACCGGCAAATGCAAAGAAAACTGTGAATATCTTTCCAATATCAGTGATGGGTGAGAAATCACCATAACCGACTGTAGTGATAGTCATTCCTGTGAAATAGAATGAATCGAGATAATTCCAACCCTCGATATTATGATATGTCACTGTGCCAATAATCATTATGACTCCTAGTGTCAACAGAAGAATCATAACTTTAACTGATGTGCGCATAACATTCGCCTGTGGAACGATAGGAATCCTACAATATAAATCTAAGATATAGCGGAGGTGGGATTTGAACCGCACGACCTCGAGGTTATGGGCCTCGCGAGCACTCCAGGCTGCTCCACTCCGCTATGGGTAAATAAAGAATAAGTAAATACAGATTTAAAAGGAGTAATAATTCACAACGCGATTCGCGTTCGAAAACCGCGTTTTCTGTACGTGAATATCACATTGTTCTTACTCTGTACTACAACGAATGGATGTTTCAGATTGAATTTTTTTATATATGATTCAGCTTTTTCGCGGAGAAGATTCGTGTATGAGGAAAGTTCTTTTTTCATCTCACCAATTGTCTTTTCTAAAGCATCTTGAGCATCAAGAACTGATGCATATTCTGTATAATACCGTCTCGATTTTCTCAATTGATGTTGTACAGAGATGATACTATTGTTGAGATTGATGTACTCATTTATTACTTTGCCTTCATCAGATCTATCAGCAAACCAGACAGGTTCATCTCCAAACAACCAATTCGTAGCATTCTGATACATTGACATATTAATCACGTATCAGAAAGATGTGTCAGAAATCCTTAAAAACCTAAAATAGTATCGAATAGATATCTTTCTTCATGAAGAAGATTTTGGGTATCGATGAAGCTGGTCGTGGATGTGTCATCGGTCCGTTAGTCATGTGTGGATATCTGGTTAGTGAAGAAAAGGAAGCTGATCTTAAGAAAATGGGTGCAAGGGATTCTAAACTACTTTCACCTAGAGTACGCAGCCAGTTATATCAAAAATTCAAGGAATTCGCAGATGATGTAGTTATTCTGAAGATCTCAGCTGAAGATATAGACAAACAACGTAGTGAGACGAATCTCAATAAGATTGAGATCAAGCATATGCAACATATAATAAATGCACTGAATCCTGACAGAGTTGTGCTAGATTCGATTGAAGCAAATACTAAGGGATTCCGGTTGAAAATTTTACACGGATTGAAAATCGCTCTCAAGAACAAGGAAAAAACAGGGGATCTTGAGATCATCTCTGAAAATTTTGCTGATAAACACTATCCAATTGTGGGCGCGGCGTCCATCATGGCGAAGGTTGTGCGAGATGCAGAGATAATAAAACTTGCTGAGAAATATGGTGATTTTGGTTCAGGATATACATCTGATCCGCGCACTATAAAATTTCTGAAAGAATGGCTGAACAAAAATAAGCAATTTCCTACTTTTGTTAGAAAATCTTGGGTAACTGTGAAGGAGATGAAGAAGAATCAAGCACAAAAAGCGCTTTTAAGCTTTGTTGAAATTAAGAAGGATAAGGAATGACTTGTTATGACAGAGGAAATACCGACGATACCAGAAGAGAAGAAAACCGTTAGCTTCAATCAGAGATTCAAGGAGTGGGCAACTCCTGATCTGACATTGAGTTTGCTATTCTGTTTGCTTGGGTTTTTTATGGGAATCGGTGTACATTACCTACACGTTCTTTTCAATCTGAGTTCTCCGATTTTGGTTGTAATATCTTTGCCTGTTTTTGCAATTGTAGCAGTGGCTGCACACAACCATCTAAATCTAAAAGAAGGTAAAAGCTGGTGGGCGAGTAAGTTCATAGTGTATCTTTTCACATGGATAATCATCTGGACGATTCTATACAATCTACAAGTTGTTTGGGCTTAGAATCCTTTTTTAACCATCCCAAACAAAATTTAGCTGATCATTATGTTGCGAACGCACTATACGAACGAACTGAAACCACAAACAGAGGTAACGATAGCCGGCTGGGTGCAGGATAAACGCGATATTGGTAGTTTGATGTTCATAATTCTACGAGATTTTATGGGAACTGTGCAGATAACGGTAAAGAAAAATGATGTTACGCCTGAGATTTTTGAAACTTTCTCGAAATTACACAAAGAGAGCACGATTGCTGTTGAGGGTAATTGTGTGGAAACCAATAAGGCTCCTGGTGGAGTTGAGATAATACCAAAATCATTGACAGTGTTGTCCAGTAGTGATCCTATTCTGCCGATTGATTTGTTCACAAAGGACATCAAGACTTCGTTTGACAAGCGACTTGATTTCCGCTCAGTTGATCTGAGAAGACATGATAACTTGGCGATATTCAAGATCCAATCAACGATGCTTCAGGAGATACAACGATATCTAGGAGAACGGAAATTCATGCAGGTTTTCACACCTTGCTTGATGGGCGTTCCATCCGAAGGTGGTTCTGAGGTTTTCTCTGTATTATATTTCAAACGCGAAGCTTTTCTCAGACAGGATCCCCAATTGCACAGACAACTCACGATTGTAGGCGGTATAGAAAAACTGTATGATGTTGGTCCTTCGTGGCGAGCAGAGGTATCTCATACTGTCAGACACCTCTGTGAACATAGAACATGCGCGGCTGAGATGGCGTTCATAAAAGATGAATACGATGTAATGGAGCTCGAGCAAAACATGGTGATAAATGTTATCGAAGGTTTGCAGAAAAACTGCGAAAAAGAATTGAAAATGTTTGATGTAAAATTCTCAGTACCTAAAAAATTTCCTGTTCTGGAATTCCCAAAGATCTATGACATATTGGAAAAACGCGGAGTTAAGATTCCATTCGGAGATGACTATGGACGAGAGGGTGAAAAGGTGTTGGGAGAATATGTTAAAGAAAAATTTAGATCGGATTTTTTCTTCGTGAATAGATTCCCATTCGCACATAAACCATTTTATGTAATGCGATATGATGATGATCCGCAGTGGGCAAGAAGCACTGACCTGATTCATAGTTCAGGTATTGAACTCAGTTCAGGAGGTCAGCGTGAACATAGATATGACAAACTCATGGAGCAGGTGAATTTGAAAAGCATGACACCGGCATCGGTGAGCTGGTTCACCGAATTCTTCAAATACGGTGCACCACCACACGGAGGATTTGCCATAGGTATAGAACGATTGACTATGACTCTGTTGAATCTTCCAAATATTAGAGAAGCTGTTCTATTCCCACGGGATCCGGAACGATTAACACCGTGAGGGATGAATGATGTCTACGATATCATACGGAGAACGATCAGGAATCAGAATTCTGGATATCTCAGAGATGACTAGTGCGAAACTCCCAGAATGTTATCCTAATGGGATTGGCCCTGAAACAAATGTAACTGTTTGTTGCGGTAGAATTGGTAGTGGAGAATTCTCTCGTGCTGAGATACTTATCCCTGGTCCAGGTGGGACAACTGAGAAGATATATAAAATAAAACGCAATGATGATAATCAGTTGTATTT
>JBDRFU010000020.1:0-5326 GCA_043818435.1 Candidatus Aenigmatarchaeota archaeon
GAGACGTTTGCTTTCTACGAGATGATACTTGGTGCAAAACTTGGTACCATAATGACGCTCGGTATTGGTCCTATTGTTACCGCTTCGATTATATTGCAGCTACTTGTTGGTTCTAAGATATTGCCATGGAATCTGTCCACACCTGAAGGAAGATCTAGGTTCCAAGGAACGCAGAAACTGATGGTTATATTATTCAGCATAGTTGAGGCTATCATGTATGTGAATATCGGTGCAGTACCGGTTTCTGATCCGGGTAATTCATTTCTGATGATCATACTTATTGTTCAAATAGCGTTTGGTGGAATTCTTGTGTTGTTTATGGATGAGACGGTCTCTAAATGGGGAATAGGTTCTGGAGTATCGTTGTTCATTGCAGCAGGAGTTACCAAGACTATCTTTGTTCGTATGTTTAGTCCGTGTGTTCCAATAAACATAGGAATTAATTTGGATATGGCATCATTGGCACATATCGGAAAGTGTGTACTGCCTGATACTTCCAATATGATGATTGCTTCGGGGCATGTATTGTCGGCTGTACAGTATTCGATGATTCAAGATTTCCAGAATGCTGCACTTTCAATTTTGCCTATAATATCGACATTCGTGGTATTTTTCATAGTGGTTTACATACAAGCGATATATGTGGACATACCTCTTGCGTTTACAAGTATGCGAGGATTTGGTAGGCGTTGGCCTTTGAAATTTTTGTATACCAGCAATATTCCGGTTATCTTATGTGCGGCGTTGCTAGCTAACGCAGTTTTGATTGGTGCCATGGTTGCCAAGACTCCGATGCCTGATAGTAATATTAATTGTGGATTTCTGGGATGTTTTAATGCTGATAACCAACCAGTGAGTGGTCTGGCATTCTATTTATCGGAACCTAGGACGCAATCGATACAGATATTTTCTTTGATAATGCTGGTTGTAGTCTTTGTAATAGCGTTTCTTATTTTATTCCGTAAACTTAATCTGAGCAAAAAGATGAATACTGGTGTATTTGTTATAACGTTTCTAGCTTTGGCAGCTATCAATTTCATGATAATTGATAGATCTAATATTTTTAGTAGTCTGGGAGGTATTGATTGGTCAATTCTTCCAGGATTGCTAGGCATGATAGTGGCTGATATTATATTGGCTGTTATAGCAGCCATTATGTACAAGAAGGATAGCAGAACGTCTGGTGTCATGCTCATGGCATTATTGATAGGATTTGCTATTGCGTTTTTTGTGACCTCCGGTACATTCGTTGGTGTCCCTCAGATGATAGATGTTATCAGACTGATTACATACCTAACAACATTCATCATACTTTGTACGATTTTCTCGATTTTCTGGGTTAGTACAAGCGGTATGGATGCTGAGACAATTGCAGGACAGATCGAAGATCTTGGTATGCAGATTCCTGGATTTAGACGAGATCCAAGAATTGTTCGGGATATTTTGAATAGATATATTCCTATTTTGGCGGTGTTGGGTGGTGCGGCTGTAGGACTGTTGGCAGCTGTAGCGGATTTGACAGGTGCTCTTGGTACTGGAACTGGTATATTGCTTACTGTTATGATTGTCTATAATTTCTATGAGATTATCATGGCAAAGCATCTCGATGAGATGCATCCATCAATGAGAAAGTTCTTTGAGAAGTGAGTTTATATATCATATCCGGCTTCTCGTAAAACCGACTTGGGCGAATCCTCATTGTGTTTGAGCACCATTCTCATTCCGTTGTATTTCAATAATTCGTGGTATGTAATATCTCCCGGGGTTTTTCCTTTTTTTTCTAGTTTTCTTACAACTACTTGGGTTTTTCGTATTCTATTATCACGGATTGTCCAATAGTTCTTTTTTCTTCGTCTGACCATATATCCAGCATCTCTTAGTGCATCGCAGGTCGAATCATTATAATATCTGAGTGTGCTTCTACAGTATTTCTCTAGGTCACGGGATGTAATATCTCTTGGATTTTTTCCGATCTTTTTTACAGCTTTTTTGATGGATTCTATTCGATTTTCTCGATTTTCCCAGAAAGAACGATTATGTGTCTGATTGTTTAATTTTGGTCGAGGGATATGAAATCTATATCCAGCCTCTCTTAGTGCATTATATGCGGAATTGTCTGTGTATTTCAATAGCCCACGGAGATGTTCGGAGAATTCATCGTAAGTAATTTCTTTCGGATTCTTTTCTAGGATATCTTCAACTAGTAGAATGGTTGCACATACTCGATATAGTATATCCTCCCATGTATGATTCGGAGAGGATGTCATTTGCCATGGGTAGAGCTCATAACCGGCTTCGATTATTGCTTTATACGGTGATCCTTCGTAGTGTATTGTTAATATGGTAGATAGACGATTTTTTGTGAAATCTTTTTGTATGAGATCTGATGGTTTTTTTCCCGTATGATCTAGTAACCATTTTGTAGCGTTTATTCTATTGTTTTTATTATCCCAATATCCATTTGAAATCCTTTTTTTGTATAACCATGGATAACTTCTTTCTCTTTCTAGTTTTGTCATACTCATGTATGCAGGCGGTGTTTCGTTGGGTCGAGTTTCATAGTTATCTGGCGTTGGTAGATCTCGAATTCTACGTTTTTTCATATCCAATTCTTTTTTCATGAAATTATGATGCTGGGAAAAGTTTAAGATCCTTCCAAATCTCTTTATATATGCTGAATTTTGAATAATATACAAGGTGTAAAAAATGGCCCTAATCGTAGGATCGAAAGTAAAGGCTGTTATCAAGAAACAAAAAATGAACACTGCTGGAGACTTCCTCAGCGCTTTGGACAAACATGTCGAAGCAGAGGTTGTGAAAGCCTGCAGGAGAGCAGCTGGTAACAAGAGAAAAACTGTAAGAGGAAAAGATCTATAAGTCCTCTAAGATTTATTCTTTTTTTCTTTTTTCTATCGTTTTATAAAACTTTCTGCGTTATTGAGTGATATGGGATTGATTGGTAGCGTTTTGTTAGGAACTGCAGACGTTTGTCGATATATTGAGTGTTTGAAGGATTCCAGAAAAGGCTGGCGGAAGGAACAGGGATCCTCTCGATATGGTTCTCTGGAATCTTTTAGGCGATCGGGTTTGTATGGAGATATTGAGATTCATCCAGATGCTTCCAGCGATGCTTGTGGGAAATCTACCACATTCGTGTGGAATCTTGGTTATAATAGAAGGTATGTTGTTAGGATGGTACGAGGATTATCTGGGTTTTGTGTGGATTCACATTATCATGGAAATCGTGGAATTAGAGAGACGACCAGAGGAGAGATGTTGTCATTCGATTGTCTTTTTATGAGTCAGTTGAGATCGCGAGAATAGTGTGTGAGTGATGTGATAGAGATTTCTTTTTCTACTGGGAAGTTTTTCGTATTCTGTTTTTAATTCTGTGAACCAAGATGTTAATTTTTCTTCGTCCTCTTTTCCACAGTTTTCGGCATCGAGACTGATATAGTTGCCTTGGCCCGGTTTGGATCTGCCAAGTGTTTCTACTGTCAGGACAGTTGATGTAAAACAGTCAGTATAGTCAAGTTCAGTGCGTCTTATTTGATGGGTTCGTTGGAATGATGATAGATTGCGTTTTAGTGTCTCCAGATCTTCTGGTGATTTTATCACAATTCTCATGTGGTTTGTTTCTTTACA
The DNA here is from genome assembly GCA_043818435.1 of Candidatus Aenigmatarchaeota archaeon. Classification (GTDB taxonomy): domain Archaea; phylum Aenigmatarchaeota; class Aenigmatarchaeia; order GW2011-AR5; family JACRAC01; genus JBDRFU01. The sequence goes on from JBDRFU010000020.1 coordinate 3,646, forward strand.
TAATGGTGGGGACTTTCCTGCAAGTTCTTTATAATAGCGTAATTCAGGATCCTGTTCTTTTTCTTTGCCGGTTAATGGGTATCTTACTATTGTTAGAAGACCATTATCATATTCGTATGCCATTCTTGAGTATGGGATGATTCTGTGTTTTTCGCATGATCTAAGAAAGATGGACTTTGCATTGTCTGAAAGGTTTCCATGTTCATTGATGTATTCAAGAACCCATACGTTTTTTCTGTAGAAGTCAACGGTACCCTGGTGTGGTGGCACGGGGATTGTTTTTATGACTTTGGAGATCAGCCATTGTGAAGGATTCATTATTGATTCTATCATGTTTGACACCAGTTGTTGAGAGAACTGGTGCAGAAATCTATTTAGAATGCATATTTTGTATGCTTTTCATGGCGAGGTATCCGGTTGCAGCGATACCGAGTATTAATGGAAATAACCACAATATGGCAGGTCCTGCTGTTACGTTTCCGGTTCCGTTAGTCATTTTTCCTGTTATTTCCATTGTGTGGGACAGACTCGGGAGTATTAGTGTGCTGAATATGAACGCTAAGAATATGATAAATGCTAAGATTATTAGAGCGTTTTCTTTGTTTTTCATAATTCTACTTGTCTTGGTTAGAGATAAAGATATGGTCAGAAGTTTGGGTGGATGGGTAATGCTGTCGATCTTCATTTTTCTGATGTGCTTAGCTTGAAGATGAAAAATAAAGATATGCATCGGCTGAGTATGATACGGTGGTGATAGTATGTGCATAAGAAGATTATTCTGATGCCCAACGTTGTAGGGCATCATTAAGAATTGGCAATAATGAATCGATTTTTCCCATGTTTCTGACCCGAGCCCCACGTGCAGTATCATACTTAATTGAACTTACTTTGTATATATCGGCATCTCTGGTAATAGGGAGATATACTACTTTATTGTCATTATCATCAATTATCGTGGGTGCAACATATTTAATTCCGCCTACATCAAATAAACCATACCAATCGTAAGTAACTCCTTTTTTCTCTAATGCACATTCTGTAATGAAACTATCTTGCTTGGCATTATGCAAATCGATAGGTTTCGTATGCTCCATTAAATCTATAATTATTACAACCATACTCATCGAAATGGATATCCACAGGAAACCTTAAATATCTATAGTTTTGCTATCACCGATGGGTAGTAATCATGCACCGGCTGGGATTCGAACCCAGATAATCAGCTTGGAAGGCTGATGTCCTCTACGGTTTGGAAAAACCGGAGATCTCAAAGATCTCCGATCTTTGCAGATAACCGTTAGACCACCAGTGCGTTAACATATTAGAGATTAGGGAAAGATATATATTATGATGTCATATGCCCAATCCTGAGATTTTCAAGAAAAAAGCCATTGCGGAGAAAAACCTAAAGATGCTTCTTGAAGAGGTAAAGATTGTCCGAGAGCAGATAGAGGCATTGAACAAAGAGCTTTCTTTGGAGTATGCTAGGGATTATCATATCAAGAAGAGTCATGAGAGGCGTTTATGATGGGAACTGGTCGTTACCATAATCTTTAAGATTGCCGGAGTGAATAATATCTTATGTCGGTATCATCAAAGGATCGTCTTGCCAAAGTGCTTTTTATGGCGCTTGCTTTGGTTATGGTTGTTGGTTTGACTTGGCAGGCACCTGTTATAGATG
>JBDRFU010000021.1:0-9545 GCA_043818435.1 Candidatus Aenigmatarchaeota archaeon
TAGACATCGCAACAGCAGACATGGCTTTCGAGGCATTTGGTAAAAGTCTGAACGAGCTTTTCGAAAACGCAGCTCTGGCTATGTTTGAAGTAATGACTGAAACATCAGAAATCCAGCAGAAAACCAAAAAAACAATAAAAGTCAAAAGCGAGGATCTGAAAGCCTTGTTATTTGACTTCCTATCAGAACTTCTATTTCTCAAAGATTCCGAATATCTCGTATTCTCTAAATTCTCAGTTAAGATAGAAAAACTTCCACAGGATCGTGGTTATTCACTTGAAGCCGAAGTTGCAGGCGATACCTGGGACCGCAACAAGCATGAAATCCGCACAGAAGTCAAAGCAATGACATACTCTGAAATGGAAATCGAAGAAGTTTCTAAAGATAAGTTTAGAGCACAAGTTGTGTTGGATACATAACATATTTATACAATCCCAAGCAAGTAATTGCATGAACAACAAATTCAAGATATTACCAATAATTATTCTTTTATCTATTGTCATCGCTGTTTCTGGATGTGTTGGACAGACAGCGCCTGTATCAGATCAAACAAATAATATAAACAATATAACCAGTAGTGTTGTCTCACAAAGTGATATATTTCAGGCCATTGATGATGCCAACACTTGCGAACAGGACTCAGACTGTACCTTCATTCAAACAAGTGAGTATTTTGGTTGTAATGTTGTTCTAAACAAAGCATCCGAAAGTACAATCCAAAACATGATAGATTCTTGGGATATCAATAACGAACAAGGAACTGTTGTAGTTGCAGATTGTTTAGTTTACTGTGATGCAACACTGAACTGTATAGATTCAAAATGTGTAGCATCAGATACAGTCGTCTGCCAATCTAGGACTTATGTCCTAGAATCCAATTTCGGTTACACAGTTCTTCTAACAGGAACATCCGATGCACAACTCTGTCAAGCAGCAAATGAAGCATGTAATAATATATACGACTGCAAATCCATTGAAAGAAGAAGTGATACGGAATTCCTCATAACATTCGATGTACCAGTTGTTGATGCCCCAACAGGTGCGTTTGCCGAGATAAATCTATTCAGTCAAGCAGTCATATGTAATGCAATAGCATAAAATAGTTTTAGTATTTCTAAGCCCCAACCAGTGTTACCGCAAAAATAAAAGCCGAATACATCAAAAGCATTAACACACCTTCCTTTACGCCCAATCTACCACGTCTTATCATGTAAATGAGAAATAGATTTGTTAGTATCAGGAAACCAGCAGCAATCATTATTGTCTGGCCAATAGTTGTAGCTGATATAAATATCACCATACCCAGAATAAATGTCATATTGAATAGAATAGAACCTGCAATATTTCCTATCGCTATCTCGCCCTGCTTTTTTCTCACAGCTGATAGTGTTACAGATAATTCTGGTAGCGTGGTTCCAAGTGATATTATAATCACACCAAGAAACGATTCCCGCAGTCCAAATATTTCAGATAACTCTACGGCAGAATCCACCACGATCTTCGCAGCTATTACAACCAATATCAGACCTAGGCAAAGTAAAATAACTATTTTTGATAATCGAGTCTTGTCAACATTATCAATACTATTCACATTCCCTCGATGTTTTTTATCAATCAACTCTGAAGAAAGTATGAAAAAGAGTACTACACAAAAGAAACCAAATACCAGTCCAACAGTACCTAACAATATCAGAGCAATAGCAATTACTATAGTGGATATCAATATCTTTTCTATTATCCTCTTCTCATCTTTCTTGATTTTGTTATATGACAATCCTAGAACCAGAGATATACCTAGAATAAGTAGGATATCAGCAATACTGGCTCCGATAACATTGCCTATAGAAATGTTGGGATGACCTTGAACTGATGATATCAAGCCTATCGCAAGTTCTGGAACGCTGGTACCAAAGGCCAGTATAGCAAACCCTATCGTCAACAGACTCAACCCAGTTATCTCCATCAGCGCTATAGACTTGTTTATAACAAGATTGCTAGATTTAGCCAGAACAATTACTCCTATAATAAATAGTATCAATGGGACCAGTACCATAAACAGGGTTATTTTGAATCGTATTTATCCTTATATATGATACAGAGACACGTTGTCTAAAAATAAAGATTTGGTATAGCTGTTAGCTATATAGGTATTTCTATGCATCTATAAACTCATGTCAGAACATACAAATAAATTACCTACAGTCAAGGAAAGTTTTCCAACACAGTCGAAGAAAAAAAGACCATTTTGGAAAGCTCTTGGTCCTGGTCTTATCACAGGTGCGGCTGATGATGATGCAGGCGGTGTGGTCACATATTCATCAATTGGAGCTGCTACACAATTCAGACTGCTATGGTTGATGTTGCTGTCAACGCCTATGCTCATAGCCATTCAGGCAATGTGTGCCAAAGTAGGATATGCCACCAAGAAAGGTCTTGGTGCAGTGATTCGAGAAAAATACGGTCCTACAGTAGCCCTTGTTGCAATCGCAGCACTTTTCATAGCAAACACAGCCACCACAGCAGCTAACCTTGCTGGTATGTCAGTAGCACTACAACTCATCACAAGTGTCCATGCTATTTTCTTCGTGATTCCTTTTGGTCTTCTAATCTGGTTTGTTGTTGTAAAATTTGATTATAAAAAATTAGAAAAAGTGCTTCTGGTTCTATGTCTAGGATTTCTTGCGTATATCGTAACAGCTGTCATAGCCAATCCGCCATGGTGGGATATAATTGTGAACACATTCATGCCAACCATAGAACTAAAAATATCTTTCCTGTTTTTAGCAGTCGGGCTCTTGGGAACAACAATTACACCATATCTTCATTATTATCAGAGCGGATCTGAAGCTGAAAAGGGACGCGGAGGCGACCGCGAAAGTTATGATGAAACAAAGAAAGACGTCTATGTTGGCATGCTATATTCCAATCTTATATCCTATTTCATAATTGTGGTTGCTGGTACCATACTATTCACAAATGGAATAACCAATATAACATCAATCGATCAGGTTGCATTTGCAATCTCTTCTCCTGACGCTCTTGGCCCATGGGCATTATATTTGTTCGCAGCTGGTTTGTTTGCAGCTGCCATGCTCGCAGCATTTGTTTTACCAATATCTACAGCATACGCTGTTACTGAGACATTTGGTTTAGAAACAGGAGTGAGCAAGCGCATAAAAGAAGCACCCATCTTCAATCTAATTTTCACCATCACACTTATCATGGGCGCAATGATAGTATTACTTGGAGCAAATCCGATCTTTGTTATGATTGTTTCCCAGGTTATATGCGGTGTAGTTGACCCCATAATAATATTCTTACTATTACGAATCAGCAACGATGATCATTATATGGGCGATAAAGTCAATGGCAGGATGCTGAACTTCTGGGGATGGTTGACCTTTATAGTTATGTCATTATTCGTGGTACTGATGTTTCTCAGTCTAACTGGTGTGTTTGGATGAAGAGATGGTAATATATGGTTATCAAACGACGGGGTTATGTGACAATTTGCCCAAAGTGCGAGAGTAAAGAAGTTGATAAAGTTTTCTTCGCTTCTGGAACAGGTTTCGATGTTTACACTTGTTTAAGTTGCGGGTATCGCGGAAATATGTTCCCAGAAGTAACAGAAGAAGAAGCTAGGTTGTTGCCGAATAAACATACCAAATTATCCACATCCCAATCACGATCATATATAGCACCATCGCCGATTACAAACGACGATTCATTGCGTGAGATGAATACGTATAGAATGCGAGTAAATCTTGCAGCAGGTTTGATATTTTTAGTGTTGATAACGCTTGCGGTATTCCTTTATTCTATTATCATGCTACTCGTGGGAATTCTTATTTTTTTACCAATTTTTTTCATATTGAATACGATTTTCATACCAAGAAAAATACGAGAAAAGAGATTGCGATGATTCACACATATTTCACCATGAACTTAACCGCCAAATCCATTACCTTATCATGATCTTTCTTCTTAGTAAACTTATGGTCCGCACCTTCTATGATTTCGAGTCTGCTGTTTTTGATGAGTTTGGATAGTTTTATACTCTGTTCAACCGGAACCCTTTCATCAGCATCACCATGAATTATCAATGTCGGTATCGTGATCTTCTCAGCAACATCAAATCCGACATTCTTTTCAGCGTCCTTGAGAAAAGATTTCTTTATTCGGATCTCAGAACCATCAATTTTCTCATACCGTATGAAGTCATCACCGGTCTTTACCCCAGGTAGATTCGTTTTCAGCCAATCCGATACCGGGCATCTTAGTATCAAGAATGTGAGATCTTTTGTTTTTGATACCGCAATTATACTCGCGATTCCGCCAAAGCTCGTGCCCATCAGTCCTATTCTCGAATAGCCCAGACCTTTCAGATAATCGATTGCTTTCAGAATATCATCAACAGCCTCTGATATCGTAATATCCTCAAGATTTCCTTCACTTTCACCCATCCCAAAGAAATCGAATCGTAATGTGGAAATCTCGTGGCTATTTAGAACACGCTCTAGGCCTATATATGTGTCAGAGTCCTTGGTTGAGGCAAATCCGTGGCCAAAAACCACCATTAGCTTGTTTTTGTCGCCAGATGGGTTGGAAACAATCCCGCACAGCTTATCACCCTTGCTGTTTCTGAAGTAGATTTTTTCTCTCATGTTTTTCTCTAGGTCAACAAACCATTTAAAAACTCTTCCATACATCTCATTCTATGGAATTCAAACAGATTGACGAAAACATCTGGGAGATTCCAAAGAGCGGCCAAATGAATGTGCCAGCACGCATCTTTGCAAATAAGCAATTGCTTAACAAGATGCAACAGGATCTGACCTTCAAACAAGTGCAGAATGTTGCCACATTGCCAGGAATTCAGAAATATTCAATCGTGCTCCCCGATGGGCATCAAGGTTATACAGAATTACATGTGTTGTGATTCTGGACAAAGGGTTTCCCATCGGCGGTGTCGCTGCTTTGGATTTTCAAGAAGGAGCTGTGTCGCCGGGTGGCGTAGGCTACGACATTAATTGTGGCGTCCGCCTCTTGAGGACAAATCTCACAATCTCGGATGTTAAAGGAAATATGAAAGATCTACTCGAAGCCATGTTCAAGAACGTACCTTCAGGAGTCGGAGTTGGCGCGCGTTTGAAACTGAGCAGACAACAACTTATCGATGTTCTGGAGAAAGGCGCTAAGTGGGCAGTTGAAAACGGTTATGGTTACGATCATGATATCGATGTTCTTGAAGAAAACGGATGTATGAGAGCAAAAGCATCAGCGATCTCGTCGAAATCGCTTGAGCGTGGGATGCCACAGATGGGTTGTCTTGGTGCAGGTAATCATTTCCTAGAAGTTCAGGCAGTTGATAAAATAATTAATCCGACAGTAGCAAAGGCGTTTGGTATAGAGAAAGAAGGACAGATAATGATTATGATACACACAGGTTCCCGTGGTTTCGGACACCAAGTCTGTACAGAATTTCTAAGAGAAATGGAGCATAAATATGCTGACACAGTTTCAAAACTTCCTGATCGAGAATTGGTATACGCACCAGCAGGATCAGACCTATGCGAACGATATCTTCTAGCAATGGGGGCCGCTGCAAATTTTGCATGGTGTAACCGCCAGATGATTGTGCATTGGGTACGCCAGTCATTCGAGGAAGTGATGAAAAGAAAAATGGAAGACATGGATATGAATATTGTTTATGATGTTGCTCATAACGTTGCAAAGATCGAGGAGCATAATATCGATGGCAAGATGCGTAAATGTTATGTACACAGAAAAGGCGCAACGCGATGTTTCCCAGCAGGCCACAAAGATGTACCGCAGATATATCGCAGCGTTGGTCAACCAGTTATAATACCAGGAAGTATGGGAACAGCAAGTTATGTCATGGTTGGAACAGAAAAGGCAATGGAGTTATCATTCGGATCAACAGCACATGGTGCAGGTAGAGAGATGTCTCGTTCAGCAGCAATCCAACGATTCCGCGGAGAAACCGTTGCAAAAGAATTGAAGGACCAAAAAGGAATCCTAGTAAAAGCAGCATCCTGGAAAGTAGTATGTGAAGAAGCTCCACAGGCATACAAGGATATAGATTCTGTGGTCGAAGTCACAGAGCGCGCAGGAATTAGTAATCGCGTTGCACGATTGGTACCGCTTGGCGTGGTGAAAGGATAGTTTTCCATTCAGCCAGAAAAAGACGTCCCAATCGGTGGATGATTGTACTAAAAAGATTTCAAGACACGAATTGTTTTTCTCTCTTTTTCTATGTTGATACCCTCACCATATCCCATAATTAAAAGACGCGTACCCATGCTTGTTGAGCCAGATTTACTGCTTGGGACATGTTTTCCTGCGATATATAGATTTATTTTATCGTCGCCCATGAATGTTCCATCCTGGCGTGTCTCCATTACAACACCATTATTTCCAGCATATAGTGTAAATACGCATAATCTTTCTGCGTATCTTCTGGCGTTTGCAGCTAGTTCATTTGAGATATTCTCAATTACGCTGGCTTCCCCAATTTTTGCTTTGGTTATGACCCTGTCTCGGAACCAGATGGACGAATAAAATTTTTTCAGTTTTCTATCGTGAAAAAACGTATCATAATAGAACATTGTTTCAGGTTTTGCTAGCTTTACCGATTTGCGATTTTTTCTACCTTCTTTATATCCTATCTTTTCGAACATCTCGTCGGGATTTTCATAATGTACCCATATATCATTCGGTTTTATCATATCTCTAGAATGAGAAGAAAATCTACTTAAATTCTAGTTCATCGGAGAAACCATAGAAATCTCACTTCTCACCCATTATATCTCCGTCATTTCCCTTAGCTTTCTTCATGAGAATCAGCGGAACTATCGCTGTCATTATACCATAGAGAAGCAGAGCACCAAACATTGTATCACTTATTCCGAAACTCTTGTGCAAGATATCTGCAATTACGAATGTGAACACAATAGTAGGCATTGTCATCACTGCGATATTGAATGATCTATTGTAAGTCTCTTTCATTTTCCATCTTCTATGTTTCAAAACAAGTGTGAATCTAACAGCAGTTGCCCCAACTACAAATGCAATAGCTATCGCAGCTGCCTCCACAGTAAGAATATTCAAACTAAGCATCAATCCTACTGAGAAAAAATAGAATGGAGCAAATACCTGTGAGAAGAACGAGAATCCTTCGGTTATGTTCATGTGTCTGACATTTGTTATGTGACCATCTTTTCGTATATCATCAATGAATCTTTTGGCAACAATACCGGCAATAAACGCCCCGATTATAAAGTGTACACCAATTGCTTCTGTTATATACGCTGAGATAAGTGCTACAACAAAAATAAAAGCAAACTCAAGACCAATCATCTTCTTGAATACTTTTGTATACAAAAAATCAAGCAGTTTTGGTAGTAGTGTTACTAGTAATGTTATAACAATCAATGATAACGCTATCATTGGGACATCGTCCATATTGAGAAATATCAACAGCAATAGGATACCTAAAATCTCACTACAAATCACAATACCCTCTACCCAGTTTCGTTCTTTTGGATGAACACCAGTCTGTCTCACAAACGAGAAGACATACCCAGCTGATGGCACAATCAGAGCTAATGCTAATATGAGACCGACCTGAGTTGTGAATGTGAATACATATATCAGGAATGTCGCAACACCCGCCAATAACACAATCTGAAGAATAGCATTCTGTAAGATCATTTTTTTACTTCTTTTGATGAATCCAATATTGATCTCCATACCACCGCACACGAAAATAGTGATTATACCAAGGGATGCCAGTATTTTTATTACATCATCTGCGAAAAAATAACTTGGTACAAGTATACCTAATACTATTCCCAAGACAACCTCAGTTATAGGATATGGGATCTTTCTTATGTGATAGACAACCTTCGGAATAAAGAAGACAACCGTTATTATCACAAGAAACCTCAACAACATCTCTTCCATGAAGAGAGAGATGTTTCCATGGGATTTAATGGTTTCTTTTTAAGTTCTACGGGTATAATTTTGTTATGGGAGACGAATTCAAGTTCACCTGCAAAAAGTGTAGTTTTTTCTGGAAGGCTACCGAACGTACAGGCATGGGTGAATACAAAAAATTTTTATGCCAAAAATGCAACAAGATATTTACAAAGCTTATTCAACATACGCAGAATAGAAACATTGAGAGATGTAAATGCCCCGAATGTACCGAGCTTTCTGATATCGTACCATTCAAGACCTGCCCAAAATGTCAGTCATACGAAGTTGACGTAAGGCCGACTGGAAGGGTTATGGATTGAACTATATCTAGCAAAATGATGGGAGATCCCTATTTTTAAACTTTTCACAACATATTCGGATTTATGCCACAACCTAGAAAAAAGAAGTCCGAATATGTGGAGGATGACAAAACCCCAGAGGTAATAGGTTCTATTACAACAATGCTTGGAAACCCAGCTACTAGATTAATTCTACGCGGTATATCAGGAAGATGTAAAAAGTGTAAAAAGAATCGACTGGAAAAAGCACTTGAATTATATTCTGGTGCAAGTGCTACAATAAAGACAAATGATGATATCGCAAAAATCAAAGTAAATAAAAATATTGAGGCATGTCTTGGATGCCAGATGGCGTCAAAAATAGTTTCTTTAGCGCTTAATCAGGGCGCAAAGCGATTTGGATTAGAAATAGATGGTGATGTTATCAGTTACCTGCGCGTTAAGCATGTTCAGCGTGGGATGGCAAGTGTGATAAAAGGTATTGCTGAGCATGGAGTAAAAAGACCTCAGACACTTCATGCTCCATTTCTAGTTGTGTGGGATTATACGAACAGATGCAATCTCAAGTGTAAACACTGCTATGCCAATGCCAATGAAAAACTAGGAGATGAACTGAGTACAGAAGAACGATATAAAATTGTAGATCAGCTGGATGATGCAGGAATAGTTGCAATCGCAGTTTCTGGTGGAGAGCCACTCATGCGAGAAGATTTCTGGGAAGTTATTTCATACGCAGAGAAAAAAGGTATCTACATCTCAATAGCTTCAAACGGGATGTTAATAACAAAAGACGTTGCAAAACGTTTGGCAAAGTTCGTCGGTTACGCTGAGATAAGTCTTGATGGAAAACCAGCAATACATGATAATTTCAGAAATAAAAAAGGAGCATTCAAAGCAGCTTTGCAAGGAATGAAGAATTGTGTTGAAGCTGGTATAGTAACCTGCATGGCAACCACGGTAACAAGAGCAAATTATAATGATATACCTTTTCTCATAAAAACAGCAAAGAAACTAGGAGTTCTCCGTTTCATTGCATTCAATTTTATACCAGCTGGTAGAGGAAAAGAGATAATAAATATGGACATAACTCCGCAGCAACGTGAGAAGCTTCTAAATTATCTAGCAAAAGAACTAGAAGGCGGATATGAGGCATTTACAACAGCACCACAGTTCTCTCGTATAACAATGGAAAGACAGAGCAAAGGACATAATTCACCATTATCACCAACACATTTCGCAGATGCA
>JBDRFU010000022.1:0-2317 GCA_043818435.1 Candidatus Aenigmatarchaeota archaeon
CAATAACATACAATAATACAATAAAAACAATCCAGAAGAATGTACTAAACAAACGACATTAGACTGCTATGTTGAGGTGCCTGCAGAAGACGAATTGGCGAAGATCAACCGATCTTTTATTCTTTTAGGCTGTAGTAGTATGCGATAGCATGATTATTGATATTGAGTTTTCTGGTCCACTGGCTCGACACAACGACCTTAGCGGAAGATATTGCCTGAGTCTTGGAGACTTGTTCAACACTCTTTGCGATATAACAAAAACCGATGGCTCATGTTATTTTGAGTATGCGAGTAGAGGGGTCGCAGAATTCGATGCGCATTTGATACAGGAATATGATAAAAAAAATGGAATTCTTCTTTCCACGGAGAACGATTATTGGTTTGGAGCATTACGAAACACCGCAAGATTTCATGTATTGGATCAGTTGTATAGGATTGCCAGGGACGAAAAGGAGCATCCCGGAATTAAGTGTACTCTGGTGGAGGATGATATTGATGTACGAGGCGAGGGCACACCTTGTCATGCAGCAATAAAAGAGCATTCTCCGCAGATTATAAATTGTTCGCTTGAGCACATTCTAGAAAAAATTGGCAAGATGGAAAAATGAAATTATCTCATTCTCACCCAATACACCAAAGAAACCCATCAGCAAGCAGTTGAATTCTCAATATTAAAACCTTTCGGCATCATTCTTTTTCATGTCACCACTAAGAGTGGATATTTATAAGTCGGATCCAGGAGAATGGATCGAAATGGGTAGAGTATCTCCTGGAGATAGACCTGGATCGATTTCTGACAATAATCAAACTGGTAGAGATGTCTATCTTTTCGAATGTAGACCTGATGATTCTAAATCCATAATTTACAAATCAGGTCTGGGATTTGATGTCGAAGTGAGAAACACCAGGGCCATTGTTGATCCACAGGGTATGGAGATAATTTCTGTTCTAGGAAAAACTAGCGAACCCCATGAACTAGAGGTAACACCATCATGTGGCGTTAAAATCAAGTTGCGTTTTACGCACGAATGAACAATGATACAACATACTTCTGGGCTAAGATAAAAGTTTAAGAACGATTCTGAGTCTGTTTGAAACCTCCGATTTCCCATATAAAAAACTTTAAAGAGATTTCTCACTACCAAACGTTATGAGATACGGAGGACGGGAGAAGACACATCTTCCACTATATGGACTGACTAAGAGAGGTGGGAATGTTAAAGACTTTGCCGCAAAATATGGTGTCACGCCATCTACTGTGTATCGTAGATTGCGAGAGGATAATTTACATTCTGTTTGGAAAGGAAATCAAAGCGGAGGACGAAAGAAATATTTTCCATTCAAACAACTAGTCAGAACAGGAGGAAATATCAAAACACATGCTGCAAATTATAATGTCACATATCATACAATATATGTCAGACTACATGAAGAAAAACTATACACCGAGTGGCGAGCGAACCGGGATAAAACAAATGAAAAAGAACGCCTTTCCTATCTCAAGGAGAGATATCCTGACATAAAGGATCTTGTCGACTGGGGATTCAATGGACAGATGATGGCAGATGCTTATGATACAAGCAGAGAGGAAATACGCAAGATATTGCTGGAACTGAATCTCCATGAAAAATGGAAAAATATTATGCACCATGCTAACCAGTATCATAATGATATGATAGAGAAAGAACCAACTAAACAAGAGATAAAAAAGGTTACTGAACAGGAACTACTTGAAAAACTAGCTGAAAAACGTGGAAAAAGATACCGAGCTGATGCAGCTGCTGCCAAATTTATCTTATCACTGAGCCACAGAGGAAATCATGATTTCAAAACCTTCCGAGGATATTTTGATATTTATTTCAAAGCACTGGACACTGGTAAAAAAATACCATTATACGAACTTGCAGAAAGAACTAGTAATGAAATCAGTGCCATGACTTTTCACCGAATGATAAAGGCAGCTGATCTTGAACCATTGAATACGAAGAAAACACGAAGAATGAAAAAAGACCGAAGGGACAACCAGAACCAGCCTACAACCTTTCCACACATCAGTCATCAAACACCTAGAAAAAAACACCCCACATCCCGCTAATTCTTTATCCGAGCAATCCTTCCAACTCAACTAATCTACAATCATGGGTTCGCAGTCAGATATCAATCCATGTACTGTATCAGAAAAGACACTCGTTGGATAATACTTCTTTCGCAAGGCAGAGTGGCACAAAAGCAAACCCATATCATTTTTATCTCCCTGTCTGAAAACGTTCCCCGTTGAGTCCAGCTCAGTGAATATATCAAGAATCATGGCTGGACA
>JBDRFU010000023.1:0-9653 GCA_043818435.1 Candidatus Aenigmatarchaeota archaeon
GAGACCCACCAGTGAAATCATCGAAATCTGTACATACCCGATTACTCAAATCAATACCGTCACACGTTTCTCCTATCTCAACTACAGCATTCCCACAAACCGGATCACAGTCCGTAGGACAAACGAATGCATTCTCACTAGCATCGCATACGCCGTCACCACAAGAGCAATCATCAGGACACGTAATAGTAGTTTCAAGGCCACTACAAATACCGTCTCCACATACATCAGGACAATCAATCGAGCATGATATAGGTGTCTCAGAATCATCACATACATCATCACCACATGAACAATCATCAGGACACGTAATAGTAGTCTCATCACCAGTACACAAATCATCTCCACAAATTGGTGTCTCAGAACATGAAGACGTATTTATGAGACAATTTGCACACTCTAAACCACCACCCATAAACGAATCAAAATCTACACAAGTCAACCCAGAATAATTATATTCTGTTAAGGAAATATTGTCACAGGTCTCTCCAGCGTTTACAACACCATCACCGCAAACACCAGGAATTCCTCCAGTACATCCTGAGGTAATCAACTGACAACTAGCAGAGCAACCCAGAGTCCCTCCAGTAAAATCATCGAAATCTGTACACAGCCTGTTATTCAAATCAACACCATCACAAGTCTCGCCAACATTAACAATTGCATTCCCGCATAAACAATCCGCAGGACATATTGCAAACGATTCACCATTCTCACAAACACCATTACCACAAACAAAAGTTACTGTTGTATTCAACAACAACGCATACTCTGATAATGGAGAAAATGCTAACAAAGATACCATATTATTAACATTGTCTGGTGTATTATTCAACATACTCCAAACAACACCATCATAATTCCAAAGCTGCATCTTATCCATCTCATACCCAATAGCCTCAGAAGCAGTCCACCTAAAAACAATATCATCTATTGAAATAGTTCCGGTCAAACCAACTATATCCACAAACTTATCTCTGAACGATATGTTAGCATCAGCTGGGAGTGTTGTCGAATTCGTAATCCAAGCCAAACTATAGGCATTCCCGCTTTCAACCAAGTCATTGAGATCTACAACAGAATGTCTATCAAACATTCCTGCAGCACCACCAAAAGTAACATTCACGAGATTTAGAACACGAGACACACTATCACTCATATTAACAAAAACACCAACAGAATTGTTAAACAGATAAGTATCTTCAACGAGTGTATTGTTTGAATTCAACACATAAATTCCTGCTTCAGACCCAGATATCTCATTTGATATCAAAACCGTATCTGTAGAAGCTTCTAGATAGAAACCAGATCCAAGAAACGCAAACAAATTATTCTCATCAAAAATCAGGTTATTGGTTCCAACGACAAAGAAACCAATGTTCTTTGTACCAGATATATTATTTAGAACAACATCTCCACCATCGCAATTCACTACTCCTATTCCAATTGCATCAACATTTATATCATTCTCCGAAAGAAAAACGTCACTACATGTTCCCTCCATACCAATAATTATTCCACTATTCGCCCCGGATATGTTATTTCTAAGTATCATAATATTATCTGAAGATGTAGCACCTTGATCCATCGATATCCCAATAAAGATAGCAGCCAGCACTTCATCCGGATCCTGATCTATAAGATAAAACGAATTATCCTGCACCGTGAGATTCGTCGCATTCCGCCCAAGTACACCGGATGCAGTTTCCGAGATGTTATTTCTTTCCATAGTAATATTACTGATGTTATTATAAATCAGCCCAGTAGAATTTATCATAACATTCTCGGAAATTGAAACATTCTTAGCCATCACAAAATAGATACCAAAAGGAATATCCGTCAGATTATTACCACGAATCACAGCGTCTGTGACAACAGTATCTGACCCAGATATAATATCACCAAACACTATTCCAGATGAGTATGTTTCACCACTGATATTTTGTATTATATTATCCTCCACGATGATACCAGAACCCTCTGTGATATAAATTCCAAGCATAGAAGAACCTGATATATTATTATTTCTTATCGTCACATTCGAACCCATACCACCAACACCACCCTTACCAAAAGTCATGACATTGCCCTCTATGAGATAATTCTCACCATTCATGTATACACCTGCTCCAACACCTGATATACGGTTCCCACGGACCAGAACATTATCCATACCACTCGGAGAAATGATTGCATAGGCTGAAAAACCCTGAGTTTCAATTAAATCATGAATATTATTATCCACGATATTAAAATCTCTAGTCGGTGACAATGAAAAAATACCAAAGATAGAATCATACATATGATTATTGAGAATATCCGAATCCTCAGAAAAAACATATGCTATATCAACAGTGTTATTATAAAGCGTATTGTATTCGAACGTAGTCATATTCGAAGAATGGGAATATATCCCTGCACTAAAATTCAATATCGTACAATTCTTTACCGTTACATTATTATGACCGTCTACCAGAACACCTGATGTAACAGGAATTCCAGGTCCCCAGCTACCTCCGCTACCGGTTATGGTATGACCACTACAATCAAGTGTAACATCATCTTCATCAATGATAATACCTATATCATCGCATGTCAGATCATCATCTAGAACCAAATCATCCGTTATAGTTGATCCGCACAGATCCGCCTCAAGAATATCAATCTTTCCATTACCAGGTATCAGAAGCAATCCATCTGTCATTGAAAACGGCACGTAATCCTGTGAAGACCATAGCAGAGAAGCAGGAATAGATACAACAAATCCATCTGTTTCCGCATCTCTCACAACGACCTGAGATCCATCATAATAATACATCTTACCAGTTGAATCGATTATCTTGGAAAATCGCCACTTGTCTGTAGACGTACTTCTGTATAGAGTCCCGTCTAGATGATAAACATAATCCATATCACTAGTCGATATTGATACCTTATCATCCCATGCAGCAGGAGGGGTTATAGAGGAATATAAATTCAAACTAGTCGTGGAGACGCAATTGAGTAACGGGGCAGCAATATCAACCCCTGTAGTTACATTTCTAAAACGAAGTCGACAAGACCAACTCGGTGATACCCAGGTCTCGACATCATATATCAGCAATCCATTCGTATACAATGCACCACCAGCAATGAACATATTGTTATCAAGAACAGAACTCCACAACGTAACACCAGTAGTCAAATTATATGCAGCCACACGATTAGTAGGTGTCATAATATAAACTGCATCATTATTCCAAACATGAAAACCGAGATTAAGAATATTAAATGATGTATCCAAACTGAGATCATCCAAATTAAAAGCAAATAAACTGTTCTCCAATAATTCATTATTGCCCGTTATATAGAATTTTCCATCATAGATATGAGGTTGCCAACAATGTACTGCACCTTCTTCAAAAATATCAAACACATAACTCGATGTTCGCAAGACAGACCCAGTCTCAGAATCAAGAGCATAAACCTTTGTATGTGATGTAACTGGATCACTTGCAGCAATATACACAACATTATCATAAAATATCGGGTATGATATATGACTATTATATGAACCAAATGATTTTGACCATGCAAGTGTCATATCCGAAAGTCGATAAACATAGAGTGATCTAATATCACCTGGACCTTCTGTAACGACAAAAACCATGTTGTTCATAACAAGAGGTTCACAATAAGCAGCTCCTGTGAACGTCAGACTACCTTTGGGTTTCATATTGGATGAAGGACCAATTGCTTCAGTATACCCCGTTCTCGCAGAATCGCCTCTAGAATATGACCAATTAGTATACACCAACTCTCCTTCTTCACTCACACCAGCAAACCATCCCCTGAAGAAATCACCAGGAGCAGCAAAAAGAAGCAACAATCCGAATATAACAAGAACAGCAGCAAGAACCAAAAGTTCATTACGTCCGACTATACGAGACTTCCTTGTCTTTCTCTGTCTCCTAGTTTTCTTTTTCATTAAGATATCTATCCGTATCGGGCAATAAAAAGATTTTATCTCGTGGAATTTCCAAGAAAAAAACCAGAACGACATAAACATTAACCTACAGCCAGCGATCCTATCACAAATAATAAAATGATATATATCGACTTCGTCAAGCAGAATTATTTTTGCGCTAATGATCGTATAAGTTCCTTTACTCTAACATCGAATTTCCTATATGGGGTACATTCTGCATCATCCTTTTGCGCGTAATGTTCACGCATTTGTCTTTCTATTTCTTCACCTTCTTTTTCAATAACTTCATAAACTTCTTCACCTGTTAATTTGAACAGAGCATTTGCTATTCTTAATCTGATATGAAGAATATCAGTAGGACATTTATTACCAAATTCAGAGAATTCCTCCAATTCTCTTTCTAGAAGAGGGATAGCACTTGTATCGTCAAATTGAACTAAAAATTTATATGTTTCGTATCGTACATATGAATCTGGGAATGTTATTGTTTCATGAAGTAACGGAATTGAGTTTTCTTGATTAATCATAACATATCCTCGTAATGCAATAAATTTACCATTATAACTTGGTTCCGAGTAAATTGCATCCCTAAGAATTTCACTCGCAGTTTCTCCACCAATTTCTCCTAACTTCTGATAACACTCATTTCTCCATGTCAAATAATAGTCATCTGAAAAAGATTTTCTTATGAAATCTCCCATAAAGTCTACAGCTTTATTTCTATCGCTAAGAAAATCGTCTTTCTCCATTTCCTTTGCTAATTTATCCAAATATTTTTGTCTAGGCATATTGTTAAGAGTGACGTTATTCTTTATAAACCTTTCGATCATTCACCACTTTCAAGATACAACGCCATCTCTGAATTTCCCTCCGAAGCACTACACCTACTCCTCCTCACCCTACAGCTACCGGACTTGACCCAGCATGCCATGATTGTCTAGGTCTTACACGCAATGTATAGATTCTTTCAGAATTGTCATCAAGTATAATAGCCGTTCCCTTCAGCTTTGGCAACTCATTGAGATATTTCCCAATATCAAAAGTCATGTAGGTCTGCATTATATATCGAAGTGCATCAACATCAGCCTTCGACGTAATTCTATGCGACAAAATAAGATCAGTCTGTGCAAGCGCATCAGGATGCAATTTCTCAGGTCGCTGAGTAGCAAGAACAAGAGTAATACCAGGCTGTCTTCCTTCTTTCACAATCCTAAGAAGTATCTCCAACGCAGCTGTTTTACCTTCATTAGGTATGAAGTTATGCGCCTCATCAATCATTATCCAGCACATCGGAACCTTCCGAATACTAGACCCCTCTGTCTCAGCAAGTTCTTCTTTTCTTCTGGCAATTGTTCTCTCCCTATATATCTTTCTCGAAATCATCGCAACCATAAGTGCTCGAACATTTTGCGGAGTTAAACTCACATCCAAAATAGTCAGTCTCCCTGCTACAAGCATATCAGGCATCTTAGAACTCCCAAATATTCCCCATGTTTTCGCAGCCTCAA
Organism: Candidatus Aenigmatarchaeota archaeon; assembly: GCA_043818435.1. GTDB lineage: Archaea > Aenigmatarchaeota > Aenigmatarchaeia > GW2011-AR5 > JACRAC01 > JBDRFU01. Next base: position 5,476 of record JBDRFU010000023.1, read on the forward strand.
GTCTGTTCTCAACAGCCATCTTCTCATTATCAAAACCACTCTGAGAACGAACCGATGCTATTATCTCATCCACAGAATATAATTGCTTTGAATTTCTCAACTTGCTAACCGCTCTCTGAAGAAGAATTCCCAATGGCTGATTCGGATCCAACTCAAAAACAGCCAACCAATCCTCACTGGATAACTCAGAAGCATCAACAGAAAATGTTCCATCAAACTGAACACCTGCTTTCTCAAAAACCTCTTTCTGCTGTTCAGGAACAAACACATTAGTAGCAAATCCCTGTGGCTTCATACCCCATTCTGTAAGTAACGACGCATCTTTCTCATTCGGATTCTTCATTGTCCAGAATATCCCTTGAGTATCTACCATCACTGCACAAAGATTTCTCCTGAAATCATCATCAAGTTTCATCAACTCTTCAGAAAAAATCCCAAGCGAATAGGACTTACCGGTATTATGACTTACTATACCATTTGCCAAGAATGAATGTGTCGAATTGACAGATAAATCATAAACCTTATCTACACCACACAATCTAGTTATGTTATCTATCCTCACACCAACCAAATCATTACCAAGGTATTTTAAACATTTCTTGTAGTTCAATGCCCTCGGTCCTGGTGTTTTTGGATTGAAAAGACGTTCATTTTTCACCTGACTAACAAAGCCTATCGACTGCCTGAAATTATTAGACGATTTTCGATCAGTTATAAATAAAACATAGCTGGTGAACTTCTTACCGTTACAAGTAGTTATCTTTCTTTTTATCGTGGACTTTATATCAAAATGCAGTAAGAGTAGTTGGATATCCGCCAGAAACGCTCTGGAATTAGAATAGTAATCAATCTCTATGCCATTTTTACTGATATAACCATCACACGAAAAGGCTGCCCTTAGGAAATTGGCTTTAAACTCATTGGAGTGTGTCCACACAACACTCGGTACTCGTATTATATGAGATTTCTTACCCACCGGAACACCCAATGAAACAAATTTTTTAACTATACTACTTTGTTTTGTGCTCAAAACATAACATTTTTCACGACCTTTCTTATCGATTCTGACATCTATTCCAAATTCTGACTTCAAGTCATTAGCTGCCTGCTGAAGAACATCCATATCACCATTAAATATCCTTAGTCTGTGGATTGTACCATTGTAAAGATATCCTCTGCCATCTCGGAATCTCCCTTTTCGTATGCCTAAAGTCCCATCAGATAATAGAAATCCAAGCAATCTTGCAATTTTTGAACTTTCGGTGTCATTCTTTACTTCCGGTATATTTTCAACCGTTACTATAATATCGTCCGATGTTATATCAATTGCTTTTTTCCATACCGTATTTTTACCATCGAAAATGAGAAGTGGATGTTCGGATGTAATTGTCAGTCGTTGTCCATTCCTCAAAAATATATCTATCATTTCTTCATCTGAATCTATATTATATCTAACAAGTTCAGATTTTTTCCAATCAAAACGCTTATTGTTAACATCATATGAATAAATCAGATCGTTTTTCTCATCAAATTCTGCTATGGGTTTGAATCCTTTATCTGTAAATACCATACTATCTTTGGTCATGCACCCGCGTTTTCCAGTTACAACAAGCATATGAGGTCTTAGAACATCCAATAACAACGGAGTCGTGACATGTGCATCTTCTCCAACACCAACAAGATGTTTTCCAAGATATATCGTACCACTCTTCCCAAATCTCTTTAGATCTTCCTCATCTCGTCCAACAACAAGCTGTGCAACCTTCGTTGCATCATCCTTCTCATTCGCCATGATTATACTTTAGTTCGCAGTATCTTATAGTTTTTGAAGAAACAAAATATACCAAGGAAACGACTATAAATATTTTTCCAAAGGTGTACTAAACTTATGATAAAGGAGATGTTATAAAATGACCGTATATCTCTGGTTACCCAAAGGGGATCAGGAAGGTGTCCTGGCATCAGACAAACGATACACAAGAAATAGCGCATATAGCACAAATAGAAGCCATGGTAGAAAAAGCAAGAAACTGGGAGGTCAGAAAATAAGAATCATAAATGACAATCTAGCATATGCATTTTCAGGGAGTAGCGGATCGAAGATCCTTTTCGATAGACTTCTAAGAGAAAACGATGATCCACTTGAACTATATCTAAAATTTGAAAAAACTGTAAAAAAATTCTTTAACAATACTAGAAAATTCTTCGGGTCGTATTTAGTAATATTTTCAGGAATCCCTGGAGAAGACGGACTACGTGTATACAATACAATGGGGGGTAGTAACAAACGAACTGAAACAAAAGAAATCTCTTCTCTGTTTACAATTGGTAGTGGAAGAAAAATTGCATATGAGTATGCCAAAAATCATTGGACACCATATGATAGCATTCAACAATCAATAAACACAGCCGCCAATGCAATAGAATCTGCAAATCAACAAAACGAATTCTGTAATGGCCTGGATATCGTAGTTGCGACAATGAACGGATTTCGCAGACTGGATCGTGACACAATAGCCCACGCATGGGATGCTAGTGTATATAGAAAACCATGTCAATAATAACCATCACTATATTCAATTCGATCCATGCTCTTCTTCCTCAGCCTTATCAGCATCAGCCTTGGTCTTGTGTATAGTTTTGTCTGGGTGATTTGGCGGCGAATAAAGTGTATACAGCTTCAACTTAGCAGTCTTTGACGTGTTTATCACATTATGATAAGTTCCTGCTGGAACTATCACAGCATCTCCATCCTTTGCAATGTGTTTCTCAGTTTCATTCAGAACAAACAATGCCTCGCCTTCTTCGATTCTGAAGAACTGATCAACTGTATCGTGCACCTCGTTACCAAGCTCGTCGCCTGGTTGCACACACATTACAACAAGTTGCGCATGTTTACCAGTAAACAACACCTGTCTAAAGAAATTGTTCTCCAATGTCTGTTTCTCTATATTTCCTGCATATCCTGTCATAATGAAACCTCATATATTAATACGAGTCTTTTGAATTAAAAGCTTTCTGTCGGTTTAGGATGTATGTCACCACTGAGAATGGATATATATGACAATTCGTCGAATAAATGGATTGAGATTCGTAGATTGGACCCAGGCGATAAACCTGCTTCATTGTCCAATACTAGAAAGGATGGTAGAGATGTCTATTTGATAGAATGTTCTCCGGATGGAACAAAGTCTTTTGTCTATAGAATGGTTGGTGGTGTTGATGCAGAAAATGACGATTGTAGGATCATTATGCCTGATGAAGACAGGGAAGTGGTTGCAATATTAGGAAAAAACGGCAAGTCACATGAGTTAACAATAACAACATCACAAGGTGCGAATGCTAAACTACGATTTACGCATGAATAACATCTAGACGATCTAATATGCTACTAAATATCAGATTCTTAAACTTTTCCCAATAACTAAAATGATGTGGACAATTGCATTCAAATCAGGAGCAGCACAAAGAATATCAAGAAAACTGGCATACCAAGATACAATAGGGGATCTGTATAGATTAGTAAACTGCAGCGGGAAGGATGAGCGATACGCTGATGACAAAATAACAATCAGTGCTTATAAATATATTTCTAAGGAGATTCCATTCGAAAGTATAACAGTAAAACAAGGTATAACAGTAAATGAAGGTAACAGAACCGTTTTTAAAGCAGTAACTAACAAAGAAGAGTGGGTAGACAAACACACACCAGCTGTAAAATACGGTCGGGATTGGTTCCACATAACATATTACAGACCAGGAGATTGGGAAAACCACGTGAAAGAAGTACAACCACCCCTCTGGACTCCTGTAAGTACCAGAGGAGTATTAACATCAGAGGAATGATTCAATAACTATTTCTCTCAAAACCCAGTCACACCAGAATACATCATTACAATAAAGATCGCCACGCTCAGAGCAAATATTACACCCCAGATTGCTTTATTCCAACGAAATACCTTTGCACCATCAAGTATCCAGATTGGCAGAAGATTGAAAATAGCAAGCCAGGCATTGATTGTCGCACCAATGAAAAGCAATGGATGAATAAACAATCCCAGCAGCACAAAAACTCCGACAAGTACAAGATTGATCACAGGACCAGCTACTGATATTATTCCATACTGTCTGCGACTCAGTGATTTCATATTACCCCACATATCAATCATTGGATATAT
>JBDRFU010000024.1:0-10588 GCA_043818435.1 Candidatus Aenigmatarchaeota archaeon
CAGATTAGATTTAAGAAGAGTTATTATGAGGTTATCATATGCCAGCACCATATTCAAGAGGATACAGCCATTCAAAGGGTAGGGGGCATGAGTCGAATGTTGTCTGTGGTTTCTGTGGAAAACAAGTTCCTAGATGGAAGACATTTGCAGTTCAGCGAGGGTTTAGAATAAATGATCCTATCATAAGGCAGGAGGTAGACAGGCGAAGGATATCGGTGTTTGAACGTAAGATGTATGCATGTCCCTCATGTGCTAGATTCAGGGGGATCGTGAAGGTTGGCAGATCCAGGAAGACCAGGGCGCAGGGTCAGCAGTTTTAGTGAGATAGCTATTTCTTCCGCAAAAAATCATTTTTATATCGGGGTAAACAAATGTATTAACATGGGAATACGAGATTTGTTTAGTTTTAGGACCAGAAAATATCACAAGCGTCATTCTAAGAAGGTCGGTGGACATAGTGAGGGAGCGCTTTCTAAGTCGAATACCACGGGTAAAGAAGATCCTGATAAGAAACACGTGGGTTTGTTTGGTGGTATCTTTGGGGGTCATGATCGTACTAGAGATGATGTTAAGGGTGATGTAAAGGACGGGTCTGCGGGGAAGGCAAAGAGTCATGAACAGTCGGATATTGTACCTTTCCCAAAGTTTGTTGTTGCTGATAATAGAAAACCAGTTGATTTACCGGATGATATCAAGAGTAAGCCAATTACGTATCCTTTGATACGGCCCTTTTCTTATGCCAGCATTAAGCATGATCCAAAGACAGAATCGATTGAATACCATGTGGTGGAGCCGTCACTAACCGAGGATGAGCGTGCGTTGCTTGAGAAGCTGAAAACAGAGTTGATGGAACTTATCGATGTTTCTATGAATTCCATAAAGAATCATAAGGGTATTCTGGAATATGTTGAGGATAAAATCCAGTTGATTATAGAAGAGATGGAGATTGATGTTTCTGACGAGAGTTATCTGAAGATAATGTATTATATTTACCGTGATTTTGTTGGTATGAATGAGGTGGAACCGATTCTTAGGGATATGTATATAGAGGATATTTCTTGCGATGGTGTCGGTGTCCCTCTATACATTTCCCATAGGAAATATGGCAATCTGCGGACTAATGTCATTTTTAATGATCTACCGTATCTTCGTGAGATCGTAGTCAAGATGGCTGAAAGATGTGATAGATATATAAGTTATGCTGACCCGCTCCTAGATGGTTCGCTTCCGGATGGTACAAGGGTTCAGGCAACGCTTGCTTCTGATGTCACGTCGAGGGGTCCGACGTTTTCAATACGAAAGTTTCCTGAGCGACCGTATTCTCCGGTGGACATGGTTAAACTTGGTACCGCGGATGAAGGTATGCTGGCATTTCTCTGGTATGCTATAGAGAATGGTTTGAATATTATTGTTGTCGGAGGTACTTCTACTGGGAAGACATCACTTCTGAATACTATATCATTGTTTATGTTGCCTGAAGCTAAGATTGTTTCCATTGAGGATACGAGAGAGCTGAGATTACCTCATGAAAATTGGATTCCTGGTGTAGCGAGATTAGGTTTTGCTGGAACAAAAACTGGGGAGATTACAATGTTTGATCTTTTGAAGGAGGCGTTTCGTCAAAATCCTGATTATATGATTGTCGGTGAGGTCAGAGGTGATGAAGCATCGGTAATGTTCCAGGGAATGGCTTCTGGTATTTCATGTATGTCTACTATGCATTCTGGTTCTGCTGATGATGCGCTCAAGAGATTACAGACACGTCCTATTTCGTTGCCTCCTACACTGATGGAAACGCTCGATATACTTCTCGTGATGGCGCATGCTAGAGAGAGAGGTAAGTCAGCAAGACGGGTGAAGGAAGTTGTCGAGATCGAGCGTGTAGATCCATCTACAAATGAGGTCAAGACCAATCAACTTTTCAGATGGGATCCTTCAGACGATTCGTTCGACCATGGTAAGAATTCATACACACTGAAGATCTTATCCGATGAAAAGGGGATATCTATTGATCATATGAGAAAAGAGATAAAGCAAAGAGAGAAGTTTTTGAAGATAGCCGTAGATGCAAATCTTGACTGGAAAGAGATATCCGATATGATAACGTTGTACAATAGAGATAAGATCAGGGCAATTGCTGAAATGAAGAGAAGACATGTTAATAGAAATACTAGGAGAGCTATTGAGGCGTAGCTGATTTTTTAGTGCGTGGATGTAGGTGTTCATTGTCATGAAAAAACGTATGGTCAGACTTTTTGCGGATTGGGGAATAAAACATTTTCCAGGAAAATTCGATAGTCTTAGAAAAAGAATGTCGGAATCTGGTATAGGTATCTTCTTCGAAACCTATGTAGGAAGGATGTTAGTATACGCATTTTTTACGTTGGTGATATCATTTTTTTATCTTCTTATTATGTTAACCATTTTCGGGATATCGATACTGATCTCTCTTGTATCAGCGGTCTGTATTAGTATATTATCAGCGGGAGTGATACTTGGTATATTTTATTCCTATCCTATACAGATTATTCAATCTAAGAAGAAGAGTATAGAAGCGAACCTACCCTTTGCTACAAATCATATGGCTGCGATAGCTAGTTCTGGGATTCCACCACATGCCATGTTTAAACTTTTGACAGATGCTGAGGAGTATGGTGAGATAGCTAATCAAGCCAAGAAAATTGTAAGGAATATGGATGTTTTCGGGATGGATGTATCGTCTGCTGTGCGAGAGGTGGCTGATAGAAGTCCATCCAGAGAGTTGAAGGATTTTCTTAATGGTATGGTCGCGACAATCACTACTGGCGGAGATCTCAAAAAATATATGGAGAACGCTTCTCAGAACGCTCTTCTGGATTATAAGATCAAGCGAGGGAAGTATCTGGAGAGTCTTTCGTTGTATGCCGATGTCTATATCATGGTTTTGATAGCAGCTCCGTTGTTTTTTGTGTCCATACTCTCTTTGATGGCCATAATAGGCGGAACTTTTCTAGGATTTCAGATACCATTTTTAATGGCGGTAGGAGTTTATTTTATAATTCCATTATTGAACATAATATTTATTTTATTCATACATTTCACACAACCGGTGGTTTGATGGAAAAACAAGAGATCAGGAGACGGAAGAAGGAATTCAGTATATCACTAACTGACTGGAAGGTAGCTAGTTCAGTAGGTATAGCAATAGGTATATTAATATTGTTTATAAATTTTCAGTTTCTATCTTCCAATTTGCAACTTTTTGTGATGCTTAATATGGTTGCTGCTGTTGTGGCTCTCACAATTCCAATTTATGTCAAATATAAGGAGCATTCTAAGGACAGGAGTATAGAAAAGGCTTTCTTAAATTTTCTTCCAAATCTGACTGAAAATATAAACGTCGGTATGACCCTGCCTCAAGCTATTCGTATGGCATCGAAGAATGATTATAATGAATTGACTCCCTATGTCAAGGAGCTTAGTGCGAAGATTGATTGGGGAGTGTCGTTTGAGAAATCACTTGAAGAATTTTCCAAGAAGACTAGGAGTAAGGTTATACGGAGGACGGTTCGGGGAATAATAGAGGCTCATCGTTCTGGTGGAAAGATCGGATCTGTTCTAGAATCCATATCAAACTCCGTACAGGAAGTGGAGAAGATAAAAAAGGAACGGGCTTCGAGAGTGTATTCACAAACTCTTTCCGGATATTTTATATTTGTTTTGTTTGTTGTCATAATGTTTGTATTGTCGAAATTTCTAATACCAATTTTTTCCGTTGAGGGTGGACTTCAAGGTGTTGAGAATGTTCAGTTGTTTTATCAGGAGATGTTCAGAAATCTTGTTATTGTCCAGGCTTTGTTTGCTGGAGTTGGTATAGGTAAGATGGCTGAGGGTACTGTTGTGGCTGGTTTCAAACATTCGTTCGTACTTGCAGTTGTCGGTTATACGATATTAGCTATATAGGTGATGTATGATGAAATTTTTGCAGTCAATTGTGATATTTTTGTTCGTTGTTTTGTTGTTCTCAGGCGTAGTTATGGCGCACTCAGTGACTGCTAGGATTCAGTTTGAGTTGAATGATATGAGTGATGTTGTGTATGCAAACGGTACAAGTTATACTGGTCAAGGAAATTTTGAGACATTTTCAGATATGTCGAAGCATTTTATTTCTTCTGAGAATGATGAAACAGTCGTTTCACTGATTTCTCTTGGACCGAATTTTATGAGTATGTCGTATGATTCTAGAAGTACATTGGGATATATTTTTTCAGCTACACAAAATGATGTAGAGAATGAATTTGCTATAGTTCTCACACGGGGCAATTGGTCGGTTGTCGATACTGTGTCTGATGACGGGATAATATCCTCGAATTATGCTGGTTTGGGTCTGAAAGCCAAGAAATCTTTTCTGAAGATTCAGTATGATGATATAGATATAACCAAGTCGTTGCGATGGACTGGTTCTAAACAAGTTGTTGTTAAAAATGTTGGTCGGGATTCTGGTGGAATTCCTAGAATCTTGCTGGATGTGAAGTGATCCGATGGCAGAGCTAGTATCGTATGTTGTTGTTTTGGGAATATCAGTACTATTTGTTCTTGGTATACTCTATGGACTGAGCGTTATCAAAGATGATTATAGTAGTTCGTTTGCTAGATTTCATTCATCTAGAATATGTTATGATATTTTATCAGTGGTCAAGTTAATTGATAATGGTAACTATACATCTGGGCATGTGAATTTTCATATTCCGGATAAGATTGGTGACCAGCCATACAGGATTGTATTCTCTGAGCAGATGATATCGATCCAGGATTTGCATGGAGATATTATGTACACGTGTGGTGGCGATTATAATATGTCTGGAAGGATCTCTGGTGGAAAAAATAGGATAAATTTCGATAGATCAATGGGTTCGATATCGATATTCGTTGAAGGTGTATGACATGAGTAGATTTTTGGATTATGTTATTGCGGTCGTAATTTTTATTATTGGAGTTACAGCTATGTTCCAGATAGTATCTGGATATGCTGACAGGGCCATGAGTGACGCGGATTTGGTAACAATTAGATCAAACTCAGAGTATCTTTATAATATTGTGAATAGTCATGAATCTTCAGAAACTGGTGTAGATGATCTCTGGCTTCTAGGAGATTCTTATCAGTTTGAGGTCGTGGCTAATAATACACAATCGTTCTATAGGATTCATGGGAGTCCGTTGGTTGATCTCTCAGACGAAATCGTGAGTTTTGATATGAGTTCGGTAGGATCATTTGATGAAAATTCAGTTTCCATTTTTGATTCAGATAATGGCGAGGAATTATTTTATTCTCGTTCAGGAAATATATACTACTTTTCTACAGATATACCGTCTGGTTCATCGAAGGTTTTTCTAGTGTTTTTTGATAGAACTAGTGATTTTTCATCACGGTCTGCATCGATCTCTGGGGCAGACAATATCACGGAAAAAATGTACTACCCGAAGAGTATAGATGTTTTACAGTATGATAGAATGCAACATGTGGCTTTAATTAACTATTCGGATATACGTGGTGATCTTAGGTTCAATATATCAATTTCTTATCTTGATGGTGTTGTTTTTTGGTCGTATGGTGAGAGTCTAGCCAGAAATAAGAATGTTGTTTCATTGGAGAGACTGGTGATTTTCCAGGATTCGGATGGTAGCGTTGTTCGAGGGAGGTTGAATGTTAATGCGTGGTGAAATATCAAACAAAGATTTAATTGAAACTCTTCGGGTTCCAATGACCTCTGCTTCCAGAAAGAAATCATTCGGGAGCAAAGGTTTGCTTCATACATTGGAGGCGATTATAGCAGTTTCGATAATTCTTTTAGCATTGGCATTTCTCCTAAGAGGTGCGTCGTATGGTTCTTCAGATGATGGATTATATGATGAGGGTTTCAGAGCACTTGAGTATCTTGATGATTATGGTAGTTTACGATTGCATGTTATTGATAATGACGTACTTTCTATAAAGAATGATCTGAAATTGGTTCTTTATCGAGATTTTGATGTGTTGATATGTGGTGATTGTTCAATGCAGAATATTGCTTCGGGTAGATCAGTTACTGCTGTTGAATACTACGTATCTGGAGATCGGGATGTATATTCTCCGAAAAAAGTCGTGTTGTATATATGGTCGTGATGAAAATGATGAAATAAACTCCGATCCGAAATCTGGGTATAATGAAGAGGTCTAAAATATGAAAAACAAAGGTGCAATTCGAAGTCTGGATGCTAGAGATGTTCGGATGATCTCTACGTCCGAGAAGAAAGTGTTCGGAAGCAAAGGTCAAATTTTTGCTGCGGCTGCGGTGATCGTAGTCGTAGCGCTCATTTCGATTGTGGGTATTTTTACTATCAAGGATATTCAGATACTTGATTACTCTTTCGATCATAGGGTCAATAACGTGTTTCGGGAATACGAGGTTACCACGGCCATATCATCTACCAGAGGTGATCTAGATGGCAAACTTCTGGATAACTTGTCAATGTATATGCGATCTGAGTTATACCCGATGGATATCAGAATTATTTATTTCATGGTTTCAGTGGATACAAACACTAATGGTTTGCGGGTTGTTGTGGGAAACTATCTCAAAGACACAGTTAATATTTCTTTGTTGTTGTCAAACACAACTTCCCCGAGTATAGTTTTTCAATTATCAGACGGACAGAAAAATGATTTCGTTACAGCTGCTGGTGGTAATGTTATGATGAGTTTTAATTATACTATAGGCAGAAATATTTATAGCGGAACGCGTTTGATCAGGACGGATAAAAATTATCTTATTGGTCTATACGATGCAACGATATCTGATGATTATCAAACTGTTAGAAAGGTCAGTTCGTATTCGGTGGTTGGATGAATAACATACTCTCTTTTGTACTGATAGTACTGATAACAGTAGGCGGTATCTCTATTGTTTTAGTTTCTGGTGTGCCTCTGATAGATTCACTGAAAAAGAATGCAGAGTTTTCAGATGCTGGGAATTTTATGATGGGTTTGGATAGAATCATAAATGATATTTCTTCTGAGGGTTCCGGAGCAACCAGAATAATAACTTCACCCAACGGATATTATTCGGTGTACGCTTCAGAAAATTCTATTGAATATAGTCAGGATGGTGGTGAGAATGTACATAGGGTTGTGGATGGCAATTTGTTAGAAATAGATGGAAACGATGTCGATTGTTATGAGTTTGATGCTAATTCCGATGGTGTCACGGATCTTGTTATGGAGAACAGTTTTTTGAAGGTGGTATTTGGTAGGGTGAATGCTAGTTATAATAATTCCGAGAGTATAATTTCCATGACGAGTAAGCTTACGAACGTAACAATGAATCTGGTGGATAGTTCTGTCATAATAGATTTTGATTCTCTGTCGACATATGGTACTGGTTATAGTCGGATTTTGCATGTTGGCACGGATCTTCCGATGTGTACAGTACATTTTCATATGAATTCCACAACGGTCTTTGATGTTTATTATACGTTGTTTTCAGGTGCGGATTTTGTTGATCTGAAGGTCAGAAATATACGGTGACGGGTGTTTGGGCATCGTAAAAAGTCTTTTATATACGGGAAAAGTATATTGAATAATAAGATGATGTGAGGAGCGATGATGATGACATCTAGGAAGGGAATATCTACATTGATAGCGGCAGTGGTTCTTATAGCGGTGACGCTTGCTATGGCAGGATTTTTATCAGTATGGGCATTACAAACTGTTCAAAAACAGACAGGGCAGATATCTTATCGGGCAGATTGTATTGGTGCAGTTCAGCTTGCTGGACTGAATTATAATTCTGGAACAGGGAATGTCAGTTTTACTATATGGAATACTAGAAGTTCTATAACTCTGGCAGGGGTGAATGCATTGGTTTCCTTTTCTGACGGTTCGCTTGCTCCGTATGAACTGAAAAACTATGGGTTGGCCACTTCTCTAAATACTACGCCGGTCTCGGTTACCATAGATGTTGGAACGGTTAGGACGCCTACAAAACTTACGATAATAATAGCGGCTTGTGGTGATTACAAACCAGAGTTCGAGATCCTCTGATTTATTTGTCTCTGATTATATAGTATCCTACTAATAAATTACTCATAATAACATCCAGGATCATCGGGAATAAGTTGGAAGAGTTTTTATATAGAGTGAAATGCGATATAGAATAATGTCAAGATTGTTTGGGAGCAAAGGTCTAGGTCCTATAGTGGCTACTGTTTTGTTGGTGAGTATAGTTGTATCCGTATCTGCTTTAGTTTACTATTGGACAAACGATCTTAGTGTGAGGATGTCTACTGATTTTGGCAACATAACTAAATCGAAGATAAATTGTCAGAGAAATAATTTCTACATAGAAAATGCATCTTTGAATTGCACGAATACTTTGATCGAGTGCGATCATGGAGAGGACAAGACCTTCAGTTTTTATATGAGAAATAGTGGTGAGGGTGATATAACTTTAGAGAATTTGTATCTGAGAAATCTGACCTCAGGATTGATGGAATTTAATTTGAATACAGTTCTTCGTATGGGTGATGATAAGATTATTATGATAACAACAAAAGAAGGATGTTCCGAGATCATTGGGAACATTCCACAGATAATCGTGACTACAGATTGTCCAGAGTTGTATGATGTATATACTGGAGATATTATCAATATCGATTGTTGAGGTTAATGTATGAAAAATGAAGGTTCAATTGAAACCCTTCGGGTTCCAATGGTCTTCATTTTTCACAGTGGTGTAAAGTATGAAAAATAAAGGTATATCCACGTTGATAGCAGAGGCGATTGTGATAGCTATTGTGTTATCTGTTGGTGGGACGCTGGTTGTCTGGTATACAGGTTTGATAAACATTCAACAGGATAGATCGATGTCCCAGGTATCGATGTTGGTTGATTGCAGTCAATCGGATTCTTCTTTTTTCGATCTCCAGTTCAACGGTAACAGAGCTGTTGTTCTGGTTAGGAATGCAGGGTATTCGGATGATGTGATTGAGAAGGTTTTCATATATGGTTCCATTACTGGTTCGATGGGTGCGATGAGTGACGTACTTTCATTAGATCTCCCGAGGTCAACCATGAGGCAGATTGATGTAGACCTTGGTATCATTACGTGTGAGAATTTCTGGTACGCTGAGATTATTACGCGATGTGGTTCATACAAGTACGAGGGTACACCGAGAGGGTGTTGACGAGGTTTTAATACGTTTTGTTCTTAATTATTCCTTGGAGGCTAGATTGGGTGGGTAGCGGACACCTGTTGCCAGCAATCCGCTTTAGCTGGGATTGAAGCCAAGGAGCGATGGTGCTTGTACGCAAGACCCAATGTCAAAGCGTCGAAGCTCAGCCCTTCAGGATCATGGCATGATGAAACGTGTCAGGTCGGGAACGAAGCAGCACTAAGTTATGACCGTTGATGCTTGTAGGATCACTGGGTGGAGCAGAGATATCGGATAATCTTGTGTGTAGGATTTCCATCCATCTGCGGCACGCCTCCATTAAACTTTTTCCTCTGAATGATTTTTGATCTAAATCTTTGTATCAAAAGTCGTCAAATTGCATAGCAATTTGGGACATAAAATCGGTTTAACCGATTTTCATGTTTAATCAAAAAACGGCTAAACTTTTTCTATACGATTCGTTGAAAAAAGTCTCCAAAGAGCTCTGTTCTTTGAGATGTTGAAGACCTACGGTCTTTAAACATTTAATCAAAAATGACTCCTCTTCTTTTATAAACATCCACACAATATTTCTTTCATGCACGCCAAAGAGATTCGTGATCTTGTCATATCTGCAATTGTGTTAGCTTTCATGTTCTCGTTTCAAGGATTTGCGAGACTTGATGCCATATTGTGGATCTTCCCGGTGGGGCTTTTGACTATCTCTATCAGTTTTCTTGCACATGAGATGGCGCATAGGCATTATGCAAAGAGGTATGGTTGTCATGCTGAGTATCAGATCTGGTGGTATGGTGTTATTGTAGCATTGGTTTTTTCATTGTTTTCGGACGGGGCTGTGAAGTTTGCGGCGCTTGGTGCTGTGATGATCTATCCTATGATTGATATGTGGGGGAATACGAAGATGCTTGCGAAACGGGAGTATGGTATCATATCGGTGGCGGGTCCTGTAATTAATCTTATTCTTGTTGGTGGTTTCCTGGTACTAGGTTTTTTTGTTCATCCATTGCTTTTCATTGGTGCAACGATTAATGTCTGGCTTGCTATATTCAATCTTCTACCAATCTGGATACTTGACGGTGCCAAGGTATTTCGTTGGAACAAGGCGATTTGGATTGCTGTATTTGCTCTAAGCGTAGCGATATTCATTGCTATGATGTATTCTGGTGTGACGGGATTCTAGGAATGTTATTTTTCTTCTTCAAAAACTATAAGATACTGCGAACTAAAGTATAATCATGTCGGATGGAAAGGATGACGTGACAAAGGTTGCTCAGCTTGTTGTTGGAAGGGATGAGGAAGATCTGAAGAGATTTGGGAAGAGTGGCACGATATATCTTGGAAAACATCTTGTTGGTACTGGAGAGGATGCGCATGTCACAACGCCATTGTTGCTGGATGT
>JBDRFU010000025.1:0-2681 GCA_043818435.1 Candidatus Aenigmatarchaeota archaeon
AGTTTCTCACGTTCAGCTATAAGCTCTTTCTCATCCTGATTAAGATGAACTGACTCCTTCACATCAATAACATCAAACACTCGATTGAAATCATTCAGAAAATCCTGGACCAACACAAGAATATTTCTACCAACTTGCTTCTTGTCAATCTGTTTATTCGTTGCACCAATAAATTCATGAACAACAGCCAATGCCTGAGGCGTATCAAGATTGTCATCCATATGCTTCTCGAAATCTCGATGAACATCCTGGATATACTTCACCATAACATCGTTCTCAAAATACTCAGGAACCTTATCCTTGAGAAATTGTACCTTCGTAGCAAGATTGTTGATATTATCAACCGTTTCTTTAGCCTTATCCAACAAATGATACGTAAAATTAGCCTGCGTACGATATTGACTAGACAAAAGCAGATACCGAATCGCCTTTGGATCACGACCCTCCTCAATCAACTGCCGCACTGTTATAATATTACCCAAACGCTTGGACATCTTTCTACCATCAACAAGAAGATACTCATTATGAACCCAGTAATTCACAAACTTCTTTCCCGTAGCAGCTTCACTCTGCGCAATCTCATTCTCATGGTGAGGAAATATCAAATCAATGCCACCTGTGTGGATGTCAAACGTTTCGCCGAGATTTTTTGATGACATGGCAGAACATTCTATATGCCAACCAGGTCTTCCTTTTCCGACCTCAGTCTCCCAGAAAACATCACCATCTTCCTCAGACCAAAACTTCCAGAGTGCAAAATCAGACAATTCATCCTTTTCATATTCATCAACAGCAACACGTGCACCAGCCTTCAACTCATTGATCTTAAAATGAGAAAGTTTGCCGTACTCCTTGAATTTCTTGATATCAAAATATATTCCATCCTCAGTCTTGTAAGCATATCCTTTTTCCAGGAGAATCTTCACAAGTGCTACCATCTCTGCAATATGATCTGTTGCACGACAAATCACTGATGGTTTATGTATCTTCAGAGAATGCATATCTTCTAGAAACTCCTTCTCAAACTTCCCAGCAAACTCTTTCAATGGAACACCCTGCTGTTGAGACCGTTTTATCGTCTTATCATCGACATCAGTGATATTCATAACCTGAGTAACCTTGTACCCTCTATACTCCAACCACCGTCTTAGAAGTTCTGCAACAATATAAGCCCTAAAATTACCCACATGAGCGAAGTCGTATACAGTCGGACCACACGTATACATGCGAACCTCATCAAACCGAATAGGTTTGAATGGTTCAACCTTACGGGTCAATGTATTAAACAACTTTATGTTTGACATGATATCACCAATCATATAGTTCGAGATATTAGATTTAAAGTATTGTCATGGTATATTTTAATCACGCCAGGCTGACAGATCGGCCATGTGCTCGCCTGCAGAGCGAGATAGCCCGGTTCAACTCCGGGGCCTGGCTTCCACCACAATCAATTCTTCCCAGGCAATCTTCATACGATCCAAGATCTTTGTTGTAAAACCATGTTTATGAAAATGATCCATCACTGATTTTTCCTGTGTAAGTGTAGAAATCAACATCAGAATTTTACCGTTCCTATCCAAATGAGATTTCGCCTGTTCAACAAACCTCTCGATTATATCCCGACCAGTTGGTCCACCAGAATATATCAATTTGTCCTCAGAAAACATATCTTCCTCGTTCTCAGGTAAATATGGTGGATTGAAAATAATAAGATCAAATACTCCATCAATCTTCTCGAATAAACTAGAATGTTTCGTAACCAATTCAACATTATTGGTTTTAGCATTCCGTTCAGCAGCTTTCACAGCATCAATGTTTATATCAGCCGATACAACTGAACCACCACACTTGGCTGATATAATAGCCAACAAACCAGAACCGCACCCAATATCCAGAACCTTCTTACCCGCAATATCCTGCTGGAATACAATCTTCGCCATCATCTCCGAGTCCTCAGCTGGAAAATACACAAATGACGGAATCTCAAACGTCAGCATCTCCCCATCAAGAGTGTAATAATATTTGTTCATGTTATAGAAATGTACGGAAAAGTTAAAAGAGCTAAACTAACGTCCTTTTCCCATTTTTATATGTTTCATTCGTAATCAATCTAGAGGTAAAACCATGAATCAAAAACTGCTACCGGTTCTAATAGCAGTCCTCCTGGTCTTTGTTCTGGTACCAACCATGGCAGACTCGGAAACTACATTAGGAACCGATATAGACAACGAACTTCAGGCATATCAAAATGCAGACATGCAACAAGAACAGACCCAGGTAGCTACCATGACACAGTCAACAATCACCAACATAGACCGATTGGCTGAAAAATACAAACTATCTGTGCAGGAAAGGATACAATATAAGAAGATGTCATCCAATCTTGAAGAAAAACAATATGTCTCCAACTATCAACTCAAACTGAAGTTAGCCATCGCAAATGAACAGGGACAACAAATCATAGAATTTGTGAAGGAGAAAGGAAAAACCGCAAGCGAATTAGAAACAATCAAACAAAAGATACAAGAATTGAAAAACACCATCAATGTGGAGGATATCAACACCGCTGCCTTCTCCAGTAAACTAAACGAAATAAGAAATCTCACAACCCAGTTCAAAGAGATGGTACAAAACCAGCTCACAGTAGAGGAAAGAAATGAGATAAGAAACCGAGTCAA
>JBDRFU010000026.1:0-5558 GCA_043818435.1 Candidatus Aenigmatarchaeota archaeon
AAGAAAAGAAAAAGAGCCCCCGGCCGGACTTGAACCGACAACCTTCTGTTAACTTGCAATCATTGCATCGCAAATCACGATACTCATATTAACAGACTTCTCCAAGTCTTTCGCTACAAGACAGATGCTCTACCAAATTGAGCTACGGAGGCTTGAAAATTGAAAATTTTCTAGTTCATCCGAATCTCCCGAAGGAAACTCGGATTGGAGCTTGTCTCAGATAAAGAATACCTATATAGAAATATAAAAAGAGTATCGGAGCACAGTAAAGAAATATATTATCATATGGGAGAACCTGACGAAAATCATTGGTGAATTGTATTTATTATGCTTGTCAAGATTCTCCACATATTCATATTCCGAATCGCGCAGAAACACCAGGATGAGCATCTGATGCGAAGGTCCGGCAAACGGATATCATTGACCGATAACGGTCTTTTGATATATGCTTGTTATGTTAGATCCCATACGTCCTTCATCTACGATTATTCATGGTAGCCAAATTCGCTGCTAACCACGTTTTTCAGATTCGTTAAAAGACGGAAAGTGGGCCCAAGTTCGCTAACCCATTAATTATATCCGATGTAAACATCGGTTCTTTCACTATACAACACCGTGAACAACCACAATTTGATGCTGCCTTCATGGCAGCTGCTGTCATCTGATGATAACATTCAAAAAGTAATCCATCTCAAGCCTGAGGCTTTGGTTGGGATTCGAACTAATGTCCGAAATGTCTTTCTGAAATCCCAAAGACTGCTTAAGTCTTAAAGGGATATTCAAGTGGTTTTGATGCTCTCGGCATTTTTGTGTGCATCTTTCCGCCGAATAACCAATCTCACCATTTTTCTTATATATAAGCATTTCGGTAAGCTGTATCATGCGAGCATTTTCCATAATGTTTATATACCGTCTAGAATAAGCGATATGTCCGATATTTTTCTTTAGATAATATTGACACTATTCATATCCCCATTTAGAAAGATAATCCCCACTACAGATCTCGTCTGCTGTGAGATTCTGACCAGACATCTGACCATACATATCAACAATTTTATTATTTGCAGAAGTAGAATTCTTGTCACATGCATACAATAAAGCATCAACGAGCGAATTATGCTGCTCAACTGCAGGTGTTATAATGCATGTCCCGTTCATCTCAGCAGGACATAGATCAGACGTTACTTCATGCGCAACACTCGACCAGCAAAAGTCCTTTCCCTCGACATTCACACAGGTCCTTGATAACAGATATCCACCAACAAAAACCAGCAACAGAATAACCACTATAACAATCAAGAAACTTGTCATATTAAACAATGGTCCACGCCGTCCTTCAGCCATAAAAATATAATAGAAATCGTTGGATATAAAAGAATTATTCTTCCATCAACCTATGACAAAAAGAACAGCCATCCGATATGAATAATGTTTTATAATGAACAAATCAATACTAGTTAATATGTCTAAACTCAATCAAAAATATCTGTTATCCGGAATTGTTATTTTTATTATCACATCGGTGGTTCTAATCAGTGGATGTGTCCAACAGAGTACAGAAACCATAGGAACACAAACCAATGACACAGAGATTAATCAAGAAATAATACCAACAAATACATCTGAACTTACCAACAAACTTTCAAATTGGACCAAAGAAAAAGGAACAAGAATTAGCGGTATTAGTTCCAGTACCATAATCAAAGACAGTCAATATCTAATGTACTACACTGGTAAAGGTATAGAACTCGCGAAATCATTAGATGGTCTGAATTTTGAATACATCGGACAGATTATTGATATGAATGATATCGATGGTGTGGACATGGTTACCAATCCAGCTGTTTTTCAGACAAAAGACAATAGTTATCGCATGTTATTTGAAGGTAGTAGGTGGGTTGAAGACGAAAAAGACGGAGGACACCAAACCGATAGAAAACTCTACAGTGCAGCATCAACCGATGGTTTGAATTGGGTTATGGAAAACGGTGTGAGATTCTGGGACTACGGTGATGGAAAACCAGGTGAGATATTTACATCTGTTCCAGACATTATCAGTCTACCCGATAATAGGTTGCGTATGTACTACACAAGGGGCGCAACCTCTGCTACTGCCCTATCAGACGACGAGGGGTTGACATGGACAAAAGAAACTGACCTAAAACTCAGAAAGGTCGCAATAGATCTTGACATCGTGTTACTGAATGATAGCACATATAAACTATTCTTCACCACATTCGAGAATGAATTCGGTTTTGGTGATCAATGGGTAATGAGCGCTAGTTCAACTGACGGAATCAATTTTATAATAGATGAAGACAAAATAATCGAACCAAGTACACCGAATGGATTAATCACTGATCCTGATGTAATAAAAACTGATAATGGCTACAGAATGTATTATGGTGAATTTAGAAAAGGTGAATATGAATCAAATATCCTGAGCGCCTTTAGTACCGGATAATATAAACTGTTGTTTCTGTGTAGAAAACAACCAAAAAGATCACTCAACTACAATGAACTCATCTGGCCAGTCATCGACAATCTTACCATTTTTCATGTTATGGATAGGTAGATAATTCTTATGATGTCGTATATGCGATGTTAGCTTGCATGTGATTATCTCTTCAATACAATTATCACCATGTCTACGCTTTATCCCAGGTATGATGATACCATTGAAAACTTCTGTCAATTCGGCAGGTGTTGGCGCTTGTAGAAACAAAATAGATGCAAGATGACCATCTTTCTCACCAAGACAGGACTGTAGATGGCACTTGGTATTCTCCTCCAGAATTTTTTGATTGAGAGCACCCAAGAAACTTGATTTTGTTATCCCGATCCTGAACTTTATAATATACAACTGCTTGGCAGTATTATCCTTATCATTCCCAGCCTTGTTGAAACAGGTAAAATACCACAATAAGTTTCTTTCTTCCATTCTCTTACGTTTTCTGTTCACCGTCATAACAGGAATCTTAGTCCGCTGAGAAATCTTATTATCAGATATCCTAGGGGTTCTTATCAACTCCCGAACGATTTTTTTATCCACATCATCCAAATCCATAATACTACCTACCGAAAGATATATTCATAACAAACATATTTAAAGTTTGGTATAAATCTACCAGATATCTTACTATAATAGTAGAAATATCACTTTTTCACAGTTAAAAAGTTATTAAGCCCACCATGCCCCCACATAAAGTATATAAAGATCGCATATTCTATTAATATTCTATAGTGGGAACGAGTGGGCATGTTACCACCCGTTACAAAAAATAAAATTGTGCTCACGATATTAAAAATTTAGTCGGGCGGTGAAAAATATGTTCAATGACAGTTTATTTGAAACGAATTGTAGGTGTGAAAGTATGGATGATTATCAGTTCCATCTCTTGATGGATGTTCTGAAAATTCTGGAGAAATACGAAAACGACGGAACCAAAAATAGCATAGTCGATATCATAGATACCTTCGACAACCGTCTTTCTCTCGAGCAAAAAGCATCTGTCCTGAAAGGATTTCTAGAATTCAAAAAACTATCTGAAAGTAAAAAGAAACGATTCCAGGAGCATGTCGAACGACAAGAATTCAACGAATTCCTTCACCGAGACGACTTCTTCTGAGATCTCCGGAATTCAAAATACTTCTGTAAATAATACTTGTACATACCACCCATATTTTGAGGGATTTTCTTGACAATTCTACAATCATGGAAGTGTTCATGATTTGCAATAATCTTCTGATTATCAGACACCCTCAAAAGATACCCCGTTGATATATCTTGTCTATTGTGTTCGGTTCTGAATTTGCCCGTAAACTGTCCCAAAAAAATACGTTTTCTAGGATCGATACGCAAACCAACCTCCTGTTTCGCGATCCTTCTGAGACAATTGTCAATACTCTCGGGCTTGAACATTCTCAACCCCGGTAACGCCCATTGATCTTTGTAAGGAGATATCTTTCTCTTCACAATAATTATCCCCTGGTCACCATACTCTATAACCAAATCAAATGTCGGTATAACCGCATACTCCAATATTTTCTCGAAAACACCCCGTGGAGCGAACTTTATGTTCTTCATGTGTATCATCAGATTATAACGAATAGCTTTGAAACTCTTTAATAGATTCGAGAAAATGACTTAGATGAGGAAAAAGTTTATGCAGGAGATCTGGACCGAGAAATACCGACCAAAAGTTCTTACAGACATCGTAGGACAGGAATTGATAATCAGACGGCTTTCTTCTCTGCTCGAAAAAAAAGATCTTCCACACTGCCTGTTTAGTGGGAATGCCGGCACCGGAAAAACTACAACATCATTAGCAATGGCACAGGAGATATTTGGCAACAGCTGGAAAGGTAACTTTCTTGAGCTCAATGCATCCGATGAAAGAGGTATCGATATTATCCGAGAAAAAGTTAAGGACTTCGCCAGAACAATGCCCCTTGGAGCAAACTTCAAGATAATCTACCTCGACGAAGCAGACTCTCTCACAAAAGATGCACAACATGCATTAAGACGCATAATGGAATCATACTCAAACACATGTAGATTCATTCTAAGCTGTAATTATAGCAGTAAAATAATTCCACCAATACAATCACGCTGCGCAATATTTAGATTCGCTGCACTAAAAGAGGAAGACGTACTGAAATATCTGAAACTGATATCAGAATCGGAAAAACTAAACATCGATGACGATACAATGAAAACAGTATTCGAAGCGTCCGAGGGAGATATGCGAAAAGCCGTGAATATCCTTCAGACAGCATCCGCGGACATGACATCCAAGCCTGCAAAAGGTTGCACCGATCTGAAATGCGCAACCACAGCAGCAGGAATAATAGATAAACACACCATATACTCATTAGCAAACAAGGACCCAGAACACACCGCAGAAATGATAAACACTGCGATCAAAGGAAAATTCCCAGACGCAAGGAAACTCCTACACCATCTCCTAGAGAACCTATCAGGCGAAGACGTGATCAAAGAAATCCATAATCAAACAATAAATCTAGATTTACCAAACGAAAAGAAAATCAAACTCATTGAAAAAATCGGAGAATGTGAATTCCGAATAACCGAAGGGTCTAACCCAAAAATACAAATCGAATCACTTTTAGCACAGATGGGAATACTATAACCTATTATTTCTTTCGCATATACAAAATATATACAATATTCTTCCACACGCTGCAGTTAACAATAAAAACATTGACGGAATATATCTTACATGATCTACGAAAGAGCTATAATCGGAATCAAAGAACAAGATACTGGTGTTGACATACACTACCATTTCAGGAACGGTCATGGCATCCCAGATAATCATGGAACCCTGCACATACCATATAATGATATACCAAATCTTCCCAGTGAACCAGAACTATCAGATCCTGAAGAAATGATTAGAAAATTCGGTCCATGCGTTGTCCTAGATGAAGGACCCATTTACATAGAAAAACTGGGTCAAACACTATCATTCCGTACAATCAGATGGCAAGAAACTGACTCAGCAACAATGCAAGAATTTCTAGGAGGTCCTTAC
>JBDRFU010000027.1:0-5094 GCA_043818435.1 Candidatus Aenigmatarchaeota archaeon
TCCTGCTGTTGAAGAAGAAATAAATAAAGTTTGCGAAAAGATGGTGAAAGAAAATAAGACTCTTTATGCTGAATTCTGCGAGTTGTGTAAAAATCTTAGACACAGACGTTTAATTTGTCAGATGTGTGGTCCTCAGACCTCGCGAGAGATCTGTGATAAATGCGGAGAGGTTTGTTAGAAATCAGGTCGATCCGCATAATATTGTTTACAGCCAGGACATGATTTATTATTATCATTTGCAGGAAGTTCCCCCATTCTTAGATACGGACACATCAAAGATTGCTTTGCTCCAATTGACATCGCATGACAGTATGGTTCTGATCCAATTTCAATTCCCATGAAAAGAACTATCGCTAAAAGTATTTTAAGATTATGAGCGCCCCCGACGCGATTCGAACGCGCGACCCCTTCCTGACTCCAACCCTTTCCGTTTTTCCACCAGCGCTTTTTGCGCTACACCCGAGAAAGGGCTGTAGGAGAGAAGTGCTCTATCCAAACTGAGCTACGAGGGCATAATACTCTTTGTATTCTACAAATCTAAAAAGGCTTTATATAGCAGTGTTATTAACTATAATTATGGCACCAAAAAAGAAACAGACACGGCCAGTACGTAGTAGTACAGTGGTTAGAACTAGCAAAATATCGTTTAAAGATAGAATAATCGGACCAATAAAACATCCTATAAAGTTCTTTGATAAGTTGAAATCAGATCTTAAAACAGATTTTAAGTTTTACGTATTCCTCTCAATATTCTCGCTTGTTGGGTTGATAATATTTTCACTAAGTCCTATAATAGAACTAGCATATGGGCCATTGTTTGGTGGATATATCTTGCTGTTTGGTCCTATCTTCTGGGTAATCGGAATATTCTCAGCTTTCGTTATGGCTGGTTGGTATCATGTCTGGCTCAGAGTCTTCGGAGGTAAAGGATCGTATCAAGACACCTATGCAGTTGGCGTTTATTCTGAAGTACCAGCAGCAATACTATTCATGATTCCAGCACTGATACTGATGACAATAGGGAGTTTTTCATTAACACCGGCTGCCATCACAGCAGGCAACATTGATGTAGTAGGAATTGTTGTATATTTCATCGGAGCAATACTAGCTCTGGCTGGATCAGTATGGGCATTGGTATTGATGATAATAGGATTTCACAAGCAACATAAGATAAGCGGTGGAAGAGCATTTGCAGCATGGCTCGTTAGCATGGTAATAGCAGGGATAATTTTATTCGTAATCATGTTCATGGTTGTACTGGCAGCATTACCGTCGCTAGCATAATGCTTTTAATAGTTTATTATAATATATATCAAATCTGATTCTGAGTATATGAGTAGATGTCATATCAATCATAATTGGTGAATAAAATGAACGAAAGTATTATACAAGACAAAGCAGTACCTGATACATCAGTACTGATATCTGGCGTACTTAGTACGCTTGTTGAAAAAGGCGATGTTAAAGGAGAGATCATACTTCCTGAGTTCGTTGTTGAAGAACTTCGTGCACAGGCTTCTCGTGGTCAGGAAATAGGTTTCCGTGGTCTAGAAGATATCAAAAAATTACGGCTACTCGCTGAAACAAAAAAGATAACGATACGGAAAACTGGCCGACGTCAGACATATGAAGAAATCAAACTTGCACGGTATGGACGAATAGATGCACTCATAATAGATATCGCACGCGAGGAAGATGCTACTTTATTCACATCCGATTTTGTTCAATCATTAGTCGCTGAAGCAGAAGGCGTGTCTGTAAAATATTTCAAACCATATGAAGGCGAGAAAGTCATACGGGTAGAAAATCTTCTAACACCGGATACAATGTCCCTACATCTGAAAGATGGGACACGGCCATACGCGAAACGTGGACATCCTGGTGGAGTCGATATCGCATACCTTTCTGATAAAAGAAATACCAAAGAAGAGATTGAAGGAATGATAAAAGAAATTCTGGATGCAGTTCGTTATGATAAGGAAGGATTTTTGGAATTCGGAGAACATGGTGCATCAGTGATTCAACTAAAGAATATGAGAATAGCAATTACGAGACCGCCATTTAGCGATGGTCTCGAGATTACAGTCGTACGGCCAATTACAAAGCTCGATCTAGATGATTATAAATTATCAGATAGACTCAAGGAGAGATTCTCGCAGAAAGTCGAGGGAATGATAATTGCCGGACCACCTGGATCTGGAAAATCAACATTCGCTGCTTCAATCGCTGAATTTTTATTGCGTGAACGCAAAGCAACAGTAAAAACTTTCGAATCGCCGCGTGATCTGCAGGTTCCGCCTGAGGTTACTCAGTATGGACCACTTGGTGGTTCATTCATGAAAACAGCTGACATACTATTACTCGTACGACCTGATTATACGATCTTCGATGAGGTTCGAAAACCTTCCGATTTTCATGTGTTTGCAGATATGAGAATGGCAGGTATAGGAATGATCGGTGTCGTGCATGCTTCAAATCCAGTTGATGCTATACAGAGATTTATTGGAAAAGTCGAGTTAGGATTAATCCCGCACGTTGTCGATACTGTAATTTTCGTTGATGCCGGAAAAATAGATAAGGTATTAGATTTGAAAATGGTGGTGAAGGTTCCTACCGGAATGACTGAAGCAGATCTAGCCAGACCAATTGTCGAGATCCGAGATTTCGAAACAGGAAATCTCGAATACGAAATATATTCCTACGGTGAAGAAAACGTAGTTGTGCCTGTAAAAGAAGCCAAAGAATCACCAGTATCAAAACTAGCAGCGCAAACAATTTACAATGAAGTGAAACATTTCGATAGAAATGCAAATATTGAGATTGTTGGCGAGCGTGCCATTATTAAAGTTGATACAGAAGTTATACCAAGAATAATAGGCCGTGAAGGTTCAAATGTAAAACAGCTAGAGAAAAAATTAGGGATAGGTATTGACATCATGCCACTTTCTCCTACGATGGGTAAGCAGGTCACTTTCGAGAGTAGTGAGAGCGGTGCTTACATCGTTCTAGAATTTCCAAAGATACTGATCGGTAAGATGGCAAATTTTTATATCGCAGACCGATTCCTGTTTTCAGCAACAGTCGGTAAAAAAGGACAGATAAAAGTTTCGAAAGATAGTGATATAGGAAAAGAATGTATGAAATCTTTGCTACGTGGATATCTTAAGGCGTTTGTTTAAGAATAAGATTTACCTGGTCTCTACTGCATCTACACCATCTATAGTAGGATCTGGATATAAATCACTAGAGGCCAGACCATCTATAGTAGGATCGGGAAGAATATCACAACCAGATAGATTGCTTAAACTCTCCAAGCTTTTTACGCCCTCGTATCTTTTCAGACCAAAAAACCAAGTAGGATACGCTTTCACAGATGCACTAACACAATTGACCTTTTCCTCATCGGTATCACAATTTACATAATTGACATTCCGGAAAGCAGTACCAAATATTTTTTTCTGATCCCTACAATGTGGACAACCATCAGATCCCATCATGATAACATCATTATGTGTCAAACATTCTGCAAATTCTTCCACAACATGTTGTGGATATATTTCAGCTTTTTTGGCATGTCTTGGGCCGAAACAGGGACATGCATAAGCAGCTACAGAAAAAAACAATGCAGCAACAAGCATCGGAATTACCTTATATTTCATCTCAAACACTTTCAATAAAGGAACCAGAAACTTTTAATATTGTTTAGTCAGAGCATTTCCATCGAGTTCTCTCCATAGAAAATTCTGTGGGAATCATGTGTCACGACCTTAAAGACATATGTTTCTCCAGCAAATATGTTTTTCAACAGTATGCTTTTAATACAAATCCCACCAAGTAGGATCTAGTGGGTAATATGGCATCTGACTGTGAGGAATGCGGTTCCTCAAAGATAGGATATGAAAAAGGAGTCAAGTTCTGCAGAGAATGCGGTTTCGTAATAGAGCAGGAATGAACGCGTTCTTTGATTTCTAGTAGCACAACTTACGGAATTTTTCAAGAGTGTGATAAATATAACACCAAGAATTCTTGAAAAAAACATCAGCACATCAATACATATGAATTGCTGATTGAAAATTCCGAGATTGATATATTTATAACATGCAATCTTGGAATCATCCGAACGGACTTCGGATTGAATTTTGAAAATGATATAATCTCATCATTACAAAAACTCTTTTATATTCTCTTCTATCCTCTGTAATAAAAGGTCATTTTCATGGCAGAACACAAACCGAGTAAGGATGAACAGATCGGATTTCACAAAGGTTCCCTAACAACGCTCTCAAATGAGCGGCAGGAATTACTACGCATAGTTCAGGTCGTGGAGCAGCTTATGGGTATGCACATGAAGGCACTTGAGGAGCTGGGCGTAAAGCTTGATATGCCAAAGGATCAGAAACCAGCATCGAAGTCAGAACCCAAAGAAAGACGAAGTTTTGATGAAATGTTCAATGACAAATTCTAATCAGCAACATATATTTTCTACATCAATAGGCTGTGCACAAAAACTGCCTGTCAAAATGACTAATTACTAGCCGCCGACTTCGTTACTGCACCAGAACATTGCAGAAATGCACGGTTTCCAAATTAAGGAAACATCGTATGGCAGTAAAAAAGTCAATTACTTGTCATCTTCTCAAAGTCTGGATGGATATCCAGCTCAAAAATACTATTGATAAGCACAGACAAATTGTGGCTGACAACCTTGCACAGGATCTCGTTGATTTGTGCCTGCGGATTTCTACTTCGTATGTATGGAAGAAATTTTCTCTTGACCATCGAGAACGTACTTTCGACATTACTTCTGAGATGATAGTGATTCAAAAATACTTCTCTATTCTCAATCCAGAATCTTAGCATTCTTTCCCATGCAGATCTTGTCTGATATTCTGAAGCCTATTTAACAAAAGGCATTACTATTAAATTAGCTGACAAAAGAGCAGAGCATCGCACCAAAATTATACTTTTTACTTTGAAGGAGGAATTAAGGCTTATATAAAATCTTTAAACCAAAACAGCGCTGTTAAAAATGAAACTATTTTTTATGTTGAAAAAGAAATTAATGACACAAAAGTTGAAGTCTCTTTGCAATAT
>JBDRFU010000028.1:0-7022 GCA_043818435.1 Candidatus Aenigmatarchaeota archaeon
CATATTTATCAGTTGGTGAGATTTTTCCAATGAATGTACCAGAGGATATTTTAATTCTGCCTGTTGAAACATCCTGGTCACAGAAACGTATTGGTTCCAGACCGATCTCTGCGCGACCTTCGGGACTTGAATATTGGCGAACGCCATCCTGTTTGCGACCTCGACCTTCACCACCATTGGCTAACATCACGTGGGGTAAAAAATCATCGTCTTTGAGATTGTAGGTTTTCTTGAGATATGGTACCAGTTCGTCCAGTGATCTTTTTTGTGCGTCTGTTATATCTGTGCCATATGCTATGCTATCATGACCTTCAACTTCAATGCCTATACACCAACTACTCAAATCTCTTTTTCCATTCCATAGACTCTCACCAGCATGATATGCTCTGCGGTCAAGTGGTACGATCTTCGCAATTGTTCCGTTTCTGTAGATATAGAGATTGGTATATCCCAATTCTGCTAAACGTTTAGGAACATCGATACCTAGGACCTCAGTGGTATGAAGGACTGTGCATCCTGTTTCCTTTCTCAGAATACCAACTGTTCCTGCAAGCTTGTCTTTTCTGGTTCCCACTGATCGAGTATGTGTTCGCCAATATTCTGGCCAATTCTTTGTAAATGTTTGACATTCATTCTTTTTTGCACATTTTTCATATGTTGTGGTATAATCAATTATTTTTGGTGGTTTGATTTCTGAAGTAGGAGTCGGCGTAGTTGATGTTGTAGACATTTCTGGTGTGGATGTTGCTGGAATTGAAACTGCTTCAGTTGAACTTTCTATTGGTGTACTGTCAGTAGCATACAGAGGTTTGTCAGGAAGTGGTGAAAGATCTGTCGGTGGTTGATATGGTGGTTTTTCTGTTCCAGTAGCATTTGGCCATTGATATGTGTGTACTGTTTCGGGTGTTATTTGTACTGGGTCTGTTTGAGTATATGCAGGAGCACTTCTGAGAGATAATCCTATAATAATACTTGCTGTTGTCAATCCAACGTATTTTAGTGTTTTCTTGATGAATTTTTTCATGATATCAAGGTACCTAAGATGCAGAAAATGATATAAATATAGTATTGGCGGGTAGTGACAGCTATTCAGACCCCAAAGACCTTCTTAGCGTTCTGGGTGGTTCGAATTAACACATCTTCTTTGGTTTTTCCATGGAGTTTGGCTATAACTTCAGCTGATTTTTCTATGTTCCAAGGTCGGTTTGTTCGTTCTCGTGGGTTTGCAGGATCTAGCCATGGAGAGTCGGTTTCTAAGAGCATTCTATCAAGTGGTGTTAGTGCTGCTAGTCGTGGATGTTTCTTAGTGTAGCATACGTTTGTTGCAAATGATATCCAGTAGCCGTTACTAAGAGCTCGTTTTAGATCAGTTTCACTCCCACTAAAACAATGGAGAACTACATCTCGTAATTTGTGTTTTTCTAGGACAGTAAAAGCGTCTTCATAGGCATCACGGATATGGATAAGTATTGGTAGGTTTAGTTTTTTCGCGAGTTCTATGAATTTCTCAAATATTATGATTTGTCTTTCTTTGTCATGTTTTAGATCTTCGGTATATTCTAATCCTATCTCTCCTATTCCCACGATATCATATCTTTGTGATTCTATTTGGAGAAGATATTCATCAATTTGTTCGTTTGTGTATTTCTCAAGACCGTGTGGATGAAATCCTAGACAAAGAAAAAAGAATTCTGGATATTTGTCTTTTAGATGTAGAACTTTTCCAATATCTTCCTGATCAGGGATAGAGCATATGATAGCTTGCATGCCTTTTTTCTTGGCTTCAATGACTACCTTTTCTGGATTATTCATATATTCTAGGTGGCAATGGATATCTATCATAGAAATCAGTCTGATTCGGAAGAATAAAAATGACTATTCTTTTCTGAAATCTGGATTGTCTATAATTTCATTGGCTATTTCTCCTACAGTTCTTTTTAATGTATAGTATCGTTCCATGTTTTCTTTCCATTCTCTGAAAACTTCTTCCCTGTATGAATCACGTATGTTGTATCTATCAATCGCTGCCTTGATTCTATTACTAAGTGCCCCGTCTGTTTTCTCGAATGCATATAAAAGATATATGAAAGCGCTACATGCGGCATCATCAAAGTTGTTAGGATCGATTTTGTTGTCACCGTTGCAATCAGTACCAGCCTCCTGTAGAGCTAATTTGCATATTTGATATGCTCCTAAACATTTTCCATCTCTTGAAGGTTTCCATGTGGTCTTCTTTTCTGGCCATTCGTGAAAAGGAATATCACCAAAACTCTCTTGTCTTAAGATCGTGTACATTAATGTTTCAAATGCAACAGCTTCTTCTTCAGTCCAGTTGTTTAATGTCATACCTTCTGATACTGCAAATCTTATAGGGACTTTGTAGAATTCAGGAATGTCTTTGAATGTATCAGGAAATGGTGTATTGTTATATGATACATTTACTGTATCCGTTGTTGATGATGGTGGTTTAAAGTCAAAATCGTAATTCATTGGTGTTGGGTCTGATGTATCAGTTGCTGAGATTGCAGCATATGCCCCTAGCGTTAACGCTGAAACAAATGTCAAAATTTGTAAAGGTTTTACTCGCATATTCCGAAGAACGCAGAAATTTATATAAAGGGATTGTTACTGTGTGGTGATGTAATAAATCGTGTATTTGAACTTTTGGTAATATGTTTAGTTGATGACTATGAAAAGAGGAGACGTTGTTCGTCTAGAACAACCCGTTCTAGGAACCTCGTTATATGCAACAGCAAGAGTTGTAGCAGAAATTCTTAAGAATAATGATGTATTTACTCAATATACTCTTCAAGATAATATTCGTGTTGGTGGAAGGATTCCCCAGGTTCGTGTTCATAATGGGCGGGGTGTTGTTGTTGCAAAAATAACACATTTTGATTATGTCAATTGGAATATTCGAGAACTTTCTGGTTCGATGATGGTTGATGTGGTGTTTACAGTAAGAAATACTAAGCAATCGAAATCTGTTGAAGAATCATTATATGGTATGATAGGTGCATATTGTCTCTTTGGCTAATTAGAACTGTAGACCGCCGCCCTTTAGAAGTTTGGAGATATCACCGCGTCGCATTCTTCCTGCTCCCATCTTTTTCATTGTTTTTTTGGTTTTTTCGAATTGGCTGATGAATTCTCTAACTTCTGATTCAGGTATGCCAGATCCTTTTGCTATTCTGGATAGTCTCGATGGGCTCATTACTGATGGATCGTTTTTTTCTTCTTCTGTCATGGAATCTATCATGAATTTCCATTTTTTGATTTTTTCTTGCTGAGATTCGAGCATGCCTTTTGGTATCTTTTTGCCGATTCCTAGCATATCGGTTATCTGACTAAGTGGTCCCATTTGCTG
This sequence comes from Candidatus Aenigmatarchaeota archaeon, assembly GCA_043818435.1. Lineage (GTDB taxonomy): Archaea > Aenigmatarchaeota > Aenigmatarchaeia > GW2011-AR5 > JACRAC01 > JBDRFU01. The sequence goes on from JBDRFU010000028.1 coordinate 3,368, forward strand.
CATGCTAGCCATTTGTTCATAGAAGTCTGTTAATGTGAAATCTGCTTGGATGATTTTTTTTGCTTTTTCTTCGGTTGTCACGGATTTGGCTTTTTCGAGCAAGGTTTCCAGATCCGGTATTCCTATTAAGCGTGCAACGAATTTCTTTGAGTCATATATTTCTAGATCATTTGGGGTTTCTCCGATCGCTATAAACTTTACTGTGGTATCTGTTGCACGGCAGGCAGTCAGCGCACCACCGCCCTTTGCTGTAGCATCGAGTTTGGTGACTATAATGTCCGTGATCCCGAGGTTTTTGTGGAATTCCTCGGCTTGAGTTTTTACTGCCTGACCGATGTCAGCAGGGATTACTAGAATCCTTTCATCTGATTTTAGAATATCATTCAATTTCCGGATTTCGTTGATTAGATTTTTGTCGAGTGCATCTCTTCCAGAGGAATCAACAATTATGATTTCTGACTTGACTTTTTTTAGTGCATTGTTTAGAACCTTAGTAGAATCTTTCTCGTTCTTTTCTCCATAAAACGTTGCATCAATTGTTTTGGCAAGTTGCTCAAGCTGTTCATATGCAGCTGGTCTGTATGTATCGCAACAGATCAGACCTACTTTTAGACCTTTCTTTTGATAAAATCTTGCTAGTTTTGCAGCTGTTGATGTTTTTCCTGATCCAAAGAGGCCACATAGTAATATTTTCTTGGGTCTAAGGCCAATTTCAGGTCTTTCGCCACCCATGATATTTGCAAGTTCACCATAAACCACGCCAGTAACGTAATCTCTGCGTGTTACTCCTTCGGGGATTTTTTCAAATGCTCTTTTTCTGATGTTTTCACTCAATTCATCAACGAGTTTTACATCAACATCTCCGGATATCAAAGCTCTTTGGATCTCTCGGATTAGTTCTTCGACTGTTTCTTTGTCAATGGATCCACGTGTAAGTTTATCGATTGCTCCTCGTAATTTTGATGATAGTGACTCCAGCATAATATCACAATATAAAATAGATCGTAAGAAGACTTAAAAGCTGTCCATAAACCATTTAAATAAAATTTACTGATTCTGATTTTAAATAGAATTCTGGGTGATTAAGGAGTATGGTAGAACCAGTTGTGTTGGATGGGTGTTTGCGTCCGTTGGAGAAATTTGATCCTTTAGAACTACGAAAAGCAAAAGCTCGAATACCTAAGGATTATAACGGAGTTAGTGTTGTAATATATCGAGGACCGATAGCAATGACAAATGTTGATATGGTTGCTAGTAGTCTTTTTGTTCAACAAATTGTTAAAAAATATAATCTTCCTGAAGGATTCCATACAAGAGCTTTGGCTTCGGGAGCAAAGTGTGGTGATACTGTTGTATTGGAGGGTATACAGGATATTGTTAAGAGATACAATGGTTACTGGCTTGGTACGAAGGGGGATGATGTAGAGTTTATGCATGGTGATGTGAAGACTGCTATGGAATGCACTTTGGATACTATGTCATGGTTTGGTAAATTATCAGAATATTCTATGGATTGGGTATGTGCTAAAAAAATGTTAGAAAATGATGGAAAACTTACTGGAGATGTTTTTGATGATGAAGGTATAATCTTAGAACGTATCCTGAAGATACGGGAGTTCAAAGATAAATGGGGTGATGAGGTAGACGCTGAGGATAGAATGCTGAAAGAAGTATATGAAAAACATTATTCCGATATAGAAAGAGAGCTTAGATTTTTAATGAATGAAGAACGTGGAAGACTGATACCTAGGGCTGCTATAGCTTTTGATTTTGACACGGATTTCACGATAACGAAAACGTATACTGAAGAAAATGAGTATGAAGTTAAGCAAGATCCTCAAGGAAATGTAAGATATATGTTATCGAGGATAACCGCAAAGGATGGTCCTCTGAGAGAACGTGATATCATAGGTATAGTGACATTTACAGATTCTGGGGAGGACGAAGAGAAGATAGTAACCTCGAAAGATGCAATGACTAAATATCTAGAAAAGCAGCACATATCAGTTCGTCATCTCGGGAAAACTACGGTATTGGGTACTGATTATAATGCGTATGAAGCATATGGGATATCTACATTTAATCATCCAACATTGAATGGCATGATACCAGAAGATTGCCCACTTGCAAGAAATATTACAAAGTATCGAAATGAAATAACTGATCAATTGAAATTCATACAAGATCTCGAACATGAATATGAGAATTCTTCATTTTCTAGATTGGATGTGACTGGAGTTAGAGGTGAGAAGTCGGATAAGACCAAGCATGATAGAACATTAATGGCATGTCTTTTGGCACGTTCAATATGTGACGAGCTTATAGTGATGTATGATGAATTAATCGATTCATCCGTCAGAGAACCGGGTGCATATACAGTTGGAAATGACAGTACATTGACATCATTCGTAAAATATTTACGACAGTTTGAAAATTACACTTTCATATCACCGGATGGTAGGTCTCATACAAAATTACTTTCTGGAAATCAGCAGATGATGTTGGCCGGGTTGACCTATAACATAGGTGGTGCATTGGCACGGGCTACTTCACCAACTCCGAGATATCCAACAAGAAAGTTAAAACCTTGGGACAATAAACGAAGAATAAGGAATGAGCGAGAATATGCATATAGAACTACATCACTTTATGAGGAATTGACGCAGTTAGGAGTACCTGACATACTTAAACATCAGTACGAGTCGTTGGATGAATTGTCTAGAACCGATAAAACATCGGCTATGCAAAATCTGATACTTGCTACGGCTGTTCGATATATTCATCATAGATCCAGGAGATCATGGAAAGATCCTGTCGAGTCTCCGAAGAAGGCAGCATATTTAGTTCGGGAAGATTTTGATTTTCCAGCAGGTTATAAGGATAATTTATTTATTATGATAGATAATGCATTCCATAGAGCAATCGGCTTAGATTATCAAGCATCATAGAAACTGATTTCCCGTTCTTTTATCCCAACAACGCTTTCACAATCTCATGTGGCACGAATTCTTTTAGATCGTTGTATTCTTGGCCCACGCCCATGAATAGAATAGGTTTTTGTATTGTGTATGCTGCTGAAAGTGCTGCACCGCCTTTTTCGTAAACGTCTGCTTTTGCAAGTATGATTCCATCTACCCCAATTGCGTCGTTGAATAACTTTGCTTGGTCGTAGATATCATTTCCGGTAAGAGAATCCAGTACCAGTACTTTAAGATCTGGTTTGTTTACTCGAGCGATTTTTTTCAGTTCGTCCATAAGATTGGCATTAGAATGACTCCTTCCGGCTGTATCTGCTAGTACGAGTTTTGATTCGGTTGCTTCGGCGTGTTTCCTGGCATCAAATATAACAGCAGCTGGGTCAGCACCGTATTGGTGTTTCATTACTTTTAGTCCTAATCTTCTTCCATGTTCTTCCAGTTGTTCTATACTAGCTGCCCGAAAGGTATCACCGGCAGCGAGTATTGGTTTGTAGTGTTTGAGCCTATGCGCAACTTTTGCTAGTGTTGTTGTTTTTCCAACACCATTGAAACCTATCATCATAATCAGAAAAGGTCCATTTTTTTCTTTTATTCTGTGTTCGATATTGATTTCTGGTTGCTGAAGAATATCTAAAATAGCTTTTTTCAATGATTCTTTTATGATATCCTCAACTTTG
>JBDRFU010000029.1:0-15031 GCA_043818435.1 Candidatus Aenigmatarchaeota archaeon
TTGGCAATAGTAGCTATCGTGATAATTGTCATTGTGATCTCTATTATCATTCTAAGAAAGAAGCCAAAAGATAGTGATGACTGGCTAAACGATTTGGACAGAATGGGAAAAGAGAAATTTCATTCTGCTGGATCAGATCAAAGTAGTAAATCGATGTCACCAGAACAATCGAGTCGATCAACAAAAGAAGATTCCTCAACAAAATGCGCTGTCTGCGGCAAGCCTATGATACTTGTACATACATGTGAGATGTGTGGAAAAAATATATGTTTCCGGGATGTCAATTTCTCTGAAGGGAAAACAGTCTGTACACGATGTTTTAAGAAATAATATCCTATTTCTCATCCATAGGCGGATATATTTTCAATGAAGCTGCTCTCAACTTTTTCATAAGATCATCCGGTAGCTCAGGTGACTCAGCCTTTCTAATAACATAATCTTCTATTTTATCCCGGGTTTCTAAATCCAACAGAACCAATAATGGATTCTTGATATCATTTTCATCCATATAATCTTGTATAAGCTTAGCAGTTCCTAATCTCTCAAACCTCGGATCATCCCTGTTACGAATATCTTCGACAAGTCGATCTCCGATAAAAAGATGGTCTGCATAGGTCGCTGTCCCTTCCCTAATAGTGTCAGAGGATTTCACTTTACGATCTCTTTCTATAATATGCCAGACCTCATGTGCAACAGTTCTTCTCTGTTCAATCGGTTCTGATACCCTGAATGGTTTGTATAGTGTAAAGGATTTTTTTCTTTTAGGATACACACGCCCTACTAGAGGTCTTTTTCCAGCAATATAAGCAGACCGTGTCTTATTGGATAATCTAACACCCGGTCTGAAATCAAGTGTCACACCATATCCTGTATAAAATTCCAGAACGTCATCGAGAATACTATTTACATATTCTCTATCCTTTTTTCCAAAGGATTTGATCATAGATCCAAGTAGCATGTCCAATTGATGATCTTCAAGTCTAAAATCGTATTTATTCATATCTAACCACACACATATTCACTACCTATAAGTGGTCTTCATAGTATAAAAATACATGTGTAGGTTAACATATACAATAGAGATCAGTGATTTTTCAACGAAAAAACATCGTCTCGTAGGTTAGAGATCTAATCCTTCCTGAGCAATGTCTGCAATGCCTCATACCCTTTTGTCGCATCTTTCTCCGAAACTATGAAATTGATCTCAGTGAGGGTAGAAACAATCTCGAATATGTTTACCCCTTCCCAGTTTAATGACTGAACCATCTTCAGAATGACGCCAGGTGTATAGACATACTCTTTCGATATCTTAACAGATATCATGGCAAGCTTCTTCTCCCTCCAGAGAATCGTCTCATCATCGAAAATATCAGATAATTTCTCCTCATGTCTCATATTCGTCACAATAGCAGTCTCATAATCACCCTGCACAACATTCAATATATCGCCTTTCGCAGGATCTATCTTCTCGTATAACTTGCGTAGCTTTGGGTATAGTGTAGTTGACTTCTGCACAAGAACATCTAGAATGTTTGATTTCACCGAAACCTCCTGAATATATTCATGAGGCAGTTTTGAGGAATATTTTCTAGTCATGGTTTCCGAGTATCTCCGTAATGCCATCACAATAGCAGAAAGCTTGACACCCTTACCCATATCACCTTCAATCTTCGGTAATAACATTTTGGCCAGAGAACCATAGCTAATCAGTCCTTTTCCAAGACACTCATGAACAGCAGGCATACTTTCAATATATTTTCGTACAATCTGACTGGTTGTTACCATTCAAAACACCTTTCTCACATTATGTTACTATTATAACATCAAGTTTAAATACGAAACAGATGATAGAATGTAGGTTAAGATGGTGGGAATGACATGACAAGCTATAGAGACGTAGGTCAGATTAGCAACGAGTTAGAGTTCAATCTCTACAACGTAGATGCAGCGAGACTGATATCAGCAAACGGTTTACCAATAACACACGAAGTGAATACCAGAGATATGGTAGAACTGAATGTTTCATTAGCCAGAAATATCGATGAGTTGAATAGTGGAGTTGCCGATTACATTAGTCAGCTGCTATCCACAACACACAATTTGGGTGGAGAGATTTATGGCGGTGCATCGTTACTAACAGACACAGACGGTGTGACGCCACGATGGTATAGAACAACATCACTTTCAGAGGCATGTGCACAAGGACTTCTTGATATAGCAAGCCAGCAGATAGTTATCGGCGTTAGTGATGAAACACTCGGATTCGAACTTTTCAAGGTTTTTAGAGACATAAATCCAGTTTTATTAGCACTAACAGCAAGTTCGCCTTTCAGATACAGTAATGGTAGACTGGAAGATACAGGTAACCAGAGCAGACGGATTGATCAATATGCGCAGTTGTGTAGATATTTTCCACCAAGTATGTGGAGAGATATGCCACGGATAGAAACAATGGATCAGTATCATTATCATCTACAGAGAATATCAGATGAGGTAAACACTAAATTGGGAGCAGATCAACTGGATGCTAATCTCGAAGAGTTGCGTAGAATCAGAGACAATGGTAATGGTGGGTTTAGCTACGTACCTTTTGATACACTCGAACCACACCAGATATTTTGGAACATCAGAATCCGTCCTGATCACAAAAACCCAGATAGTGTCTTCTCATTAGAATTGAGAGTACCTGATATGCCAACTACGCCACAAAGAATCCAGATGATCAATTCATTTGTCCTCGGCCTAGCTTATTATATAGCAGACCATGGTTGTGAAAATCTACCAACAGGTTTCAATGGGACTTTTGATGATCTACGAACCACAGCCAGATATGGTTTGGATGCTAACATCAACGGGAGAACAATACAAGATACAGTCAATTCTCTGAGAACGCTTGCTGCTATTGGCCTATGTGAACGAGGATACAACAAAGCGTATGAAAAACTAGGAGTTACGGAGCGTATTCTCTCAGACGGCAACGATGCATTACACATCAGAGAAATCAATTCATCCAATCCAGATGAATTGCGTTCATATCTAATCGATAGGTTATCATCCGGTGAGTAGAATGAAAATACTGATACTGAACTGTGATTTTGATCCAAGTCCTGAAACAAATGGAGCAGTACTAATACGAAAACAATTATTGAACTATGGATACGATGAAAACAATATAACAACCACGAATCTATTTGATAATCAGTTTCCAGAAAAAAACACACTCTCATCTTTTTCTAGAATAATTATCACAGGATCCAGAGCATCCGCATATGGAAACACACCATGGGTAAAAAAATTTCTAGATCTGATCCACATGATTGATGATCTTAGTATACCAACGCTAGGTATTTGCTTCGGATTCCATGCAGTTACACAAGCACTAAGCGGAAATATCCGTCTCAGCGATGTCGGTGAAGAAGGGTTTGTAGAAGTTAAATTATCACAAGACGGTATCAATCATCCGTTGTTCAATGATTTTCCACAACAATTTCTAGTGTATCAAAGTCACTGCGATATAATAGAAAAATTTCCACTCAATGCAGTTTTATTAGCCCAGAATAATCACTCTATTCAGTCGTATGCAATCAGAAATTTCGTTTGTATACAATTCCATCCAGAGATAACACCCAGTGTTGCCAAAACAATGGCAGTACGAGATGGACGAAACATAAAACAAATACTAAATTCAGTTGATGAAAACTACAATTTACCCACGAAGATAATCGAGAATTTCCTAAAATCCTAAGAACTATGTAGCCAACGTAGCAATAATTTCCCTTCGTGGAATATCATAAACAAGCTAGCAAGTAATATTGTCAACGTGCTCGCAATCTCGATTATTGAAGACCTACCGTATCTTTAAATATCAGAACAATATATCTGATATCATGATAAAAAAAGAAATCATCAGAGATCTTTATATTAATAAACGGATGTCTAGTGATTCAATCGCTAAGAAACTTGGAATGAAACACGGTAAAACAGTTCGGAGATGGCTTGAGAAACACAATATACCTAGGAGAACGATATCCGAATCGATTACCAAATATCCAAAAACATCGTTCGGTAAAGATTTGAAATTGAAAGCATATATGCTGGGTTTGAGAGCAGGCGATGTCCATGCAAGGAGAATACACAAAGTTATACGTGTACAGACAACAACAACGCATCCAGCACAGGTAGAAATGATGAATAAAACATTCGGAAATTTCTCGAATGTAGGAAAACATACATTTTTCAATAAAAATTTCAATATCAAACAGTGGTTTGTGTATTGTGATTTGAATGAAAGCTTTTCCTTTATGTTACAAAAACCTGAGGAGATTCCGGAATGGATCATGCATGACAATCGTTGTTTCTATAATTTCATTGCGGGTTATTCCGATTCCGAGGGTAGTTGGAAAATTCTGAAAAGTCATGATAATTCCGTGCGATTCGTATTTCAACTAGGTAGTCAAGATAAAAAAATTCTGAATCAGATTATTAAAAAATTTAGGCAACTGAGATATGCCCCAAATATTTATTTGGATACGAAAGTTGGGGTGTCTAGACAAGGGAAGAATGTCAACGCGGATATATATAGAATTATGATGTATCGCACGAAAAATGTTTTGGAGTTAGCTAAAATTCTTCTACCGTTGAGTCGTCATCAAGAAAAGATTGATAAGATAAATCTAATTCTTCGTAGCGAAGGCAGAAACTGGAGTGATATTAAAGATGAGATCTCCAAACTTAGAAATGATATAAAAGATAGCAGACTTCAAAATCAAACTATCTATAATACATGAAACATCAAAAATAGCGACGCGAGTAGAATCGATAATGTGCTTATAACTTTGATCAAAGGATTTATTGCGGGGCCCGCGCAATCTTTAAATGGATCACCAACAGTGTCTCCAACAACAGCTGCTTTGTGAGCATCAGACTTCTTTCCACCATGATTACCATCTTCAATATATTTCTTTGCATTATCCCATGATGCACCTGAGTTGCACAAAAACAGTGCAAGTACAAGACCAGATGCAATGACACCACCAATCATACCTGCAAGAGCAGCAGGACCAAGTATGAATCCAACTAAAATAGGTGCAAGTACTGCTAGCAATGCTGGTGCAACCATCTCTCGTAGCGCACCACGCGTTGCGATATCAACACATGTTGCATAATCAGGCTTACCTTTTCCAGACATGATACCTTTGATATCTTTGAACTGTCTTCGAACCTCTTTGACAATCAAGAATGCAGTCTTTCCAACAGCCTGCATGCAGAATGCAGAGAACAGGAATGGTAACGCAGCACCGATTATAAGACCAACCAGAACAGGCGTTTCCATAAGATTGATAGCAGTAAGATGAGTAACCTCAACGAATGCAGCAAAAAGCGCCAGTGCGCTCACAGCTGCAGATGCAATTGCAATTCCTTTTGTGGTTGCCTTAGTTGTATTTCCAACAGCATCAAGTGGATCTGTAACAGCGCGCACCTCTTTCGGCATCTTCGCCATCTCTGCAATTCCACCAGCATTATCTGAGATAGGTCCATATGTATCAATGCTCATCACCATAGCAGTAATTGAAAGTACACCCAAGCTTGCAATTGCGATTCCATACAAACCAGCTGCATAGAATGAAACCAAGATCGCGGCACATATAACTAGTACAGGAAGTATAGTTGATTTCATACCAACAGCCAGTCCTGTAATCAGATTTGTTCCAGCACCTGTCTCACTTGCTAGTGCAATGCTGCGCACAGGTCCCTTGTCCTTAGATGTAAAGTACTCGGTTATAATCATGATTAGGAATGCTGTAACCAAACCAGCAAGCGACGATATGAACAATCCAATCCAATTTGAAAACATGTAATATGCAAGTATACCAAATCCGATGATGCTGAGTAGTGTAGTTACAATGAAGCCCCGGAGCAGAGCACCCCACACAGCTTTCTCACCCTTACCCCATGCACGTACAAAGAATGATCCGATGATAGATGCAATTATACCAACAGCACACATAGCGATTGGGAATAACACATAGTTTGTCGCAAGACCGAATAGAGTAGATCCAAGCAACATAGCAGCAATTATCGTAACCACATATGATTCGAATAGATCAGCACCCATACCAGCACAATCACCAACATTGTCTCCAACATTATCAGCAATGACAGCTGGATTTCTTGGGTCATCCTCTGGGATACCTTTCTCAATCTTTCCTACAAGATCAGCACCAACATCAGCAGCCTTTGTAAATATCCCACCACCAATTCTTGCGAACAATGAAATCAATGAAGCACCAAATGCAAATCCAAGAATCAAATTAGGATCACCGAAAATAAGATACAACCCACCAACACCAAGAAGACCAAGACCAACAATAGCAAAACCATTTACAGCTCCACCAGAGAACGCAGTTCGCAAAGCCTTTCCCATACTGTGTCTCGCAGCTTCAGCAGTGCGCACATTCGCACGCACAGAGATCATCATACCAATAACACCAGCAAGCGCTGAGAAGAATGCACCGAGCACGAATGATAATGCTGCAACCCAGCCAAGTGCGAAATAGAATATTATACCAAGAACAATCACAAAGATGGCAGCGGTTTTATACTGACGCTTGAGAAAAGCAGTTGCACCATCTTGAATGGCTTGAGCAATAGCCTGCATCTTGGCATCGCCTTTTGGCTTTCTCATCACGCTGACAATTAGCGCGCCTGCGAATACCAATGCAAGCAATCCAATAAGCAATGCAATCAATAATATCATGTTATTTTCTTAGTGAGATAGGTATAAAAACCTTCTACGATCATCCCCCAAGATTTGTATATTATATTAAAGCTTTTCCTCTACCATGTCTCCTATGAATATCAGAAAAGTTGTTGCAGGAACATTACTATCATTAGCAATGATATCTATATTATACACGCCACTTCGTAGGGAAGCGTACGCTCGTATCAGATTTGGTGGAGGATATCTCAGATGCACTCTGATGAATGAAAGAAATGAAGATCCCGAGACAGACAGACTTGAAAAGGCGTACAAAATGGATATCCAGGGTGGCATGCCCCCTGATATAGGAAGCGCATTCTTTAGTTACGTGAATCCAAATACGCTCAAGGACACTACAATTTGTTTTGCTCCTGTTGGAGAAACTAACTACTTTGGTACATACAGTCGCATGCCTTGGCCAGATGATCATATATTGGTTAATACTGATAAATCATCCACATCACAGAATACATTTCATGAGCTTACCCATGTAGCAACACATAGAGCTGGAAAAGAATTCAAGAAGGAATGGTTAGCAGTGATGAAGAAATACAATAGAAGATATGGTTACGGAGCTCGGACAAGTAGATTCGGTATATATCATCATGATTGGATTAAACCATCACCAATCACATCATTCAGATACGGATTTGCAAGTCCTTATGCCTCAAGGAACTTTATAGAAGATGTTGCTGTTCTGGCAGAGAGAATTTATGCAGAATCTACAGCAATAACACCACTGATGGATACAAAACCATGGTGTCAGTTGACAGAATATCTATTCGGTGCACCTCGTATCATTGAGGATCATGATATCTATATCGAGAAAGCATTGCTACTGAAAAAATATAAGATGATTTCTCCAGCTAAGGTGGATGGTTTCATTCGTCATATTGAGAATTCCGAAACCTACAGGCGCAGAAAGGATAAGCTTTTCAGAATAACACTTGACGCATTAGAAGGACCTATGAGTAATTTTGATGAGTGTACTCGCAAAGCAAACGGAGATCTTCCCATGATTGACAAGTGTTGCATGGATCTCAATAGATCATATTGGTTGCGTATAGATGACTCACCAAATATAGGTGGATGGTTTTAGTATATACATTATGTATATCAAGATTGTCACTTCACTATCGTATTGCCCACACATCCGTAACAAACTTCACACTGTTATTGAGTTAACCTATATATAAGGTCTGATTGCATGAATAACCGAACATATTCGGTTATACTACGACTTCTCAATAGGAGAAAACTATATATATCAATCGTATGCGAAGATAGGATTCTCTGAAACATTTTGATGCGTGTGGGTTGTGATGAAATGACACCGAATTTAATTCTAAAAGTGCGAAAAAGAGACGGCAAGATAGCTTCGTTCGAGCAAACCAGAATAACAGAAGCTATATGGAAGGCTGCACAGGCAGTTGGTGAGAAAGATCATGCTGTTGCAGAAAAAATATCCAATAAAGCCGTCAAGATTCTAAATGACGATTTCTCAGGAAAGAAAGTCCCAACAATAGAAGATATTCAAGATTGTGTTGAAAAGGCAATAGTTGAACACGGGAACTATGCAATGGCAAAGGCGTACATTTTATATCGAGAACAGCGAAGTAAACTACGCGAGGCAAAAAATCTGTTGATGGATGTGAAAGATGTTGTTGACGATTATCTTCATCAGGACGACTGGCGTGTGAAAGAAAATGCAAACATAGGTTATTCATTTTCAGGTTTACTTTGGCATGGTGTCGGTACTGTCATGTCATTCTACGCACTGAATCACGTATATCCAAAAGAGATTGGGCAGGCGCATATGAATGGCGATTATCATCTACATGATCTTAGTATGAGTCTCAGTGGCTACTGCGCAGGATGGAGTTTGAGACAACTTCTCAGCGAGGGTTTTAATGGTGTTCCAGGAAAAGTCGAGTCTTCACCGCCAAAACATCTAAGAACAGCAACAGCTCAGATGGTTAATTTTATTGGTGTTCTACAAAACGAGTGGGCAGGCGCGCAGGCATTCTCTTCATTCGATACCTATCTAGCACCATTCGTGCGCGCAGATAATTTAGATTATAAAGGTGTCAAACAGTGTATTCAGGAATACGTTTATGGTATGAATATTACATCACGATGGGGTGGACAGTGTGTTTCAGAAGATACCGAGGTTCTCACAGAGAATGGTTGGAAGAAACATAACGAATTGCAGAATGAGAAGATCGCGACTTTCAATACCACCACGAGAAAAATCGAATTTCTAGTTCCAAAAAGAATTAATGTCTATGATTTTGATGGCGAAATGGTGAATCTCAAGAATCGTGTTCAGGATCAGCTTGTTACGCCAAATCACAGAGTTCTTAGAAAAAAATTCAATTCCAATAATTATGAATTCAATGAAGCCGAGAGTCTCTTGGAGTTTGAAACACCAGTTCTGGTACCAATATCTGCCTGTACAGGAAGTCAAAACGAGATGTTAGATGATATGATACGATTGTATGCGTGGCTGGTGTCTGAAGGATCGTTTGCTGATGACCGTGGTCGTATTGCATTATATCAGTCGACCATAAACGAAGAAAACGTCGATGAGATTAGATCAACCCTATCAAATCTCGGTATGACATGGCATGAGATGTCTCGGGTGCACGGATTTTCACAAAATCCTGGTCTGCGATTCCGCCTGAATCAGCGCGAATCTGAAAAAGTACGGGAAACCATAACAGCGAAAGAAATACCTGAGTTTGTCAAAACACTTTCAGCCAGGCAAATTCGACTCTTTATCGATACTTACGTGAAGGGTGATGGTCATATCGAGCCGAATGGTCGTATGCGGTTGTATACAAAAAGCGACAAGGTTAAAGATCAGTTGCAAGAGTTGTGCGTGCTTTGTGGTTACGGTACAACCTTGGCAAAGAATCCTAATGATGGTTGGATCATAAATTTAATCCGAAACGATACAACATCCATCACCAAGATCCAGAAAGTTCCATATATGGGAAAAGTATGGTGTCCAACAACCGAAAATAACACTTTTGTTGCACGCAGGAACGGTAAGGTGTTCATCACAGGAAATTCACCCTTTTCTAATATAACACTCGACTGGACAGTTCCCGAGGATCTTCGCGATCAGCCAGCTGTTATAGGTGGGAAACTGTTAACTACAACATATGATGATTATCAAAATGAAATGGATATGATAAACAAGGCATTCATCGATGTCATGACAAGTGGTGATATGGCTGGTAGAGTTTTTACCTGGCCAATCCCAACATATAATATAACAAAGGATTTCGATTGGGAGACCGAGAATGCAAAACTTCTTTTTGCAATGACTGCAAAATTCGGATTGCCGTATTTCCAGAATTTTGTCAACAGTGATCTAAAGCCACACGATGTTCGTTCGATGTGTTGCAGACTTCAGCTTGATTTGCGTGAGCTTCGGAAGAAGACAGGCGGTCTCTTCGGTTCCGGCGAGTCAACCGGTAGCATAGGTGTTGTTACAATAAACCTTCCCAGAATAGGATATCTGAGTAAGGGTGATGATGAATTTTTCGAAAGACTTGAACAACTGATGTATCTAGCTAAGCGGTCACTCGAGATAAAACGAAAGGTTGTCGAGAAGAATATGATAATGGGGTTGTTACCATACTCAAAAAGATATCTTGGAAATCTTGAGAAACATTTTTCAACGATTGGGATTGTTGGTATGAATGAAGCATTATTGAATTTCCTCGGTTCTGATATCACAACACCAGAAGGAAAGTCATTTGCGATAAAAACACTGGATTTCATGCGCAGCCAAATGGAAGAGATTCAGCAGGAAACCGGTCACATCTTCAATCTAGAAGCAACTCCTGCAGAAGGAACGTCATATAGATTTGCCCGTATCGATAAAAAATTATATCCAAAAATGATTTTTGCCGGTAAGAAGGTACCTTATTATACGAACTCAACACACCTCCCTGTGAATTACACAGACGATCCATTCGAGGCTCTTAGTCATCAGGACGATCTTCAAACAAAATATACCGGTGGTACGGTTTTTCACACATTCCTTGGTGAGAGTATAGATGATGAAGATGCAACTGCACAACTAGTGAAAAAGATTGCACATACTTTTCGACTGCCTTATTATACACTCACACCGACATTCTCGGTATGCACTGCTCATGGATATATATCAGGTGAACATTTCGCATGCCCCACATGTGGCAAACGATGCGAAGTATATTCACGTGTGGTTGGTTATATCCGTCCAGTCCAGCACTGGAATGAAGGTAAGCAAGAAGAATACAGTCAGCGTCTAAAATTCGCAGTAAAGCCTATGCTTGCTATGAAGTAACTCCTGTTTTATTCTTTTAGCGATTATGATTACGTAGCTGATATTAATGGACATCCGAGGAATTCAAAAAATCACACTTATAGATTATCCAGGCAAAGTCGCGACGACAGTGTTTACAATGGGTTGTGATTTTCGTTGTAGTTATTGTCACAATCCCGAGCTTGTAGAGAAGATCGACAGCACGCCTGAGAAAATGGGCGTGGTGGATGTTTTAAAATTCCTCGAGATTCGTAAGAAATTCATAGATGCAGTTGTAATCACGGGTGGTGAGCCCACCATGCAGAAGAATATAATCAGTTTCATTGAGAAAATCAAGGAACTGGATTTGCTTGTGAAACTTGATACCAATGGCTCCAGACCAGAAGTACTGGAAAAACTACTTGAGAAGAAAATAGTTGATTATGTTGCCATGGATATCAAGGCTCCTTTTGAGAAATACCAGGAAATTGCAGGAAAATCAGATACCAAGAAGATTAAACAGTCAATCGAAATTGTCAAGAAATTCCCTGATTACGAATTTCGTACAACAGTATCAAAACATCTGTCTGCTGGCGATATCACCAAGATCGCTGAAACAATTGCAGAATCAGGAATCGCTAAGAAATATTTTCTCCAGCAGATGAGATTCATAAAAATCCTGAAACCAGATTATACTCAAGAACTCTACACAAAAGAAGAACTGGAAGTTATCTGCAGAATGCTGAAACCATTCATCTATAATGTCGGGGTTAGAAATGTTTAAGAATGAAGAATTCATCGGTGTGCTGATTTGCCTGTATAATTGGCATCAGCGCACTCCACTGAACCAAATCCGCTACCTCGGATACCAACAGCTACCTTGATTTCTTTAGCTGCTCTTTGAGCAGTTTCGTATATAGGACAAGTTTTACATGTCTCTAGATCGGTGCAATATAATTGTTCAAACGCACCAGGCATATCGAACAGTTTGAATACATGTGACTGTGTCCTAGGAAAATCCAGTTTTGGTCCCTTACAATAATTTGATACAGGACAAACGATTTTGTCTGATTTCATCTTCACACACTCACTTATCATAACGAATCTAGAAAACTATTTAACAGCTATTCCTCAGCTAACTTGTCAGCGTTCAACTTATAAATCTCGCAGCTTCGGTATCTTCCTCGGATGCAAGTCTTTCTAAAGAATGCAGTTTTTGGAGAGCGATCAATCTTACCATCATCATATATTATCATGGCTACATTGTGAGAGAATTTCTTAGCCATAGATCTGGTCAAACATGCATACTGTTCAGATGATACAAATGGACAGATATCTACATCAATCGGTTCCATAGTTCATTGAGAAAAACCATTTATTTAAGTGAAGCTGTTGCGGGAGTGTCCGTGCTTGCACCTGATCTTACCTCGGGTGTCTGGAATGGTATATTCATGAGTGTTTTCATGTCCCAACTAGCGTCATCACAATCAAAAAGAAAGATATGAAAAGGGTATCTATCATTATTCAGATCCCGTGTTATTTTGGCAACAGGTCTCATATTGTCGTGTGCAAATATATGAATCGTTGTTTTTTCAGGAGTTTCTGGTGGTATCATCACAAGATATCCCGTTTCAAAGAAATCGGTAACATACAATTCACAAGCATCAGGATTTTCTATGGTTGTAGTAATCGGTTTTTTGTGTCTATAAAATTTCATTTCAGGATCTCGAATATCTGGGAATTTCTCACAACTACGCATCTCTCCAAGAAACTTATCAAAATCAAAATAAATGGAGTTTTCGGGTAGTTCTATCTCACATGAACCACTGGCGTACACATTCATGTCTCCATTGTCGGTTATTGCGGGATTTGTTGTGCCTACAATACCGTTCTTTCCCGCGTCTTCTCTCAATTTCTTATATTCAGCTAGCAAGATATGAGCAAAACCCATATTATCAGTATCCCCCCAGAGTTTTTAAACCATTCAAAATAATCATCATTGGTGTAATATGTTTCTATTAGGGCTCAAGATCAGGTCAAAGAACTTCTGGGCATGTGAGATTAGCCGTAAGTTTCCCAATGCGCGGTTCAAGATGCTTGATGTTCATCCATTTCGTGATGGCGCACGTGGTATCGTTGATATCAGTGGAAAAATCGAGATAGATACACTCAAACGATTCCTGAAACGCAGTATGTCAATAAAAAAATTTCATATTTTGTTTAGCGATACCAGCAAAACCATATTATCACTACATTTCAAATATGGACCATTATCTAAAATAATAACCCGAACCGATATTCACGTTAAACCACCAATGACCCTAGAATCTGGTTACATGCTCGTGAATGTAGTCGGAGAGAAAAATGATTTGAGTACGCTTCTAAAGGAACTGAGAAAAAAGCGCAGTCTTGATGTTAGCATCCAGCGCCGAGCAGAGATGTCTCATTACAATGTCCCAAAACTCACTGAAAAACAACTGAGAATAATGAAGGCTGCGATTGAAAACGGCTACTACAATGTTCCGCGAAAAATCACAATCGCCAAACTCGCCAAGAAACTCGGCATCTCACAATCTAACCTCGCTGAGCATCTCCAGAAAGCTGAACGCAGGATAATTCTGGAGACGATGAGTGATTAGAAATCATCTTCGTGTTTCAAATACCATATGTCCAAAGAAGAACCATGGATATGTCCCAAATTGGCCAGCATCATTCTTAATGGTGATGCTGTTATCAGTGTCGTCTGATCCGATAACTTCGTATGGTTTACCATAATAGAAACCGTCATTGCCAAAGTTTTTCTGGCCCTGTATTTCACCTAGAAATGTTACACGTTTTCCTAAATGAATCTCCCGGACATTTTTGAATCTTATCGGTCTTTGATAATTTGGCATATAATCACGTTTACATAGTAATTCATATGGAGAAACTATAAAAATCCAATCAATATCAGCCATTTTTAACTTTTAAATTGAACCATATATCATGGGCATCCAATTAACATCATTACTAGCACCATCCGAGATCATGCTCAAGGATCTCGCAGGTAGACGAATAGCTATAGATAGTTTCAACTGGCTTTACCAGTTTCTAAGTATAATCCGTGGGTATGATGGAAATCCGCTTATGGATTCGAAAGGTCGTGTAACATCACATCTATCAGGTTTTTTCTATCGTTCATTAAATCTACTTGAGGCAGGAATTCGACCAGTATTTGTTTTTGATGGAAAACCACCAGAGTCGAAGAAGGAAGAAGCAGCCACGAGACACGAGGCTCGCAAGAAAGCACATGACGAATGGAAAACCGCGCTTGAAGCCGGTGAACTCGAACAAGCAAGAAAATTCGCAAAGCGCGCTGTTTTCGTAAACCAAGATATGATTGATGGTGCAAAAGCATTACTATCCGCCATGGGGTTTCCTGTCATTCAAGCACCGTCTGAGGGAGAAGCGCTTTGCGCTGTCATGGTACAAAACAAAGATGCATGGGCAGTTGCTTCACAGGACTATGATTCTTTACTCTTCGGTGCCACACGTCTGATAAGAAATTTGTCGGTTTCAGGAAAAAGAAAATATCAAAAAACTGAATGGACCACAGTTAATCCAGAGATGTTGATACTCAAAGATGTGTTGGGTTCCCTTGATCTAACTCAGGATCAGCTTATTATATTAGGCATATTGATCGGTACGGACTTCAATCCAGGCGGAGTACATGGCATCGGCCCGAAGAAAGCGCTTGCGTTGATAAAAGAGAAAAGAAATATCAAGAAAGTTTTCGAAGATCTTGCCTGGGATTTCGAGATTTTACCTGAAGAGATATTCGACTTCTTCAAGAAACCTCCTATCTGCAAATATGATATAAAATTCACAGAACCCGATGTAAAGGAGATCCGACGTATCCTAGTTGATGAACACGAGTTCAACTCAGAACGTGTAGAGAACGGAATAAAACGTCTAGTTCCTGAGAAACCAAA
>JBDRFU010000030.1:0-2393 GCA_043818435.1 Candidatus Aenigmatarchaeota archaeon
CACCATCAATGTGGAGGATATCAACACCGCTGCCTTCTCCAGTAAACTAAACGAAATAAGAAATCTCACAACCCAGTTCAAAGAGATGGTACAAAACCAGCTCACAGTAGAGGAAAGAAATGAGATAAGAAACCGAGTCAAGAATGCAACGAACAACGAAATAAAAGAGATGACTCAGAGCGAGAACAGAATCAGAAAGATGCATAACGAAAAGGCCATGAACAGCTTCTTGGCAAGAATCAACACAGAAACAGCAGCTATGCACCAGAATGGGTACAAACTAATGAATCTATCGCAAAGATTCACTGAAATACATCAGTTGAAAACCCAGTATCTCAACCAAAACATAACAAAAGAAAATATCAACCAATTAAAATTGGAATGGAAAGAGATGAACCAAGCATTCAGCTCAGATAAATCTGAAGTTGTAGCTAAAAACGAACGTGCAATACTGTATCAAAAAGCTGCTGAAATAAAATCTGCCATGCAAAATGCATCAGATTCTGGAAAAGATATCTCAGCTCTTGAATCTCAACTCCAGACAGCATTAAATCAGGCGAAGGAAATTCGTGGAACCCTAACAACCGCACAGATCCGTGAACAAGTTCAAAAATCCAATCAGACACTCACTGCAGTGGAAAATCATGAAACAATAAGAGAACGTCTGAAAATAGCTGTCAGTACCAAGGCTTCCGGAGGTGGAAACAATGACTAAAAAATATGCAACAATACTGATCATTGTGCTCCTTATAGCCGCAATGGTTTCCGTATCTGGATGCATCGGTCAGGATCAGACCCCAGTAGACACAACACCTGATACTGGTACATCAGGAAACAACCTACCAACCGGAGATTATCCAGATGTCGTTGCACAAGATGAGCTGTCAATAGGAGAACTAGTTTGATATTTCTTTTTTTTATTCCCATATCACAACAGAATACTGATATCTACAAACCCCGTCTATCCAGCTCATTATGTATCAATATCGGACAATGAGATGCAAAAAGAGCCTTTGGTCCTAATTTTATCCGCTCAGCTTTCATATCCCTAAGACGACTTTCCTCAGTTGAGGGTAATCCTTCAACAGAACCAATAAGAAATACAATATCCCCTTTATTAAAAAATGCTTTTCTAACATCCTTTCCCTGTTCATCAAGAACAAAGACCTGAGCCTCTTTTGATAATTCCCACACAAGTCGCTCATAACTCTTTTTAGCAATCTTTATTCCTGCACGCACATGCTTCTCTTGCCCAAGTTTCAGATCAACACCACGAGTAAGCGCATCCTTAATGTAAGAACCAATCGATACCTCATCACTCCTGAGTCCCTTTATCTCATTACCAAAAAACGATATCGTTTTCGGTCCAAATGGCGGACACTCGAGAACAACATGAATAACAGTATCCCTTCGCACATCATCAGATATCCACAACGCGCTTGATATGGTCGCACACA
Organism: Candidatus Aenigmatarchaeota archaeon; assembly: GCA_043818435.1. Taxonomy (GTDB): domain Archaea; phylum Aenigmatarchaeota; class Aenigmatarchaeia; order GW2011-AR5; family JACRAC01; genus JBDRFU01. Next base: position 1,458 of record JBDRFU010000030.1, read on the forward strand.
CCATGTCAAGTTTTCCATGCTTAGGAAGTGTAGATAGGTCTATACCATCAGGTCTAGTCCATGCCTTCTGTGCTCGCAATACAAAGATTTTCGTCATACAAAAACATTCATGGAAAGGTTTAAGAATCAAACAATCTTTCTCAATTCAAATCCGGTCTCAAGTAATTCCAAAATGACTTTGATGATAAATATATTGGTTCACTATCCTCACCAGAATAATTAAACACGATTGGTCTGTCCCCAGAAAATATATCCAACACTTCTGTATCCGAGAAGTTCTTCACGTATAATTCAATCAGCGCCCTTTTACCATCATTGCCAAGTGCCTCATTATAAGTTGGCGTCAATCTAACCATCTCTTCCACTAAGAATAATCTAAATGTTCTCATACCCACGGACATTTCTTCCATAATCATCTTATGTTATGATATGCCAAAAGCTTTTTATGAGAAATCTAACTCATACTATATCAATGAGTTCATTATAAGAAAAAATCAGTGGAACGGTTATATCTCAACCGTTTTCTTCCACGAATTTCTTGATGTCATCAAGATGCGCCAGAATCAGTCTTGCCTTTGCCACTCCAAATGAGAATGGTGGAAATTTCGAATTCTCCATTCCCTCTGCAACCAGACTCAACGTCTTGTGACCCTTATACTCTCCAATTGTTGCTGTCATATTTTTACCTCCAAATTCCCATTTTCTCGAGATTATATAAAAGCATCGAAACAAAAAACTGATCGAATTTCCATCTATATGGGCGCACACCCTAATAAAACATACTTCTTTATATCAGTAAATTTTCAAATAATTAGTGGTTAATATGAACAACAATTCAATAATTTCTACTATTATGATCTCCTTAGTTCTCGGCATCGCCTTCACAGGTATGGCACATGCTGATCAAACGTTTGAACAACAAACATTTATTGAGAT
>JBDRFU010000031.1:0-14060 GCA_043818435.1 Candidatus Aenigmatarchaeota archaeon
TTCCACAATCGGAATCACATGTTGAACAATTTTCCAAACCATTACATGATCCGTCACCACAGAATATGGGACAGACGCCGCAGTCGAATGGACAGATTAAACAATTTTCCATACCATTACATGAGCCATCGCCACAAATAGGAGGACATACTCCGCAATCGGTTTCACAAGAAGAACAATTCTCTTCACCATTACAGCTACTATCACCGCAGAATGGTGTGGTATTCTGGAGTATAGCATACTCTGATGATGGAACAAGATTGCTATATGCAAGTGTATTACTCTGTGTTGCAGGTGTATTATTCAAAAGATCCCAACCAGACGGTTTCTGAACCCATAAACCAAACCTGCTGTCGTCATAACCACCACTTGCTGCCTCAGAATCATCCCATGAAAATATTATATGATCTATGGATACTGTTCCAGTTATTTTCGATATCTCCACGAATTTTTGTCTAAAAATCGCGGTGTTCACAACAGGAGGAATTGCAGTCCGTCCTGGTGACCAATTGATAATATATGATGACCGCGGAGAGAGTGTATCATCCAGATGAAGACTTGTGTAATTCTCAAAATTACCAAGAGGATTATCGAGGAAGAGATGATTAATAGTTATAGGAACAGCGACTCTCGCTGTCATGTTCAGTATCAGATCTATCGAATTATTGAAAATGTGAGTATCGTCAATGCGGTTATAGCCACTGTTCAGAGTATAAACACCTAGATTGCTTCCACTAATGCTATTCTCTGAGAGATTGTTATAATCAGATTTAGTTTCGATGGACATCCCAATCTGGAAATTATTACGGATGTTATTACTGATGAGATTGTTGTTGGATGATCTAACTAAAATCAAACCATTAACGTTATCATAAATTTTGTTGTTGGTGAAATTAGTATTAGATGATTGGAGAATGTACATACCGCTCTTCAAATTGTCATAAATTATATTATTCGAGATATTACAGTAATTGGCATTATAATTCGCATAAATACCACTATCACCGTTGTCATATATCACATTATCAACTACACTATTGTTCACGGACTGATCGATGAAAACACCACTAAAATTGTTGTCATAAACAATATTTCCACTGACAAATGCACGTAATGATCTTGCAAGACCAATTCCATGCAGACTGTTGTTGTATACCGTATTGTTGATAACATTGGTATCCGTATTAGTACTACCGAGAACTATACCATATCGCAGGTTGTTGAATGCAAAGTTATTGATTACAGTGCTGTTTATATTACCAACTACAATACCATCTCCGTAATAACCATTCCAACCAGTACCAGATACTGTGTTATTTTCAATCAATGCCCTATCTGAGCCAAGTGTTATCCAAATACCCGTCCTACCATTGTCGTACAGAGTGTTGTTAGCGATGACATCATCTGACGAATATCCGTCAATGTACATACCATAATAGAAGCTGTTACGAATTACATTATTCAGAATTTTATTTTTAGTCGCCCACATATATGTATAAATCCCCCATCGAACATTGTCAACCAATGTATTTCCATAAATTGTGTTTTCAGATGACCAATCCTCCAAACATATTCCACAGAATCCAGACCTATAATCCGGCCCGCCATTACCAACGATTAGATTGCCTGTTATTGTTGCCTTGCTAGAATAACGTAACCAAAGACCACGGAGATTGCTGTAAACATTACTATTGCGTATCTTATTATTGGTAAATGTGGTGAAATTTGCGTAATATAAATATACACCAGTACGTGAATTGTTGTATGCACGATTGTCAGTGAGTATGTTCCTTTCAGATCTCTCAAGATATATACCATGATAAGAATTGTTGCGTGCTATATTATTGGAGAGTGTATTTTCATAGGATTGTTTAAGCAAAATCCCATCGTTTAGATTATTGTAAACGATATTATTATCAAGTACACTACTATTGGTTCCAATAAAGGATATACCCATTGAGAAGTTCTGGACTACACAATTCTTTATGACTACAGTTTTTCGATTGGCTACCATAATCCCATGCCTATTTTTTCTTTGCGATTCCTTATTTGGTCCTGTCACTGATTTACTATTACAATCGAAAATAACATTATCTGCAATAATATTTATACAACTAGAACGTCCGGGAGGAACAGTGAGTTGAATATCGCTACTGAGTTCGTATTCACCCGGGGATGTGATATCCATACAGGATGATACTGATGTCACTAACCCGGTTGTCCTGAAATCAGCAGCAAACTGGAACACCAGAAGTAAGAGAATGAGCGCTACTAGTACTAAATACATTTCTTTGAATTCGTATGCTCTTCGCATATCTATCTAAGAATATATTCGATTTTGTGGAATATAAGTGTTGTTTGAAGAAAAAATTTGATTTATTTTGAGTATAAATGAATAATGAGCCACTAAACTCGTCATCGAACGGATAGTGAAATTGTCTGAATATTATTATTTGTGTTATTGTCGTCTGGATCTGATATCACGATGTAAAGTGTGTGTGTTCCTTTTGTCGGAATCTTGATTTTTGGGTATAGCATTGTTTCTTGTCTTGCGCGTAGATTCAACGAACCTGATGCAAGAACTGTGCCACTGGAACTATCCAGTCGAACTGACCAGGTGGGACGGGTTGAGATTGATCCCGCATTCTTGACCGAGAATGATGTATAGAAATATGCATTAACTCTCGGACTTCTCGTGAATGTACGGACAAACCTAGGATTTATCTGAACATCTGTCGTAGGTTTTTTTGCACAATACCCTCCTGAGCATATGTATCCTGATGAACACTTTTTTGTTGATGACCATTCCAGACAAGAGTCTGAGTCATAATTGCCGCATGCCTTATATGTTGTTGTTCCAATACACTCTCGTATTCCGCTTGATGAACAGTCGTTTGAACATGGTGTTATACACTGGCCATTTGAGCAGGTCTGACCAGATGAGCACGATGATGTTGATGACCACTCTAGACAGGAGTCGGCGTCGTAATTACCGCATGTTTTGTAGCTGGTTGTTCCGACACATTGCTTGGTTCCGCTTGGTGAACAATCGTTTGAACATGCTAGAATACAAGAACCGCTTGAACATGTGTATCCTGACTGACATGTTGTTGTCGATGACCATTCTAAACAAGAATCAGCATCGTAGTTTCCACAGGTTCGATAACCATTACCATAACATTGCTTGGTTCCGCTTGGTGAACAGTCGTTTGAACATGCTGGTGAAACAGTTATCTTGACTTTTTGTGAATCTTCTTCAAGACCATCTGATACAGACACGTTTACATAGTATGTTCCTGTTGATGATGGTTTCCATGTGAATTTGTTTATGTTCTGCGTAAATCGTGTGTCGTTTATCAAGTATGTTAAACTATCACTATCTGTATCTGTTACTGATGCTGTTATAGTTGCTGTCTGACCTAGTGTTATAACAACATCTTGTATTGTAGCAAGCACCGGAGGATTGTTTATCTGGATATTTACAGTCACTGGCTGGGTACCTGCATTTGCTGTTGCGATGTTTATCTGTCCGTTATAATTGACTGTTGGTTTTATCGAAAATTGTATGAATCTAGCTTCTCCTGCTGGAACAACCTGGAATTTTGTCTCTGAAAGATTCTTCAGCAAAGAATTATATGATGCGACAACGGAATTTAACGGTTGCTGACCACCTGCTTCAGCTAGCACGATTGAAAAATCGAATTCCTCACCTCTAATGATTCTTGTTGATATTGTATCCTGCTGAACTGAAAGTATGGCCGGTCTCTGTGGGATCTCAAGAACATATAATGAGTACGGTTTTGGTAGAGATGAATCTGATGACTCAAGACGAATTTTCATCTGATATGTTGGTAGTGAACTTGATAAATGTATTATTTCTGGATTTGTTTTATGCCCGCTGTATGTTGATGATTGTATCTGCACAACATCTGTTCCTGCTGTTACATCATAACCATCGTGGTAATAATCAGCAAAGAATAGATGAAGATTTACATCCTGATCCTGTGGTGAGAAAAGATGGAACTCAAGTGCTGCTACCCCTGATGGGGTTGTATAGTCAACTATGATTTCTGGATTGGATGATGATATTGATCCTGATGAAATAAGTTTTATTGTAGGTGCGTAATTAGTGAAATCTACTAGCGACAACTGTCTTGATGATGTTCTTGCGCGTATAGGAAGATTGCTTATAGTTCTACTTCCTATTCTTGCCAATGATCTTCTTTGTATTAGATTAGAGAATCTTCTAACAGACGGCGCATTTGCTAGTGTGACTGGATAATAATACTCCTGTACTGATGTGACCATGAACGGACCTGAAAAGATATTTGTTGTTAGTACATGAGGATTGAGGATATTCGAAGGATCGGTATTGTGACCGGAATAATTTAGTTGTTTTGTGATTATCTGTCCACCAGCTACATCAGTTGAAAAATAATCAGATGATATTGTCATTGGTATTCTATCCACACCACCACCAAGGATATCACCAATTATCCATTCATTCATCAGATAGCTTAAAGGTGGTTCGAGATTTGGTAGATCATAATCCCAGAATGCTTCACCAACGCCGCGAATCTTTGAACTAAGCCCTGTATTTTTCACTGTTACGGTTGCCATCTTAGAGACAATGGACTGACCTTCAGGGACTATTAGTATGTTCTTCCCAGACTGGATACTATCTGGATTCAAATTTACACTGACTGTAGCCGAGAATGAGTTCTGCTCATTAGTATAATAGGGTGAAATTGTTTCCTGTTCTAGGAATGAAACGGTTGAACCGAAAATATTTTGTGAATATGAGATATCATTAACCCAGGCGAATGAAGCACCAAGATAATCAAGTGTCATCGATTCTACCAAACCCATTTCAATTACACCAAGCACCATCTTTGTTCCTGATGCAGTTGCAACAACTGCACCCATTGCAAGTGCACCGATGCCTGTGGGAGAAGTTATTATTCCAGCAACAGTTGCGCTTATCTGCGTAATGGTAATTATATTTTTTCCGCTTCTAGTTATTCCTAGTTTACTGGAATCCCATAGATAAATCGACTGCCACTTTCTCAGACCGAGAACAGTTGGTGGAGTATTCGGATCAGCTGGAACGACTGTTGTCATCTTTCCTGACTTTAGGAGCTCTATCTGTTGTTTTTGTGCAGCAATTATATCAGCTGCTCTTGAGAAACTGAATTGTGAACTGACTTGTTCTGTTCTGGAATCGAACTCATTCTTAGTTGATAACATGTTTGTTGCTGATTTCTGATATAATGGTGTAGATTTTATCTCGGACTTGCTATGAGAAGTTATATCATCGATAAGCCATATGACTGCATCTTTTCTTTCCTGAGTACTGATACCTGATATCTGTGTATTGATTACACCATTCGTGATGCTACTCAGGGTCTCCTCAAGTATTTTCATACTAGCTGTTGATAAGGCTGAAATTATTAACTTGTCTGGATTACCGCTTGCAACGCTGGTTATGAATCCTACAATCTCAAGTGCATTTGGTTCTGGTTTGAGATCGGTTTGAGCTTTTTGAGAAAGATTTGAAAGCATCTCGCTTTCTATATCCATAAGAGAGATTGTACTGCTATACAAAGATTCTATGGCAGGTCTAAGGTTTTTTATTGGTCTCTGTCCTGATGTTAAAGACATATCGTATGTTGTATCATGATTTACTTCTATTGCTGGTGACACTACTGGTGCACATGAAGATAGACACTCAACCTTGACGATGTACCAACCCGGACTAGCGATGAATGAATATGTTGGTGATGATGTTTGAGATTGTAGTTCGCTTTTTCCACTGGTAAAATTATTTGCATCGTATAGTAAAATTCTTCCTATTGTCTGACTGTCATCATTTTTTATGTTCCCGCTTAGAACAAATTGACCGTCAGCGGGAACTATTAGTTTTGCTTTTGTCCAATAACTATCAATGTAGACATCGATTGCATATTCTCCTGGGTCGAGATTTACAGCAGCAGTACCAGTCCATGCATTCCCAAGCAAATTCAACGATAGTTCATATGATACCCCAAGAATACGGAAGTATGTGTTTTCTGCTTCTGTATAAAGCTCTCCTGCTGTGGTGTCGTATGCATATACTGTGACGTACGCTTTCTTTAGATCTGTTCGATATATTGATGTTGTTGTCAGATCAACGTTATGATTACTTATTATGACCGGAGTACCTTTATAATAGTAGAGTTGTTCACCATAACCATATTCATATGCTTCTATTATGTGAAAACTCTTTTCTGAAGATGTTGCAAACATCTCATCATTGTACCAAATCTTTGATATTGTTGGGGAACGCGAGACAAGGGTTCCCTGAGTATCTCTATATCCTAGGAATACGTCATACGCTGTGGGTGATAACCACGCATCCAAGTAAAAAAAATTATCATCTATGTTATTTTTGACGGGAATCACTCCACATGGCTCACAGAATGGACAACTAACAGATTTCTCTGGTGAGATATTCTGGTTCCCTCCTTCGGGTGAAATCATAAAACCCATTTTCCAGTACTCGTTATCCAAACTAATACACTGTAGATAAACAGGGTTCAAGACTAGATCACTCTCACGTCGGTTCTCACAAACTGTAGCAAAGGTACTACCGTCTTTTGTTTGTACTGATGTTATTGTCGGAGAGGTATAAACCCTGGTTGTGTATCCACCAACTGTAAAACAATCACTACTACTATATTGTGTTTGTTCCGTGACCCAGCCAGATGATGTTTTTGTTGATTTCATAAGTGTAAACCCTTGTGTCGTATCCTGAAAACAATCGTCTGCACAATGAATGTTTGGACAACACAACTTAGGTGGTACTGAAAGAAGCCACACTATTATCGGAGTATCTCCGTCATAGTGGAGATACGCTGAGCTCACGTTAGAATTCTGAAGAATCTCGGGTGGTCCCCAATTCTGTCCGTTATTTGTACTCGCTGTGTAATACAATTTTCCAGTATCATCAAGGAAAATTGCTGAAATATGATTTTCATTGATCTCACTGATAGAAATGTTTATGAAAGAATTGTTGTAGAGATTTATCATAAATGTTCCGATACTAGGTGATGATTTTGCTAAACGGTATGTTCCGGTAGTTGTTTGATAATAAAGAAAATAGGAAACTCCGTTTCTGACAGTTATTAGACTAAACTTCTCCGTACTACTTATCATGCGCAGTGTAATTGGATTCGACCATGTCAAACCATCATCTGAACTTGACATTTGATAAAGCTTAGAGGAATTAATATATGAAAGATAAAGATTATCGTTATCGTACATTATACCTAATATTGTACCATGAATGTTCGAAGTGCCTGAGATATTGATAAGATTTGTACGCGTCCATACCATACTCGATATATCAACAGAGTCGGAGATTTCTGCATTTGCAGAAAATGATGCAAATACTACTATGAGTAAAATGAACAAGAAGAATACTATGTTTGTTTTCATTCTCGAGATACCACACACCTTATATAATAGTTGATGAAAAAGGTTAAATAGAATGGAAGGGTATAAAATCGGAAAGAAATCTATCGTCGGGATCTAAATTTATATGATCTGTTCCTTGAACTTGACCAGCTACGTGATTTTTTTGTTTTTGCATATTTTGTATAATATATTGCTCCAGCTATGACTACCAAAACTATGATAATACCTACAACTGCTTCCATTGGAAGAGGGGTTGCCTCGCCCTCAGCACCTGTATACTGTCCAGCAGGTGTTCCGAGACCGGTGTCTTCGACTGTTGTCGTTGTAGTAGTAGTTGCATCACCTGTTGATGTGGTTGTTGGAGTTGGGGTCGTTGTTGTCGTGGTAGTTGTAGCTGTTCCTGCGACTGCGAAGTAGCTGAAACCAGGTGTTAGTGCTGTATATGTTGTGAGCGTTGCTCCCTTGGAATTCTTGGTTGTTGCTAACTCAGTCCATGCACCATTGTTGTACCTAAGTAGCTTTATGGAGTTCTCATTGACATTGTTGGTTGTCAGCCATGTGTTGTCCACGAAAAACTTTATCTGAACATTTCCGTTGAGATTACTGTCTGTTAACCCGGTTTTCTGTATCTCTAACCATTTGTATACCTTCTTTCCTGATATAGCAGATACGCTAGCTGGTTGTGTTTGTTTATCTATGACATCAAGTGAAACACTTGTTAACGTGGATGTAACATTGAATCTTATGTCTGTAATTGAAAGATTTGATGCTGTAACTGCGAATCTTGCCTCAGCGCTCGAGTTTATGGAAGCCCATATCATCTTTTGATTGAGCACAGCAGTTGTTGTGTTTGCAGCTGCGCCACCGCCTCCTCCACTTCCAGACGATGCTGGTGTTTCGGTTGTGGCGGCTACTGTATCCAACTTGTATGTTGAAAATCCTAGTGATACAGGCACCATGCACCATGTATCTGATGTATTTCCTGTACAGTTTGAATAATCAGTAACATTCGTGCAGTTGGTTCCATCATCCAAACAGCTTCTGATACCGGTGAAGTTTGCATAAGGAACATGGTACTGCATCTTGATCTCTTCAGGCATTCCGAGAGATGATACTATATCTCTCTGCCAATTTGCAGTCGGCATTCCTATAAGTTGAGATGTATCGTTGCATGTTATATTTGTGAGTGAGATTGACTTCGTACTACCAAAGTCTATGTTTGTAAACTCCATCGAGTACCCAGCTGCTGGACATTCGATTGAAATATTTACGTTCTTTGTCATACTTGCGTTCACGGCTACTGAATTCGACATATTGTCATTTGTTACACCAAGTAATGGTGCATTGATTCTGAAGCCTGTTGGGGGAGCCATCTTAAACAGGAACGTACTATAAGATGATGATGTTGAAAAGTTCAGACATGCACTATTGGCACAATTACCTGAAGGATCACATACCCTTGTCTTATAATGATAGGTTGTTCCGTTTGTGAGATTGTAAGCAAGTCTCTGTGGGTTCCCTATATAACTATCAATTGGTGCCATGTGGAAAGGTTTGTAATCATCGAATGCACCAGGACCACCAACATCATGTACAGATGCGTTTAGTATCATACAATTAGTGTCATTGTAATAAAATAGTATAGTCATGTTAGCAGGTTCGTTGGTATCGACCTGTATAAATGCCCCATCTGGTACTGGATCAGCCTTGCTGCGTGTAACAGTTGGTGAGGTCTTATCGCTCACGTTTGATACAAAACTGAATACACCGCCACATTTTGGTGACATCATACACGATGGATCCTGACAATCAGTCAGACCATCGTTGTTGTCATCCCTATTATTCATACAGTCTTCTTGTGGTACGTAGCCCATCTTTTTGATGAATCTACAATCTGCATCCCTATCGGACGGTATACCATTATGGTTACAATCTGCACCAGGTGAGTCACAACACTCTGTCCTAAAGTCAGCTGCACCAGGTGTATAATAACTCGGACCTAGCATATCCTGAGGATTGTTATATGACCCTGTGCTATTTGCCGTAGTTACTAACATTCTCATTGTTTTTGTTATATCGTAGTCTACGAATTTCCTAAGAGACTGTTTTTCTATACCAACTACAGCACCGCCTGCCATTGAACAACCCATCTGTCGCCATGGTGAAATTACTGTTGTTGTTGGTATCCAGGTACTGTTTGAACATATATAGAATGCCTTGGTTTCTGTGTAATTTGTTGATGCTGAGTATGCTGTTTCGTATTTCATCATAAATTCAAATCCTGTATAATTTGCTGTGGTACCGATTGCTGTACAGCCACCTGTTGTAATTGCATCGGTATCCATGTACCAGTAAAACTTCGCGGTTGCGCTTCCATTACCGACTTCCATAGAATTGTCCATGCCTCCTCCGATACCGGTAGATATTGGGTAACCATTACAAACTGCTGCTGGGGAAATATTCCAGACACTGACTCCGAACATGAATGCCTTGAACTCATCCTTCAAACCAAATTCCCTGATATTTATAGAATCATTCACTCCTGTTGTCCGAGCCTTGTTTGCTACTATCACAGGGGGTGAACCCATCTCAATTGCTCCACCAGCTCCTGTTTTCATCATTCCACTAAACATATCCTGAACCATTTTATCACTACAGTATCCTCCGGTTGGTGAGAATGACTGATTTATCCATACGCAAGACATATTGTTCATCATACAAGCAGAATAATTGATATCATACATCGCACATCCTGTCCTAAATCCGCCGCCACCTGCAGCAGCACCGCCTCCGTATGAACCTGCGAATATCACAGGTCTACACTCGGTTGATGACCATGAACACATACCTGACCATGCTGCAAGACACTGTTCAGACGAATTGATACTCCTGTTGAAACATGCTGGTTCGCAATGCCCACCTATCATCATATCAGTTATATTCATATCAGGCACGAACGTACCGTCAGCTGGACCAAATGCTTCGTTTACCCAGACACAATATGGATCTGCGTTACAGACAGTTTCATTTGTTTTGGATTGGTTCATACCACATCTCACAAATGGTAGTGGCTCGCAACGCGAATTCATTATGTTGTATGTGTCGTTCATCCAAGAACAATTCCCATTAGAACTACAATCACTATAATTAGACAACTGGAAGCACGCAGAGATACTGGATTGATTTATATCACACTGACCACCCATCATATTTGCGGCCCATTCGCAACCAAGTGAGTTGTTGCATGCGGTCTCGTTTTCCTTATGTGACCAGCATTGTTCTCCTGGATTTGAACAGAATGAACTTCCACCGAATTGAGGAGTGAACCATGTACAATTTATTGCAGTTCCGTTGATAATAATACCCGAGGTTGCGTTACCACATGCTGTGGTATTTGTGTACTGACCACATGATGACATTGATCGTCCACCACAGAACTGATCGAATGAACAATCAGTATCACCGCAGTCTATAGCCCTATCATTATCATTATCTATTCCATCGAAACATACCTCACCTGTGAATCCCTTTGCAGTACAAACATAATTCGAATCACTCCAGGTACAATTACTGGAACCGCCTCCTCCTGTGTTGACACAGTTATCTCTGGACCAGCACTCAGAACAAGTTGAATTACATGTTCTGGCAGTATTACTCACGCATGAACTCATCATGGAATCCCACTTACAACCCGCAGCACTGCTCAGACATGCCGATTGTGGATCATTTGAGTAACTACAATCCTGACAATTCGAAGAGCAGTCACCTGCACCGAATGAGAATTGTGTCGGGAAATCACACCAACCAAAACCGTTTGGTGCGCTTGTATCCGTTGCCCACTGACAGTATCCTAGAGATGAAGCATTACATGCCTGTTCTGCAACTGTTGCGTTTGCCCAGTCAGTGCCATCATCCTGATATTCACATGCCCAGCATGTATTATTACATCGATCGAATCCTTTTCCATAAGCCATATCACAGAATTGTTTTGATTTAACTATACCCTGTTCAACATAGGTATCTGTTTTCCATTGTCCTTTAGCAGCTATGCATGACTGTTCGCTACTGATATCTTGGAATGTATTCATCTGACCTGGCTGTCCCCCGCTCCCTCCGAATATCATTTCCTTTTTAAATGTGCACTGATTTGGAGTCATGTTTGTATTCCAGATACAAGGCATCATATATGTATTTGCGAGCATCTCGCACAACGTTTGATTATTTTTTGAACCTGTGTCATCACAGAACCTTGCATTACTAGGTGCCTGACATACTGATCTCTGAGAATCAGTCTTGACACCATCTGCGCAGAAACTTCCATTTGTGTATGTTGAACTATTCCATGTACAGTATGACATAGGACCACAGAGACAGGACATCTTGAGTTTGATATCAGAACAAGCCATTGCTGTTGAATTTATCTCAAAACCATCATATCCCTGGACAGTCTCGTGTCCAATACATTCACCATCATTCATATTATAACATACGCTTGATGTATTTGTACGGTTTCCTTTGCTACTCTGAGTTGCAATCAGATCTGCATCGTCAGTACAGTAAACACATCCTGTAACATTCAGACATGTTGTTGATCGACCAAAGAATAAACGACAGTTTGCCTGTCCTCCGAACATGCCAGGACCTCCACCGCCACCCATTGTCGGCATTGCACATGTATTAGCTGTTGCATTCCACCAACCACCCTTGGAGGTACAATCACTTTCAGAACCGAAACTACCAAATCCCTGATCAATACATGCACCCTCAGACCAAGTACAAGGCATTCCAGCGTTCATTGAAGCATTACATGCTGTCTCATTTAACTCGGGACAAGATGTTGGAAAACAGCATCCTATGTTTTCGCCTGCACCATATCTCTGGACTTCTGGACAATATGTTCCGTTATCCCATGAACATATACCATTAAGTGCGCTTGTACAATTCGATTCTCCTTGATTGATATAATTGTCGCATCCAACTTGCATACAGCAACCGATATTGACTGTATTTGTTATTCCACTGAACATGTAATTAGAAGGGTTTATAGGACACATTGGGTTTTGACTGTTGTTATTAGCTTTCCATGTACATCTAGTATCTAAATCGCAACCGGTCATGTTTCCATCGTTCATCATGCAGCCACCACCCATCGGCATTATACAACATCCGACTGGATCCATACAAAATGGGTCAGTGGTATTTGTTGTCCACATACATTCTGGTAATGTTCCACAACCAGAATTATCTCCATCATATAAATAACATTGAGGACCGACCCAAAAATCAGTTGCAAAAGCAGTCGCTGACGATAGAAGAATTATAGAAACTGACATCAATACAACTAGTGATATACTTTTTCCAGAAATGATTGAAGACGATTTCCCACGCATGCCATATCTTTGTCTTTGACTCATATATATACTTTTTGGGACATGAGAAAAATAACATTCTGGTAGGATACTCTCATCAGATCATTATTTTTTGATCGTTTTCCATATCTTTTTCTCAGAAACAGGTCCTTGTCGCAGGATTTTCATCGTTTTAGTGTCGAATATAGTTGATGGTCTGCGTTTCTTGAGATTCCCGGCATCAAGAATAAGATGGACACGATTACCAAATCTTTTTTGTATGTCATTTATTCTATAGATCGCAGGTTCACCATGTATATTGGCTGAGGTTGCTGTGATTGGTTTCTTGAATTCTTTCACCAGGCTTTGGCTGAAAGAATCACTTGGTATTCTGAATGATATCTCTTTTTTGTTAAGGATTCCAGGAACAGATTGTTTCTTATCACAGATGATTGTTATTCTTCCTGGCATGAGCTGATTGACTATCCTCCTAGCAATGTGATTGATTTTCGCAATCTTAGTTGCCGTGTGCTCGGAATCAATGATAACTGCGATCGGTTTGCTAGTGGACTGGTGTTTGAGGATGCGCACTTTTCGTATTGCGCGGGAATTGTTTGCATCAGCACCTATGGCGTAACTTGATTCTGATGGATATATTATAGTTTCTCCTTTTTTCAGTATCCTAATGGCTTCGGGGATTGCCTTCTTTGATTTTATAGAAATTATACATGACTGCATGGTTTTATTTCGTATCGAAAGATATAAGACCACCTGGTTTTCTCATCCGATTCGTTGGCCTAAATTATCCTGTATTTACATATAAATACTGGTATTTACATGTATGTATAAGAAGATATTGGCAGGTTTAGCTATGGCTACTAACAATCGTAAAAAGGTCACGCTTTCAGTAGATCGAAAGATCTATGATGATTATATGAGATACTGTGAGGAACGAGGGATGATAATGTCGAAACATGTGGAGTTCTTCATGAAAGAGGAACTTGAACGTATGAAAAGAAAAAAATGAGGTTGAACTATGTCACACGGATGCAAATATGAATACGATGAAGGAAATCTTCGATTGAAGATAGAATGTCAGGATTGTCTGAGAGGTCGAAACATCGAAGACTGTGGAGAATGTATGGCAGCCGTAGTCAACAAGCTCATGGAGATAAAGCAATTGCCACGTCTGGTTATGGTTGCAGAACGAGAGTATGAATATAATTTTGACGAGGTTAGGATGCTGTTTGAGATTGC
>JBDRFU010000032.1:0-5369 GCA_043818435.1 Candidatus Aenigmatarchaeota archaeon
TCTGCAGGTTTCCAATGATTGTTTCACATTTGATACAGATGATGTGGTTATAGATTGTCAGGGACATATTATTGTTGGTCCTAAAGGATATGCGTTTGGTGACGCAGCTCGTATGGTTGCTAGAAAAAATATAACCATAAAGAATTGTGTCATGCTGAATTTTAGTAATGGTATTGTTTTGAATAATGCATCTGAAAACGCATTTCTTAATAATACAATATACGATAATCTTTTTGATGGCATTTATGTAAATGATAGATCATATGGAAATTTTGTTTACAACAATACTATATACAATACCGACCGTTTGGGTATGGGTATTCAGGGTTCTAGTTACAATCAGTTCATTTCGAATATAATTTTTAATACATCTAAGAATGGCGTTACTGCAGTGTTGTTGAGTTCGTCACATCACAATATACTAAGTAACAATTTAATTTATAATGGTCCACAGAATGGGATTTATGTCAGTTCTGGGTGTAGTAATATTACTATTATCAATAATGATATTCATGGGAATGCGCAAAATGGTATTATCCTAACTTCGGTTGGATCATATTTCAATGTATCTAATAACACGATACATAGTAACATCCTGGATGGGTTATATGTCAGGAGTTCTCTATCAGGTGGATATATCTTTGATAACAATATATTCAATAATACTCGATCGGGTATTGATATAGAGTATTCTGACTACCTGTTTCTGAATAATACACATAGTTTCAATAATAGTATCGATTTGCTGATAAATAATACTGATTCGGTGGGTATTCTTAGGGAATATGTTACAAACCTTTCTTTGGATAGTTCAGTGGGAGATTTTGTGAGATATATTGGTGTAAATATGGAAGATGTTGTAGTTGGTGATGATTCTTATATACTGAATTGGGCACAGAATCCTGCACCTCCCCCAGCTGATAAAACAATATTTCGTGGTTATATTAATATAACTCAACTCAGTGGTACGGTTTTGATTGATAAGATATCTTTTGTGTGGCGGGAATCGGATCTTGTTGGATTTGATGAGAGCAAGTTTCAACTTATGGTATACGATTCGACTGGGTGGAATGTTGTTAATGATAGCCCAGACATGTCTGGGAATATGTTTGAGATGTCTGCACTTGTAGTGACTAGTGGAGTGTATGGTATTTTACAAAACTCACCTCAGCCAGTTTGCGGTGATAGTACATGTGAATTAGGTGAGACATGTGATGATTGTCCATCTGATTGTGGGGTTTGTCCAGTTTGTGGAGATGGTTTCTGCACAGACAGCGAGACATGCTCCTCTTGTTTTTTGGATTGTGGTGTATGTCCATCTGTTTGTGGCAACGGTGTTATCGAGATAGGTGAAGTTTGTGATGATGGTGTTGCTAATAGTGATGCATGTGGTGGAACTTGTAAGATTGATTGTTCTGGATTGACATCAGCATGTCCACCTTCATGTGGTGATGGAACCTGTGATCCAACAGAAGATTGTTCATCGTGTGTAGCAGATTGTGGAGTTTGTTTGCCAGTTTGTGGTGATAGTATTTGTAATGGTCTAGAGGATTGCAGTAGCTGTTCAGCTGATTGTGGTTCCTGTCCAGCATCGTGTGGAAATGGTGTTTGTGATATCACAGAAAGTTGCTCGATTTGTTCAGCTGATTGCGGATCTTGTCCGCCGTTCTGTGGAGATAATTTATGCAATGGTGTGGAGAATTGTTCAATCTGTTCAGTTGATTGTGGTTCTTGTCCGATTACATGCGGAGATAGCACATGCGATCCAACAGAATCGTGTTCGTCATGCCCGACAGATTGTGGAGCATGTTCTCTGGTTTGTGGTGATAATATATGCAATGGTGCTGAGTTATGTTCATCTTGTTCACTGGATTGTGGATCATGTCCACCAACTTGCGGTAATAGTGTATGTGATGGTGTAGAGAGTTGTGTGAATTGTGTAGCAGATTGTGGAGTTTGTTTACCATCATGCGGGAATGGAACCTGTGATCCAACAGAATCATGTTCATTATGCCCAACAGATTGCGGTGTGTGTCCACCAACTTGTGGGAATAGTATATGTGGTTCAGGCGAAACATGTAGTAATTGTCCGTCTGATTGTGGTTTATGTATTGTGTGTGGTGACAGTACATGCGATCCAACAGAAGATTGTTCATCATGTTCAATAGATTGCGGTATCTGTCAGTTTTGTGGTGATGGTAGTTGCAATGGTGTTGAAACGTGTTCATCATGCCCAGGTGATTGTGGTGCGTGTCCTAGTAATCCATCAGGAGGTGGAGGAGGCGGTAGTGGCGGCGGTTATTATTGTGTTAGTAATTGGTCATGTGATAACTGGTCAGTATGTTACTCGAATGGTACACAATTACGGGATTGTGTGGATGTATCATCTTGTTTGGAAAATAAGACAGAATGGCGATCATGTACATATGTATCAGTACAGCAAAATGAGATTCCTGAGGTGGTAAATCAGACTCCAGAGATTGAAGAAAATGAGGAACCTTTGATTGAGATGTCAGTGCCGTCTATTGAATTGAGTTATGCTATTGGAGTAGCTATTCTTGTTATAGCAGTTTTGTCGCTATTCTTTGTGTTCTATCGTCATAGGTTGAAGAATAAGTCTGGAAAAAAGGCAATGACTAAGCGTGGATCGACTAAGAAACCACGAGTTAGGTCTAAGTCTAGAAAGAGATAAACGAAGAAATTAATTTTATAATTTATTCAGGTTTCTGATATGTCTCACAATCTCACTCATCTTTATACTCCGTTCCTTTATGACTTGACTGGGTAGTTGTTCCATATCGGCAGCTGTTGTATCTGGTCTGACTCCGAATTTTGAGATGTTCACGAAGTCAGGTCTGATATCCTGGATTAACTTACATGATTTCTCAAAGTCCGAGTCTGATTCACCTGGGAATCCTACTATTATATCAGTCCATATGATTATGTTGGGAATTTCTCTGCGAAACTCCTGAACAATTTCTTCAAATTCAGAAATCTTATATGGTCGTCCCATGGCCTGTAGGATATCATCGGAACCAGATTGAACTGGTATATGGAGGAATTTTATCATGTGTGGATCCTTATAACACTCTATTAGTTCATGGTAGAACTCTTTCAGGTGAATTGGGTTAATCATTCCGATTCTGATTGAAACATCGTTTGATTCTAGTGTTTCTAGAACTTTATTGATCAGGTTAGCGAGATTCATCTTTGGCTCAAGATCATATCCATAACATCCACAATCCTGTGATGTGAATCGGAACTGTTCAACGCCTTCGCTGAGAGATTTTTTTACACGGTTGATGATATCTTCAGGTGGTGATGATTTCAGGTGACCGCGTGCTAATCTTGTTGCACAATATGCGCATTCTCCGAGACACCCCCGAGATATCTGAATCATGTCCACGTCGTTATTTTTTCTGATCATAGTGGTATTCACCTTTTCGACATTGGTTGTGTCCAGTTTTTCACAGAACCCTGGGATACGGTTGGTTTTTGCCAAGCATCCGGCAATTATAATCTTTTTCTCTGGGTATTTCTCATGGATTTCCTTTATTCTGTACATGATTTTATTCTCGGTCGGTTGCTTTACAGCACAGCTATTTATTATAATTTCATCAGCCATTTCGATATCTTCGACTATTCTGGCATCATCGTGCATCAATCTAGCTGTCAAAATCTCGGTGTCGTTTTGATTGGCAGCGCAACCATAGGTTTCTATGTAGACGTTCTTTGGCATGATGAAGATAGGGAAGAAAAGTAGTTAAAGTAGCAGATTTTTTGAAGTATAAATTGGTATCTTTTATACCATTCTTGCTAGATTGCCTTTCTTTCTGGCGTAGTGGAAGGAATAGGCGTATATGGGTATGGAGATAACCAGGTAGATAAATGATACAACGAAGCCGTTTATGATAGCACTACCTACGGCCGGGCCTATTCCAAGAATACTGCGAATGCCAATAAAAACATGGGTATATGGCATGGCGTATGACAACACTTGAAGTGCGCTTGGGAATATATCAACTGGGTAAAATGGTGCAGAGAATAACACGAAGAAACTTAACATAGAATATGAAAGGAAGCCGTAAGATCTACCAAGTATCAATATTAGTCCTACAATTATAATTGATAGAGCAATTGATGATATCAGGGTTATTGCTGAAAAAATTGCGAATACTAGTGGGAATTGTAAAATTACATTCAGTCCGAATAATATACCGACACCAACCATTAGTAGTAGTATCATTACTGATGCTATTGTGGATGATATTATTCTTGATATAATGTACTCACCTTCGGTTATGCCAGAGACTAGGATTTGCTTGAAGCTTCCGCTCCAGACGTCCTCCATCATCTGGCTGTTTGTTGTGGATTGGGCAAGTTGTGCAAATGAGTGTATTATATTTACTGCTAGAACCATCAAACCTGCTTGCAGTGCAAATTCCTGCATATAGACGGAAAATAGTCCCCATGTTAATACGGTTAGTAGCGGGAAATAGAGAAATTCCACCAATCTCCATTTCATTCTGATGAATAGCAGAAAGTCCCTTTTTACCATCGCTGATATGTGACTCCATTTCATTTTTCGTCGCTCCTCCATTCATTTTTTGATGCGTCTCTGGTTTTCATGTGGATAAAATACTCTTCCAGGGTTTTCTTTTTGGTCTTTTTTATCACACCTTTTACGGTTCCAGTATCCACGATTCTACCATTATTTATGAATGCCATCCGATCTGCAAGATACTCAACTTCTTGCATATAATGACTTGCGAGCAGAATTGTTGTACCGAATTTCTTATTTACGCGTTTGATTTCATCCCGGAGTTTTAGTGCCATATCGGGGTCGAGCCCGATTGTTGGTTCATCCATAATTATGATTTTTGGATGGTTTAGCAGGGCTTTTGCAAAAACCAGTCTCATTCGTTCTCCAGTTGATAACCAGCTGTATCTCCGTTTTCGTATGTTGGTTAATCCAAAGAATCTTAGGAGATTATCAATTCTCTTTTTTCTTTTGGAATATCATACACTTTTGCACCAAATTCCATGACATCCTGTACGCTGAGTATCCAGTGGAACGTGGAGTCTGCTGACGTGTAATTTATTTCTCTGAGTGTGCTTCGGTCTTTTAGCATATCCTTTCCAAGAACTTGGACGCTGCCATTGTTTGGTAATAATAGACCTATCAGTATGTTCATCATTGTGGATTTGCCAGCACCGTTGGGTCCTAGTAAGGCAAAAATTTCACCATGCTTTACGTTAAATGAAACATTACTCAGTGCTTGAATTTTCTTCTTTTTTGACCACAATCGTCCACCTCTCCAGGTGAATCGTTTGGATACGTTTCTGACTTCGATGGCGTTTGTCATGAG
>JBDRFU010000033.1:0-6557 GCA_043818435.1 Candidatus Aenigmatarchaeota archaeon
GAAGAAAGATATTAAAGACTACTGATTAAGAGTTGGAATATTGTAAATATAGTATGTATTGAAAAAGGTGATTTTATGGGGTATCCGAAGCAGGCTATTATTCTATGCGGAGGTCTTGGTACTAGAATGCGGAATGTCACTCGGGGCATGCAACAGAAGATCATGCTAGAAATCGATGGCAATCCCATTGTTGAATATCTGATAGAGTTATTCAAAAGTTACGATGTCAAGGATATCATTCTTTCAGTGTGTTATCACAGAGATGATGTAAAGAGATATTTTGGTGATGGTTCAAGATTCGGTGTTAGGATATCATATACTGAGGAGGATGAAAACAATCCACTTGGGACAGGTGGTGCATTAGCACTTTCTAGGGAAAAGATAAATGGAACATTTGTTCTTGTGAATGGTGATAATCTAACGGATTTGAATATACGTGAGATGTATGAGTTGCATGAGACAAGAGA
Organism: Candidatus Aenigmatarchaeota archaeon; assembly: GCA_043818435.1. Lineage (GTDB taxonomy): Archaea > Aenigmatarchaeota > Aenigmatarchaeia > GW2011-AR5 > JACRAC01 > JBDRFU01. Next base: position 468 of record JBDRFU010000033.1, read on the forward strand.
TGCTCTTACATCTATTGCTTTGGTAGATGTAGATGATCCAAGAGAGTATGGTTCGGTTAGGATTGATGATTCTGATAGGATTGTAGAATTTTTAGAGAAGACTGTGATGAAGGTATCGCCCTGGGTCAATTCAGGGTTTTACATCATGGAACCTGGGGTGTTTGATTTTCTTCTCGAAGGTAGACATAGTTTGGAAAAGGATGTTTTTCCAGAGATTGTGTCCACGGGTAATGTCTATGGTTACAAATACTCTGGTAAATGGATTGATGTCGGTAATAAAGAACGGTACGAAAAGGCTAAGCAGCTGTTTGGTCGGCCTGAGCAATGATTCGGCTTTAATACCGCAGAGATCGAAATTATATAATGCGTGTATGGATTTTCATAATAACTCTTGTTTTTCTTTGTTCTTCATTATGTTTTGCTGTACCCATTATCAATGAGGTCAGTCCGTTATCTCCTGAGTGGGTTGAGATATATAACAATGATTCTTCCATACTGAATCTGTCTCAATGGCTCATAATCGATAATAGTTCAGATAATCCAGATGAAATAACTTGTTATGATATGCAGAATTGTTCGCTTATTACAAATGTTACATATATTATCATATTAGGTCGTAGTACGAATGTGTCGGATTTTTTTACAGATCCAAATAATTCTGTTGTTTACTATACAGATGATAGTAGAATCGGTAATGGTCTGAACGATGGTTCGGATATTATTACTTTTTTCAACTCTTCGTATAATACAAGCTTTGGTTATAATTCTACCCGAACAGAGAGATCGTGGTCATGGAATGGTACTGACTGGTTGATATGTTTACCTACTCCTGGGTATGGTAATAACTGCTCAAGTATGTTAGATGAGATACCTGTTGACGATGATTTATGTAATATCTCTGTCGTAATCGATTCTGATGATATTTATGATATTATGAATTCCTCTTCGATTAAGTATAGAATAAATATTTCGGATTATGGGTATCATGGATTCAAGCATAATATCAGTGTTTATTACTGGATAGAGGATCTTTTCGGTAATATTGTCAGAGATCTTTATGTTTCGAATGTTTCGTTGGATGATGGTATTTCGTTGAGTCGTTCTTGGACCCCTGATGATATGATCGGGACCGAAGCTTACATTATAAAGGTTAACATTACTGCATCGTGTAATGATAGTAGTCTTGATGATAATCAGGTCTATGAGATATTTACCGTAAAGGGGTTTCCTCCGTTTTCTGGAATTTCTGAGTCTTCCATCAACATGACTGATATTTCTCAGGGTTCGGATGGTTCTACCAAATGGGGTGAACGTTTTGATGTTTCTGTTAGCATTCATAGAGGAAATATTTCAAAATATGCTGTTTATTTTTATGTAAAGGATCCCGAAGGAACTAAGGTAAGCGAGGAAAGTGTGATTCATATGAAGAAGAAAAATTCTGATGGCGTGTTCAGGGTTCCTGTTCAGCTCAAGACGTACTGTAAGGGTGAACATCCTGATGGAGATTATAATTTGATTATTGAGGGGTTGGGTATTATACAAATATCTAGTATAAAGATTTCCGGTTACAATAGTAATACTTGTAAATCAGTTTCCCAATCTTGTCCAGTGTGTAGGTCTATTTCCAGTACTTCCAAAACAAAGAATTCTGAACAGGACCTTCAGGAGGATTACACCGATGAAGATCTACCTATTCAGGACAATACCGTATTTAATGATTATGATATTGCATTCTATCCTTCGGGGGTGAATACCAATCAGAAATTTGATGTCGGAGTTTCGATTTATAATCGTGGGAATAGAACATCGAGATTAATACTGTATTCGTATGTTCAGGATGGAGGCGCTCTCATATCCAGTGGTCTTAGTTGGGATGGTTGGAAGAAGGTATGGGATGCCAACAAAAAAATAATTTTTGTTAAACCGAATTCATCTGAAATAGTGGTATTGACGAACGTTATTAATAACACACTTCCTACAGAAAATTATAGTTTGAAGGTGAAAATCAAAGATGTGGATAGAACAGTCACTTTAGATAGGGAGATAAAACTTATTACTAATATGACTTATGATAATATGTTTAGATATAATATATCATGCAAACCCAGTTCTGATGGTGTTAGAATATTATCACGATCATTTCTGAATAGTACGTTATTCATATTTTCCGAGAATAATACTAGAATAACAACGCTCGAACCAGACAAAGAGTTAATTGTAAGTGATGGTTATTATTTTATTGTGCTGAAACCAGATAGTATCATATCTACTTGTTTTGTGAGTGGAAATGTGGATAGACTGCCGGATGAAGAAGATAATCATATTACTGGCAGTTTTTTTGGTTCACTGTTTAGGGGGGTATTTGGTGAGTAAATGCAGGTTACTTTCAAGTTTTTCAATGATGACGTGAAGAAGGTTCTGAGGAGAATCCTTGTGCGTGTACATGGGATAACACACTTTGAGAAAATATTTTTTTCAATTTCTGATAGAAATGGGTTCCATTTCAGTGATTCGGATTTGTATGTCGATATACCGAGAGGAAATGTTGATAACGAGGATTTCCTTGTGATAGATGTGCTCCGAAATATCTTTATGGCAGATCTGGAGCGATGTTCTCATAATACTGGAGTTCCATTTATAGATGGAATGATGGTTGGAAATAGGATAATACAGAACGGTTTTGGGAATGAATACCTTCTTTATAATATGTTCAAAATGAGGTCGTTTCCTGTGGTGAAAACTATCGATGATTTCTTATATTTGAATTCGTTGTATATTGTTTTTCATAGACATGATAATCATGACTATAACTTTCTGAAGTCTATTGCTAAGAAGGTTCGTGTAGATAGTGATATTGTGCAGCAATCATCGGATTTGCTGGATGTTATGCATAATAACATGACTTCTGAAAACATGTCTAAGTTGGCATCATTTTTTTCCAGAACAAAGGAACCGATATCCTAGATCTTAGAAGCAAAATCCTTTAATATACTACTATTGAGAAATATTCTGTTGATTACAATGCAAATTATCAATTATAAATGGAGATTCTCGGATTCCTGGAAACCGCAATTTATGCTTACTAATGGTGGAGGATATGAATTTCTCAATCTTATTGGTGAAAATTTGTCGTTTAGGTTGGGAGATAAGAGATGTGTTGGTCATTTCTCCGGTGGAAAACATATACAATGCCTACATGAACGGTTTATTACGTCAGGAAATATGTGTGCTGAGTGTCAGAAGTTGGATGATTGGTTTGGTTGTATACGGTGCAGTGGTACTTGTATAAATCCGAAGAGAAGGGGCGGATGTGAAAAAAATAATTATTATATATATTTGGCATCTTTTGATTCCATGCTTAAAGTGGGTATGTCTTTCAATATGAGATTTCATAATAGGCTTATTGAACAGGGTGCTGATTTTGGCACGAAGATTATGTCATTGAAGGATGGTATGTTGGCCAGGCAAACGGAACAGAAAATAAGTAAGGCGTTGGATCTGCCAGATAGAATATATGGTGATATGAAGCAGGATAGAATTTTTGCTAATCCCAATGATGTTTCTATGAATATATCTCAAGCGATAGATTCCCTTAGAGAAAATAATATTCCTATACACGATGAACCTGAAATTTATGACTTTAGGAGACATTACAAACTTCATAATATTCTTAAGAAACCTTCTAAACTTGCTATGAAGGAAGGCGTTTTCATGGATGGCAAGATAGTGGCTGCTAAGGGTAATGTGCTTGTTCTTGAGAATAATCGGCGGTACTACTCCTTCAATGCACATACTGTTGTTGGTAGAGACCTGGTGGCTATATAATTTTCGATATATACTGATACTTGGTTTTATGCAGGTTTTCGAGAATATTTTTCTGGTTGGAGGGGATGCGTATGATAGTAATATCTACGTCATAGATGGTGAAGTTATAGTTGATACTGGTACTGGGGAGTTTTTCACTAAGATCAAACAGAGTATTATTGATATCGGTATAGATGAATTGCGTGTCATAGTTAACACTCATGCTCATTATGATCATGTTGGTGGAAATGGCAATTTCAAGGAGTGGTTGCCGACTGTTGAATTTGTTGCTCATACGGCAGATGCTGATCATATTGAGCGTGGAGAGATTGTTGCAGAACTCTTTGGTAAGAATTTGACTGGCAGTAAAATTGATGAACGGCTTGAGGATGGTGATGTACTCAGGACCAAACATTTCAATTTTGTGGTTGTCCACACACCTGGGCACACAAAAGGTTCGATATGCTTGTATGAAAGCTCGAAGAAAATTTTGATATCGGGCGATACTATATTTGCTGACGGAATAGGCAGGACTGATCTATCAGGTGGTAGCATGGGAGATATGTTAGAGAGTATAAAGAGGCTCTCTAAATTAGATATTGATATTTTGTTGCCTGGTCATGGGGATATAAAAGTAAAGGGAATTAAAGCTTTATTCGATAGATTAATTAAGAGGTATTGTTGAGGTTGTATTATGCCAGACGAGGAACATGAATATTTCTGGGAGGAGCCTAAGAAACCTAGGAAGGTTGTTCAGAAACGTGCTCAGCCAGCTGTAGTTATGGGTGTCATTGGTGTCAATGTCCAGCAGGCTGGAGATACCATTGTTGTCAAGGCAAATGTGCCAGGTTTTTCCAGTAATGAGATTCATTTCACTGTTAAAGATGGTGTTGTGCAGGTTCATGGGCAAAATGAGAAGAGAAATGTTGTAAAAAAGAAGGAAGTTTGTCGCGAGGAGAATAGTGCAAGCGATGTGGCGAAACAATTCGCGATACCGAGGGGTATAGATCCCAGATATGTCGAGGCAAAGAAAAAGAACGGTGTATTGGAGATTTTTTTGAGAAAGAGGAAGAAAGTCAAGGATTAAACTTTTACTAGCGTTTTCTTATCATGTCTGATGTTATTGAGATTGATGGTTCTTATCATGAGGGTGGGGGTCAGATCGTGCGGACAGCTGTCGGATTGTCTGCGATTACTGGAAAGTCATGTAGGATATTCAATATTCGCAAGGGTAGATGTAATCAGGGTCTTGCTGCGCAGCACCTTAGGAGTATTGAGGCGTGCACACGGATATGCAACGGCAAGCTTACTGGTGATGAGATCGGCAGTTGCGAGATAGAGTTTCACCCAGGAGAGATAGGAGGTGGACGTTATGATATTGATGTCGGTACTGCTGGTTCGATCCCGCTTGTGCTTCAGACGATAGTTTTGCCGGTTGCGTATTCTGGGAAGAAATTTTCGTTTAATGTTGTCGGTGGAACTGACGTGAAATGGTCGCCAAATATAGGATACTTCCAGCATATTTTTTGTGATTTCATGAAGAAGGTCGGTGTTGATATTGCTGTTGATGTCAAGGTTCATGGTTTTTATCCTAAAGGCGGTGGTAATGTTTTTGTGAATGTTAGTTCCTCGGGAGTCGGTTTAATTAATCTTGTCGAACGTGGAGATTTTGAGCATGTCGATGTCTGGAGTATTGCTACCCAAGATCTTGAGGGTGCCAAGGTTTCTGAAAGACAGGTAGCAGGATTTGGGAACATATTGAAAATTGATAGAAAGAATGAGGGATATGTTGAAAGTTTATCAACGGGGTCTGCGGTTCATGCGCATGTTCATTATACGAACTGTAAGTTGGGTGCGTCTGCGTTGGGTGACCGTGGTAAGAAAGCAGAAGATGTTGGTAGATCGTGTGCAGTTGAGCTCAAAAACTCAGTTGATTCCGGTGCATGTCTTGATAGACATATGGCTGATCAGATCCTTCCATATATGGCGCTTTCGGTTATGAAGAATAATGGTTTCTGTAGAGTTTCTGTTGAAGAGATCACAGGTCATGTAAGAACAAATATCTGGGTGATTGAAAAGTTCTTACCTGTGAAGTTTGATATCATAAAGAATGTGGTGAGTTGTAGGAGAATCTAGATTTCCAATACATCCCCATTCTTCGGGGCTATTGTTGATATATTGAATTTTTCTTCGAGATCTTTGGCGAACTTCGGGCAGTTCTCTCCGTGCATTGCTATTATTTGTTTTGGTTGCAGGCGTTTTATGATTTCGAACAGTTCTGAGCGA
>JBDRFU010000034.1:0-3047 GCA_043818435.1 Candidatus Aenigmatarchaeota archaeon
AGGCGCATTACAACTCGCACCCGCAGATGACTTATTGATACAGATTGAAAAACCACTTTCACTAGACCCGCTGATAATTCCTAGTGTTCTTGCAAAGAAGAAGGTAGTTGGTTCAAAATATGTTGTCATAGATATACCAGAGGGTCCTGAAGCAAAGGTGCACAACAGACAGGAAGCTGAGAAGCTAGCTGAAAATTTTATAGCAGTTGGGAAAAAACTTGGCATGAAAATAGATTGTGTTGTAACCAAGGCCAATCAACCACTGGGTATGGCAATCGGACCAGCGCTGGAAGCACGTGAAGCATTGGAAACACTCATGAATCCAAAGCATGCGAATAAAGATTTGATTGATAAAGCTACTTCGATAGCTGGGCTGATATTTAAACTTGTTGACAAGGGTGATAAAAAAACTGCTGAGAAGATATTGTTTTCTGGCAGAGCTGAAAGAAAATTCCGTGAGATCATTGCAGCGCAGGGAGGCAATCCAAAAGTTAATCCTGCTGGTATAGGACTTTCCAAAGCTCTGAAGATTGAGATCAAATCCAAACAGAACGGGATCATATCATATATCAGTAACAAGGAATTGGTAAAGATTGCAAAGCTTGCTGGGGCACCGAAATATAAATTAGCTGGGATTCTACTCAGGAAGAAACTCGGAGACAAGGTAACAAAAGGTGAAACGTTGTTTATCATACATTCAGAGATCAGAGACAAACTAAAACAGGCATCTACTGAGGCAAATAAAAACAATGGTTATTCGATATTCGAGAAACGAGGAAAGATGGTTATTGAGGAGATTAACAAAGGTGTGAAGAGGTATGAATAAACTCCTTTTTGTGATTCTCGATGGCGCTGCTGACACAGGTACGAAAACCCCATTAAGCACTGCAAGGAAACCAAATCTAGATATGTTTGCAAGTCATAGTATATGCGGTCTGTTTGATCCATCCATGCCTGCTGGATATAATATTGCAAGTTTTTCTGATATCACGACTCTGCAATTGCTTGGTTGTTTTGCTTATAATAAATATACTGGTAGGGGATATTTCGAAGCACTCGGTGCAGGTATCAAGACACGACCTGGTGCTGTATATCTGCGAGCCAATTTCTCAACGCTTGACAAAAAATGGAATATAACTGATAGAAGAGCTGGCAGGGATGAGAGTGGTCTTGAAGAACTGACTAAGGCCATCAATGAAATGGATAAGATCGATGGTATAAAGATAACGCTTCACAAATCCTCAGGACACAGGGCTGTTCTTGTACTAGAAGGCCTTGGTCTGAGTTCCAAGGTATCTGATTCTGATACAGGAGAGATCACTAAGGTTAATGATATCAAATCAATTGATGGAAGTAGAGAATCAAAGAAAACTGCTGATGTGCTTAATAAATTTATGAAAAAAGCATATGCGTTATTGAATCAACATCCAGTGAATCTTAGAAGAAAGATTCCAGCTAATTTTCTGCTTCTTCGTGGAGCTGGTTCATATGTTAAGGTTCCTACATTCAATGAAAAATTCGGCATCAAGTCGTGTGTGATAACAGGTGTTGGTATTATACGTGGTATTGCAAGATTTCTTGGCATGACTGTCATTGATGTTCCTGGAGCAACTGGTCATTTTGATACCAATCTCGAAGGTAAGACAAAAGCTGCGATGGATGCTTTAGATGATTATGATTTCATATTATTACATCTCAATGGCGCTGATGAAGCAGGACATGATATGAACTTTGATAAGAAAAAAAGATATATTGAGATGGTGGATGAGATCGTATTTTCTAGATTTGTAAAAAGACGGGATATCAATATCGCTGTTGCAATAGATCACACGACGTCGTCGAAGACGGGAAAACATGAAATTGGTGCAGTACCGTTTATGATTTATAATGGTGAAGAAACAGATGATATAGATATGTTCGATGAAATTCATTGTAAACAAGGTTTCATAACAAAAAACCCAATGGAAAGAGTTATGATCGCGCTGGCTAGAAAGAGGTGAGAAACATACCCAAATACATTACAAAAGCTGATGGATCGAAGGAGAGATTTGACAGATCGAAGATACTCAGAGCATGTGAGCACATAGGTCTGGATATGAAACAGTCAAATGAGGTTGCGGACTATGTTGACCGAGCTCTTCCAGAGGGTAGCTCTACGCACAAACTTCATGTGCTCTTGATGGAACAACTGGATAAAAGAAATATAGAAAGTGCTCCTCTACTGGCGCTCAGGGATGCTATTGCTGATATTGATTCTAAAAATTTTGAGATATTCACTAAAAGGATGCTTGAGGCTGATGGTTATAAATGTAAATGGAATCAGATTATGCGTGGTGCATCCGTGGATCACCAAATCGATGTTCTGGCTGAGAAAGATGATCAGATCTTTATTGTAGAATGTAAGAGACATTTCAATCCACACAGATTCTGCGGTCTTGATGTCAGTCTTCAAGAAAAAGCACGTCTAGATGACATAACGGATGGGTATACTAATGGTAAAAATAAGGTTCATGTAACAGCTGCTTGGATATTCACGAATGCAAAATTCTCTGAGCATGCAAAGGCTTATTGTAAAGCCAAGGGTATCAGAATGACTGGATGGAAAACCGGAGAGTTTGGTATAGAAATATTTGTCAAGAAGAATAATATTTATCCAGTTACCATACTCAAGGCTGATCTCAATACAAAGGTTCAGCTCATACAGGCTGGTCTACTCACATTGCAGGATGTTATAAATAAGAAAAGAAGTAATATATCGAATTTCCCTGATATTGTTCAGCAGGCGAAGAGATTGTTGAAGAAGTGAGTTCAACCAGTCCACATTTTTCTCTCTTCATAATAGTGATCTAGGTCTGGATGAAGGTATTTGCCCTTAATATCCGGAACTACGTCATCACAACCACAGCAATGATAAACTGTTTCTTTTGCATCTCCTTCGCCGATTATCTCCACAGGATAGACATGATGATGCGCACAGAACACTCTTGGATTTTGTTTTTTATCTTTTTCCATCCCAAATCTTCTCCATAAACATCAATATCTGGAAC
>JBDRFU010000035.1:0-20536 GCA_043818435.1 Candidatus Aenigmatarchaeota archaeon
GAAAAAGCCTGTCGTGTCTTAGGGCAACCTGTTTGTGATCACTGTCTCGGTAGACAGTTTGGGCAGTTGCTTAGTGGATTCACGAATGCAGAGCGCGGAAAAGCGTTACGTATGATGGTAGCTATGAGTATTGACCGGGAAGAGAAGCTGAGTGAGAAAGATAGATCCATCGATCTGACAAATTTCTATTCTCCGCAATTCAGAAAATTGAAAGATGCTGGTGAGAATATCGAGACAAAATGTTTGGTTTGTGGTGATATTTTCAAGCGTCTTTATCCATTAGTTGGAAAAGCCGTTACTGCGTCGAAGAAGATGGAGTGGCGAACCTTTGTTGTGGGTACAAGGCTCTCAAACGAACTTCTTGGAGCTGAGGAAAAACTCTGGGAACGTGCAGGTATCAATTACTGCGAACCAATCAAGGCAGAATTGAACAGGGAATTAGGTAAAACTATTGAGAAATTATGTAAAAACAAAGAATTTGACCCAAAGACGCATGATATCGCGTTTCTCTTTGATATGGATAGTACAAAAGTTTCAGTAAAGATATTCCCGATTTTTATATATGGTGAATATCAGAAACTCGTTCGAGGAATTCCGCAAACAAAATGGCCTGATAAAAGATACAAAACATCTGTTGAGCAGATTATTGCAAAGCCATTCATGACAGCGATGAAAGGTAGTGGTCACAAGCTTCATGGTTGCGGTCGAGAAGATATCGATGCCCGATGTTTGGCATGGAGACCATTTGTGATCGAGATTCTGGAACCAATAATTAGAAAAATCGACATCAAAAAGATCGTGAGAAAAATAAGTAAACAAGTTAAGGTCAGAAATATGCGATTGTCAAATATTCAGGAGGTTCGTGTAATCAAGGAAGCGCGTCTGGAAAAAAGTTATAAGGCAATTGTTGTTAGTGACGAGACATTTACACCAGAGAATGTCAGAAGAATACTGTCGCTTGGTGGACAGATCATAAGACAGCGTACACCGAATCGCGTGGCTCACAGACGTGCAGATCTAACAAGAAAACGTCAGGTTGTTTCAATAAAAGCCAAAAAAACCGGTAAAAATCAGTTCGAGATCATTGTCAGAGGCGAAGCTGGTTTATATATCAAGGAGCTCATATCAGGTGACGAAGGCCGTACCAAACCTAGCATCTCAGAGATAATTGGTGTAAAATGTAGATGCAAGGAGTTGGATGTGGTAGGGATCCATAAGAAGAAATGATTCAAATAGTTTTCTGGTATCAAGTGAGTTATGACAGATTTTTTTGATCAAATGAAGAATAATAATATCAAATCATGGTATGAGAAAACGTATGGTAGCGATAAGTTCAATGAACTCGTTGAAAGATATGTTAGGCATAAAGGGTATGAATTCGATGCCGCTTCTGGATTATTTTTTCGGAAATCAGTCGGATCTGAAATTGATAGACGTACGATTATGGATATAGGACTGCCGCGGCCTGTTGATTGGCACTATCATACCGATGTAGATGAGAAAATAGAGGTAATAAGTGGTGTGGGTGAAATGTTAATGAGCCCATTTGGCGAAGAAAATTCTGGAGTACATCGACTTGAAAAAGGTACCAAAATCGTAGTTCAGAAAGAACGACCTCATGGATTTAGACCAGATAAAGGAGATGTGATCGAGATTCATCTAGAATGTTCAGGTATACTGGATTCTGCGAAGGAGGTCTGTCTCATACCATTCTATGAATATCTCCACTGGTTAACGTATTTTGAAGTATAATGAAAACAATCGATAAACTGGCATCGTTTTATCTATGCTTTTAAACTTTGTTATTAAGATAGTTTGATAATTGAGGGATATTTGATGCCTAAAAAATGCAAAGGCGCCCGACAGGGTTGCCGATTCAAAATGCAGATGAAGAAAAAGGGTAAAAGGATTACTCCAAATAAGCTTCTTCGTAAGTTCGAGATTGGCGACACGGTTCATATAAATATCCATCCAGGCATCAAAGATAAGGGATACCCATATATCAATTTTCAGGGGCTTACTGGAACGATAACCGAGAAGCGCGGAAATGCATACATTCTGGGTATTCATGACAAGAACGCTGCGAAAACTGTTATTTTGAAAGCAATACATTTACAGAAAGCGAATATTGAGAAGGTGTAGACATGGTAGAAATTTTAGCTGAAGATGATGTAACAATCGTTGATGCCAAGCGCATCATGGATGAGAGAAAAAAAGAAGGCGATCTAAACTACGAGCAGAAGATATCATACGATTTCTTCACCAAGGTAGTCAAGATGACACAGAAACAGCTCCAGGACATGGTAGAGGAACTGAATAAAATCAACATACTCAAGCCAAGACATCTGGCACTGATCGTCAACAACATGCCAGATACCGAAGACGAGGTTAATGCTGTTTTCTCAAAGGAGCGAACCAATCTCACGAAAGAAGAGACGAATCAAATTATAGAAACCGTGAAGAAGTTCAAGAAATAGTGATCTGCGACATAGTTCTAAATCCAACTTCTTGCCCACTTTGTAGATTTATAAACCTTCTTTGACTTATAATTTATGTGGTCAAACGTGGTGTAATGGTAGCCATACATATATATGATAATGATATTGATGATGTAGTTAGCGCAAGTTGTGATAATCATGGTGAAAGAGGAAAATTGTATAATACTGGATTTCTTGCCAAGCGGGTATCCAGGACGAAGGCATGCTGAACCAGTAGCTCAAGCTATCGGTAGAAATTTCACACTTCTCGAAGTTGTTCCTAAGGACGGTGTAACACTCAAACCAGATGAAGAGGTGTATATCGGAGACGGACCCAGAGATAAGATACGATTTATCAAAGGTCAGGTAGAATATTCTAGATTGACAAACTTCGCAAAATCACTTATCCCGCAGATAGTAGAGAAAATCGTTAAAGAGGATGAAAAAAGATTCGTGAATTTCTTCAATACAGCAGGCACAGTTACACCTAGAATGCATCAGATCGAACTTTTACCAGGACTTGGAAAAAAACACGTTATGGATTTGCTAGACGAACGACGTAAAAAACCGTTCGAGACATTAGCAGAAATCTTTCAGCGTGTACGACTGTTCCCAGATCCAACGAAAACAATAATCAAACGAATAATGATGGAAATTGAGAACGACGAGAAGTATTACCTATTCGCACCGCCCAAGCGAAGGATGATTGCCTAGAACGTTCTTAAGTTTTTCTCATCAATTCTATTGATGTTTGAATGTGACACACAAAAATATGATTGCAATAATGTTTGTTGTAAAACAGAGACCGCTGGTATCATGATCAGTCTCGCAGACATACGACGAATGAGTGCTTATACAAAAAAACGCACGGATGAATTTTTTCTGGAACAATGTTTTGTTTGTATGTATGATGAAACAGGACATAGACCATTTGTTGACATACGGTTGAGAGCAGACCCGTGTTGTACATATCTTAATACTGATGGCTGTATGGTACATGCGGTTAAGCCAACGACATGTCTGGCCGCGCCATTCTCAATTACGTATCTGAATCCGGTGGTAACGGATACTGTAGTATGGCTTCCATGTATGAAAAAGTATCGTAGTTGTGATAGAGATTCTAGATTAGCCCATCTTCTAGGTGATCTTGGAATCGAAGAAAACAACCAAACACAGACACTGCTTTTTGGCGATAAGAACGTGATGAATAGTCTATCCGAGTTGAATCCGCCAAAGGATATGAGGATCAATGTAAAGAATGAAGCAGTGATAGTTGCTGTTGCTTCCAGATTACAACATCTCGATAGTCGCTCTTTTCGGAATTATTTCAGAGAACTGAATAATCGGTATAGTTCAATTAGACGAGAATATTCTATCTGAATGGTGCTTTTTTCATTCGTCTACAAAAACATTGGCAGCACGATATTTGTTATAATCATAGCAGCGAATATCAACGAAAGTACGATTGTGATCTTTCTGGCATGACGGGTAAATTTGCGTAGAATAGCTTCAAAGATCAAACCACCATCAAGCGGTTTAATCGGTAGAAGATTGAATAATCCTATACCAAGATTTATTACAAATATCCACCAAAATAATTGGATCACGAAATCACCGATCGGATCAGTGTACGGTGTTATACCAATAAACGATCTCGATTCATTTAGATCCGGATGTTGTATGGTTGAGAGATAATATATGCCATCCGATGTGGTGATAGATATATTACTCCCAACGGGAATGCTCATAAGTACTGTTCCTATCTCTTCGTATGTACTCACAAGAGTCCCATTTATATTGATAATAATTCCAGACAAATTCGATATCTCAGCAGGATATCCATACCCAGACATCGGATTAAATTGTGTACCAGGGTTGACAAGCGCAAAAGATAGGGCTAGCATCAGAATCAGAAATAGCCCAGCCATTAAGAAGTTTGCAAATGAACCAGCAGCGTAAATTTTTAGTTTTGTCGATGTACATGCTCTGTTTAGTTGCTTCTGATCCGGTTCAACAAATGCACCTGGTAGAAATATGAAAATAACCCATCCTAGGTATTTCACTCGGATTCCCTTCAATCTACACATTATACCATGGAAAAATTCGTGAGGAACCATGACAGTCGCTATTCCTATAACCCAGAAGTACCAAGGAAGAAACAGTGTAGGGGATTTATCCATTGGCATCCCTGGTATACCACCTGCCTCGTGTGACGGCCCAGGAAGAACTAGCTTGAAGCAGCTACCATGTCCCAGCGTCATGCCGTATGTACAATTTATCAGGTAGTAACTGGTGAATATCATAGCGCCTATACCAACTATAACAGCTAATATGGCTACAAACTCCCACAATCTTGGCGTTCGTTTGGCAGTTTTTTCTATGAACGCCTTCCCGCGAAGTGTTTTTCTCATAAAGATTAGTCCTGAGAATGTTATCTTTTTTCTGTCCGTGATAAGGAACGCTACTATTATTGACACGAAAATCAGGAATATCAACAAATCAATCATGTAAACTAATTGGAATGTCTGATTAATAAACGTTAAATTGGTAAGAAAACATATTTCTTCGGAGATATATGATTTTATGCCAAAGAAACTCGTGAAGAAAAAGAAAGCCGGTAGTATAGAAAAAAGCAAAAAACCGAAGATTTTCACTGAGAAAAAACGAGTTAAAAAAATCTCAAAATCTGTTTCAAAAGACCTTCAGGGGACCAAAGGCTCTCTTGATGTTTTCTGGGCAGACCAGATTGCAGTTGATCTCATTACCCGCGCAAAGAAAGAGGATGTTCAGGTTGTTTGTAGAGGTGGAGCATCGCCGTCAGGCGGAAAACATATAGGAAACATGTTCGATTTAATGAAAGGATATATCATATGCAAAGCAGTTCTGCGAAAAAAATATCCTTCTCATGTTGTTTTCACAAGCGATGACCGAGATCCGATGAGAGCGATACCAGCAAAGATACCATCTCTTGACGGAAGGATGGTGGAAACAAAAGGAGAGATCGAAAATAAAATCCGGCCTTTTTTAGGAATGCCTTACACAAAAATACCTGATCCTTTTGGGTGCTGTCCTTCATGGGCAGAACATTTTACACGTGTATGGCTGGATGGGATAATTGCGATAGGTATAGAAGAGAAATATCTAAAAACATTTTCAAATGATACGCTATACAATGAAGGTCGCTTCGATCCATATTTTGAAATCATACTAAAAAATATCGATCTTGTGAGAACGATCATGAAGGAATTTCAGGAGAGTATACCAGATGATTATATCCCGATACAAGCAATTTGCAAGAAATGTGGGAAGATAACAACCAAAGTCGTGGGATTCGATATAGAAAAGAAAACCGTTCGATATGAATGTATAGACAAAGATCTTGCTGGAAAATATAAAATAGAAGGATGCGGGCATAAGGATGAGACGAGCTTTCATGACTGTAAACTCGTCTGGAGATTTGAAAATCCTGCACAGGTCGCTATGTTCAACACGTTGTGTGAACCATACGGAAAGGAACATGCAGAAGGTACCGTGAAGAGTAACGTAGAAATATTAAAGCAGATCTTCAAATTCGAACCTCCTGTAATGCCGATATATGAATTTCTTTTAATGAACGGGGAAAAAATGTCAAGCAGACGCGGGAATGCATACATAGTGCAGGAGATGCTGGAAATCATGGAACCCGAGGTATTGTCATTTCTCTATACCAAACGATCACTTGAACAAAGAAACGTAGACATCAAGAATATACATCTCCTCATAAATGATTTCGAGCGCGCGGAAAAGGTATACTTCGCAAAAGAGAAAGTTGCAAACGATAACGACAGGATCACACTGATACGAAGTTATGAGTCCGCGATGCGTATCGTCCCAAAAGTTATGCCTATAAGGATAGATTATCAGTTTGCAGCAGTAGTTGCGCAACTTGTCGGTGGAGACTTTGAGAAAGCATTACATATCCTTCATTCCACAGGTCATGTTGATCAAAACCGTAAGTTGGACAACATCGAAAAGGAGAGGATTAGATTCAGACTCAATCTAGCAAAAAATTGGGTAGACAGATTCGTACCCGAACAACGAATCATATTAAACACAGAATTTCCGGGTTATGTGACAAAGCTTTTAACAGTTGGACAGAAAAACGCTCTCAAGGAACTTGCACATATTCTTGGACGGAGAATAGATCAGCATCAGCTCTATAACGCTTTCTATGAGATCTGTAAACAGCACAATATCACGACACGGGAGTTCTTCAAGCTCATGTACAGAATTCTAATTAATCGTGAGAGCGGTCCGCGTCTTGCGCCATTCATAATCGCACTTGGTAGAGACCGAGTAAGATATTTATTGGAAGAAATTAAGTGATAATTTGTTTTCTCGTCCGAGAAATAATACGAGGTATTGTTATGTCTGATAACGGGGATAAAGCGACCCAGATCACTGATATTCCGTCAATGCCAGATGCCAAACCGAAGAATGTGCTGGAATCCATCATAGACGGACTCCGTTCGAATAGGGAAGAAATAGGTCATGCAATTGTAACAGGTTCTGCTGCGAATGACGCTGGTAGTGTTGCCACATATTCATCCATTGGTGCCGTTGTTGGTCTCAGACTCCATTGGCTATTGTTGATAGCAACGCCGATATTGATTGCAATGAATGATATGTGCGTGAGAATATCCAATTCAACAAAAAAAGGAATTGGTGCGTTGATCCGGGAGGAATATGGATTCAAGATCGCGTTCATTCTTGTGATGGTTTTGTTATTTTCCAACATTGCTATAGTAGCTGCGAACATTGCTGGTATGTCAGTCTCAGCTGAGCTTCTTACAGGTATTGATTTTAGATTTTTTGTCATACCATTTGCAATTTTAGCATGGTTTCTCGTTGTTAAGGGTGGGTATAAAAAACTAGAGAAAATTTTGTTAATACTTTCATTATGTTTTCTCTCCTACATACTAGCAGCGCTTTTGACAAATCCGCCATGGATGGAAATACTGAAAAATACACTAATCCCGAATTTTGAGTTTACTAACACATTCTTCTTGATGGCTGTCGGGCTTCTTGGTGCTACAATAAGCCCATATGTCTTTTACTACTACTCTGGGAGTCAGGTAGAACATTCCCATGATCTCAAGAAAGCACGCAGGGCATCTGCACTTGGAGCCATATGGATAAATTTCATAGCATTTTTCATAATAACAACAACCGCGGTAGTTCTATTCTCAGCTGGAATCTCAATCGATTCCGCCAAGGACGCAGCGCTTGCACTCCAGCCTCTGGTAGGTGACCTTAGTTTTGTGTTGTTTGCGATTGGATTATTTTCAGCATCCATGATAGCGGTCTGTGTCCTGCCAATATCATCGGCATATGCGATATGTGAGACACTTGGTTATGAGAGCAGTCTGGAGAAAAAAAGCAGTGGGATAAGATTCTTTGATATGATTTTCATAATCACCCTCGCATCAGGAGCGATCATTATGTTTCTTGGCGTGGACCCGATACAAGCAATGTTATTCTCAATGGTGATATCTGGTGTATTCACACCGTTTCTCCTATTCTATATGGTAAAACTTGCCAATCGGCGTGATCTCATGGGTCAGAACAGAAATGGCTGGCTTTCAAACGGTTTTGGTTGGTTCGCTATCATGCTCACAACAGTCATCGTATTACTGATGTTTGTCGGGTTTGTGGTTGGGACTTAAAAAGTTTCCCATAATTCAGTTATGTGGATGTAGTCATGACAGGAGACGATGAAAATGGTTTGGTGGAGTTCACTAAACGTCTCAATCTAACATTAATTTATGTAGGTCGACTAGGCAATCTTGATTCATACACAAGAGCGCTGGTTGAGAAGTATGGTGGTGACCTTACACTCGGTGAAATATATGATAAGACACGTCAGGAAGCTCATTAAATGATATATCCTATGGTAAATTCTTCGCCAATTTATTCAGGTCTTTCACAACCTTCTCAGGCGTATATTCCTGCAGTTTACGAATTAATTGTGGATCTCTCAGTTGTGATAATCTTAGAGGTATTGCAATGCCGTCTACAGTTTTCCAGTCAGACATATGTAAGCTGAATGGTGCGCGACAGAGCTTGCCTGATGGAGTCTGACTTGGGTCGAGTGTAATAGTTTGTGGTACTTTCTGATGTCCTCCACACGTCTGAATACCCGTTTTATTCTCTACGGCTTTCGCCCATTTTCCAATTAATCCATGATCGGATTTATTTTTGCTGTATTGAATATATTTGATATAGAAACTGTTGGGTTGTGGTTTTTTCAGAAAGATGTAGACATGAAATGATCTACCAGTCCAAAGTACAAATGGTTTTGGTTTACAATAAGAACGAATTATTTTTTCTTTTCGTATTTCTTCCACGAGAGCTCTTGCTACGATCTGACATTTCTTTGGTGTTATACCTGTGCCAATATCAAGATCGATAAATATTCGTTCAATTGACTTTCCAGGTTTCTCACCATTTGTGGCATAAAAGAAGTCTGATAGTTTATGCGGTAAGAAATATCTCCATATGGTCTGTTGAATCGGTGTAAGATTATTATATCTATTTATTTTTCGTGCTTCAATCAGACTAGGATTTGTCTCTTTTACAAAATCATCTATCCAGATTACTGGGTTGTTCGAGCCGCGTCTGAGGATATGCGGAAACCCGCCTGGTGGCATACAGTTTCTACTCGCGATTTCTTTACCTTTAAGATACCTCTTGAGTTTTCGTGCAACTATACCGTAGTATAAAAGAACGTCTGTTTCACCAAAGGGTCTGATAATATCACTTGCCTCTTTTGCAATGGATTCCAGTGTCATAACAATAACTTGGTTTTGTGTAGATTTATATGTTTTCTTGCATCGGGATTCAGTGTGTAGATTGAAACAATGGATACCACAAGAATGGCATGATTATACCAAGGTGCTATAGGTGTCTACACGATGTGTGGTCACCTCAAACCTAGTTTACTAGAATAATTTAAACAAGTAAAGAAAAAGTCAGAATAGTTGCATTGTTTTATCACCAACCCGTTCTCTGGGCCCAAGCTAAGTAGTTTTATCCGAAGACAAAACTCAATCACAGACCCGAAGGTCGTAATTCAAGGGATGCCCGAAGGGTCGATGCACTGATCCTATGCTATTATATATGTAGATTTACGAAATATATAAAGGTTCATTAAGGGCCAGGATTATATTATAGAGAGGCGACTTTATATCACAAAGACAAAAAGCAAAAAAACATCGGCTTCGCGAAAGAAGATGAAAAAAAAGAGTACTAAAGAGAGAACAAAACCGTGTCATAAGATTACTATAACCTCTGCAATTCCTTATGTTAACGGTGTAAAACATCTCGGAAATCTTGTTGGTTCTCTGTTACCAGCTGATATCTTTCACCGGTTCTATGATCTATTTGAGATAGAAAATATCTATATCTGTGGAACTGATGAACACGGAACGCAGACAGAGATTGCAGCAAAAAAAGAGGGAATGACACCAGAAGAATATGCTACTAAATATCATCAGATTCAAAAGGAGATATACCAAAAATGGAATTTCGATTTCACGTACTTTGGTAGAACATCATCGAAGATACACACAGATATGACCAAGGACTTTTTTGATGCGATATACAAAAATGGTTACATCGTAGAAAATGAAATAACATTACCATACTGCAAAAATTGTAAAATGTTTCTAGCAGATAGGTTCATAGAGGGTATCTGTCCAGATTGCGGTTTCGCTGGCGCAAGAGGAGACCAATGTGAAAACTGTGGCAAGATGCTTGATCCAACCGATCTCAAGGAATCGTATTGTGTGGTATGTGGGAAAAAAGACATAATATTCAAGAAAGAAAAACATCTGTTTTTAGATCTCTCCAAAATAGAGCCAGATCTGAAAGCATGGATATTCCGAAACAAACACTGGCCAGTAAATACTCGTAATCTTGCACTGGGCTGGATAAAGGATGGGTTGAAACCAAGATGTATCACGAGAAATCTGAAATGGGGTGTAAATGTTCCATTGAAAGGGTACAAGGATCTTGTTTTCTATGTTTGGTTCGATGCGCCCATAGGGTATATATCATTCACGAAGGAATGGAATCCAAAGGAGTACAAATCTTGGTGGAAAGGATCCAAAATCTATCATTTTCTAGGTAAGGATAATATTCCATTCCATACAATCTTCTGGCCAGGCGAGATCATGGCTACAAGATCAAGAAAAACTGATTTCGATCTGCCATATTATGTTGCTGGTTATGAATATCTCAACTGGGAGGGTAAAAAATTCTCAACATCGAGAGGTGTGGGTCTCTTTAGCGACGAAGCACTAGATATATTTCCTACAGACTATTGGAGATATTATCTGACATCAATACTTCCGGAGAAGAAAGACAGTAATTTTGATTGGACAGATTTCCAGAATAGAATAAACAATGAACTGATAGCCAGCTATGGTAATCTATTTTTTAGAGTGACCTCTTTCATAGAGAAATATTTTAACAATGTTCCGAGACCATCCACACCAGGTGAACAGGAGAAAAATCTGGAGAAGATAATCAAACAGTCTATAAAGAGCGTAAGAATCTACGTGGAAAAGGTTAGAATAAAAGAAGCATTGCAGGAAATTATGATACTCTCCAATGAGCTCAATAAATATCTCCAGGTAAAGGAACCATGGTTTGCCATACGGACAAATAAGAAGGATGCTGCAACAACAATATATCATGCTCTCAATGGCCTGGCTGTCGTGACGCTGATGCTCTGGCCATTCATACCAAAAACATCAGAGATTGCTCAGGAATATCTTGGAATCAAAGGAAAGAAATGGAAGGACATTGAAAATATATCCATCATTGAACCGGATAAAAAAGTCAGATCAATTATTCTCTTCCAGAAAGTCGAGGATGATGCAATTGTAGCTGCGAAGAGGATTAGACATAAAGGAGAATAAAAATAATTCAACAGGTAATTCTTTTATTAATATATCGAACTCTGGTCGTCTTAGTAGCAATTCTTTCTTCGTTATCCATTGAATTCATTGGTTGACCATGTCATTGAGGAGTAAAACACCAACAATAATCTCCTCTATCTGTTACTTTTCGAAGATGAAGACGATCGGCAGACATATCTTTATTATCATATATAACAACAGAACCTTTGTCACAATTTATTTGAGAAGGATGCAATTCCTGTTCTTCAAGTATTTCTAAATATTGTTTTCGATTCATCTATTATCCACCTTGCTCAATTCAATTAGCAAAACTTTATAAGAGAATATTATTCATATCTCAACGCTTCAACTGGCTGTAACTTTGACGCGCGCTTGGCAGGGAAATATCCTGCCAAAACTCCTACGATGACTCCAAATGTTATACCCATCCCGATCAATTCCAGACTTATGTACGGTACAAAGAGAGAGCCGCTCATACCCATACCGGAGAGGAGAGATGCAAACCCATATGATAATCCGATTCCAAGAATATTTCCAGCCACTCCACCAATCAATCCAAAGATTGCAGCCTCGAACAAGAACATCAGCATTATTGTGCTATTCGTTGCCCCAATCGCTTTCATTGTACCGATTTCCTTTGTTCTCTCCATGACAGAAACATACATGATATTCATAATACCAATTCCTCCAATCAGTAAAGAAATTACTCCAAGCATCATAAGGAATGAAGTAAAACTAGACATGATGGACCCAATTTGCTCTGCGAAGAATTTGGAAGTGATCAATGTAAATGATTGAGTATCTTCATTTTGTTTATGAAGATTTCTCAGATCCTCTTCCATTGTGGTTGTTATCCCATCGGCATCTTTTTTCGAATCTATCTTTGCTGATATGGAGCTATATTCATTGTTGTCGAATTGACCAGGAAACAGATCTCTGGCATTGTCTATATCCATGTAGATACTGCTATCATATGAGGCCATGAATCCTCCAGCCTCTCGTAATATTCCGATGACACGAAAGTCCTTGCCATTTATCTCGAGAGTTTTTTTCAGATCAATCTCTTTCGAGAAAACAGTATGAGCTACACCATTTCCGATAACTATAACATTTCCTTCCCCCGCAGAGAACCAGCGTCCACTCTCCATATCTGATAACGATGTCTGTATTTTCTCCCAGTTGTCTGGGTTGTTTATACCAACAATAGTCAATTTTCCAGTATTCCCATTCGATTCCACGGTAGCGGTACTGCTGATAGAACCAACGGTAAAAAGAACACCATCAACATTTTCTATAATCTTGATATCTTTATTTGTTAATTTCGTGACTTCTCCAGCTCCACCAGATGGTCCCATGCTAAAACTCATCTTTCCTGGGACAACAACTATAACATCTCCCATAAATTTGTCAAACTGATCCACAAGATTTGTTTGCATTCCTATACCAAGAGAGATAGTAGCTATAACCGCTGCCACACCGATAATTATGCCTAGCAATGTCAGCCCGCTTCTTAGTTTTCGGCTGTTTATGTTATACATAGACATTGAAAATATATCTTTTAACATACTACCACGCCTCGATCATTAAAATCTAAAATAAAAAAAAGAAAAACAATTATTCGCTTCTCTTTCTACGTATTCTGAACACCACAAATGATATGATAATCACTAAAACAACCAGTCCGAAAGCAGTTAATGTATAATTGGGTGGTTGGACGGATTCTCTAGAAAATATCTCCACGGGAATTACGGTCGTATTGGTATACTCTTCTCCGAAAACATCCTGATAACTCATCGTCATTGTTATATCATATATTCCAGGTTTGAGACTTTTTTCTGCTGATATAACAATTTTTTCTGTATCATAGTCATCAGAGTCAAGATTTCCAACATAGATCATATCTGGATTGAGATTCAGATCATCTGAAGATACCTTTATCACCAGGAACTTTATGTCATCCCCGGCATTTGATATCTTGATCGATACAGTTCCCTTCGAACCAGGTATGATACTATCCGGTGCTTCCGAGCTAGTCAATAGATTTATATCAGATTTCACGAGAATACCAATATTGAAAGTAGTGGTTATCATTGAACCTGTCTGGTCATTGTATGACAATGTTACGGTCATAGTGGATATTCCAGTTTCCGTGCCAGGGAATGTTGATATACTGACAGGAATACTAACAGTGGATTGCGTTCCAATTTCTGTTATAAAGAAATTGTTACTTGTTCCAATCGGTGAGCTGAAATTACTTGTCCATTGTACATTCACATTACTTATTGCTGCTGCCTTGTTCTTTATGATGAATGTTACATTGACCACTTTTCCTGGTTGAAATATCGCAGGTGTTATCTCCAGTTCGATTCCTGACTGTGATTGAACTGTTACAACAGCATAATGAGTGTAACTTTTACATGTGCTAGTATCACACGCATCTATAGAAAACTCCGCACGATAGAATCCAGATGACGCACTTGCAGGAACTTTGAACTTCATACTCTGTGATAGAACTTTGTTGTAGTCAAGAGCTCCAAGATTGTCTAGATAAATCGGACTTTCTGCCTTCAGTGGTGAGTCGATGTTCAATCCTCTTATTTTTATACTATCTATTTTGTTTGTTCCAGTATTTGTCATAGATAATTGTATGTAGAATTCATTACCCGGAACAATCGAACTAGGTGTTACAGTTGATGATATCTGTAGAGTAGATGCATCAGCCGATACAGTACCAGACAGTACCATGAGTATCACCATCGTACTTATGATGCTGATATGAGATATCGTTGCCAATTTTTTCATGTTATCACCTCTTTCTACGGGCTTTGGCATCACTTGTGATCCTCCCGTCTTTTATCTGAATAATTCTTTCAGCATGACTCGCAACAATCTGATCGTGTGTTATGATTATCAATGTTACTCCCTTCGTTTTGTTCATATCCACCAGAAAATCCATGACCTCTTCTCCGGATTTTGAATCTAGATTCCCTGTTGGTTCATCAGCGAGAACTATTTCAGGATAGTTCGCAAGAGCACGTGCTATAGCAACTCTTTGTTTTTGTCCGCCAGACAATTGTGATGGCATATGTTTCATACGATGTCCGAGTCCAACAAGTGTTAGTAAACTTTTAGCACGCTGTTCTTTCTCACCGTCTTGTATACCAGCAAGAGACATTGGCAATACGACATTTTTCATGGTATCCATACCAGGCATCAAAAAGAATGATTGAAAAACGAATCCTAGTTTCTCTCTACGTATTCGAGCCAATTGATCATCATTCATCTTTGAGACATCTTTCGAGTCCAATAACATCATGCCCTTTGTTGGTGTATCCAGACAGCCTATGATATGTAGAAGTGTTGATTTACCAGATCCAGATGGACCCATGATTGCTACTCGCTCACCGCGTTTAATTGAAAGATTGATATCACAAAGAACCTTCGATGTGGTTCCATCTAATTTATATGATTTTTCGATATTCTTCAGTTCGAGTATTGTTTCGTTTTTCACACCATCACTCCACACCTAGTTATCTTCCAGTATTTTGTCAAGTCTTTTTTCATATTCTATCAGCAATCTCTTCGCTGCAGACCGTTTTTTTATACTGATCCAACATTCAACGACCTTCTTTCCTACGCGAGTTGCTATAATCATTAATTCAGGATCCGCAGAAACTTTTATCGTTTTCTTCGCGATAGATGTCAAAGTATAGACCTTCTTCCTACCATCGATCTTTTTTGTTATGGCTCCCTCTTTTTCTAACGATTTTAGAATAGGATAAATCGTTCCAGCAGACGTCTTACATCCACACGATTCCAAGTCCTTTATGATTTCATATCCATGTCTAGGTTTTGTTAATAGTGATCTAAGAATTATAATTTTCATGAATCCTGTGTGATGGATATTGCTCATTGTATCGACCCGATATATTGAGTCGATATAACCTTAAATACCTATCGTTTTCTGTGGGATTTTGTATACATAGATCTTTCGATCCTCATCCAACAGAGTTGGCTTCCAACCATTCATCCTCCAGAAATATGTGATTATCCTTGTTCCAGGTCTGAGGTCTTTACGAAACCTCTCCTTCAGTTTATTATTCGCTGGTCTGCGCAGATATATGAATACTACGGTGGCATCAGATATATCAGTCTTGAAGACATTACCCCACACAATTCTTCCACCAGATCTACGTAGTTTGGAGATAATTACACGGATAGGATCAGCTTCTATACCAACACATTTTGCCCCAGTTCTTTCGTGCACGATTTTCATTACAGAACCCATTCCAGATCCGAGATCATAGAATGTGTCATGTTTATCCAGTTTTGTTAATTCCATCATTCGTTCAATGCTTCTTTTTGGTGTGGGCAACCATGATGCCCCCAGAAGTTCTGTCCAGATGATCCAGTATATCAATACTGCAATAAGAATAATTATGAATAAGAATATCATTTCAATCCACAACAAGTCATTGTTTCTTCTGCTTTTTTAGTTCACTCCAGAGCTCCTTTCGATAGATTCTTTTATGTTTCTTATGTTTCGGTCGCTCAAAATATTCCTGTCTTTCATCTGACATATTGATAACCTCATATTTTTAGCATAATCTTAGTAGGTGGTTTTTTGCTTATACACTTGACCATCTCCCATGGTATAGAATCCCGTTTCAATGCCTTTCTAAGGCCACCGAACCCTTTGATTCGGTATACCCCCAGTCTGATCAGCAATGCTCCTACACCTGTCACAATATTACCAATTCTTAGCGATCTATCATCACACGAATAAAAGAACTGAAGCTCATCAACACGTCCTATATACTTACAGTTCCGATTTATGAGTTGTTCATCGAGTATTTTTTGCGCGACAAATGTACCAGTTTTTTTAATATCTCTGATTTTACATTCATCATGTCTAAGAATGATTTTTCTATCTTTTATTTTGAGAACCCGATCCCATTTTATAAATACCCGTTTTGGTAGTTTAATTTTCTTTTTCTTCAGGGTTTCAAACACTTTTGCCATGTTTATGGCATCAGCTGGCCGAAATCTTTCATACCCAATCAATATACCGATGACAGAATTTTTTCGTATTGCTACATCATAAACATGACCCATTCTCATATTATCTCTTGAATATACATCCATTTTTAGTATGTCTCGGAATAACAGAGATTTTGTTATTACTCCTTCATGCTCCATATCATTCACCACTAGGAAAGATTTGTTATTTCATTATTAATAGCATTCGTAGGGTTTATATCAGTTTTAGTAATACAGCCGAAGCTGCTGCTATGAAGAATATAAACATTGTTATAGCCATGGCACGCATCCAGTTATGCATGCTGCCATACATCCTGGATCTATGGTATTCCTGTATAGCGAATATGACATCTTTGTATATGATCGATGTATCTATCAACTGCAGTGTCTCAACATTCAGATCACCAAATGATTCCACAAGACTCTGATCTATAAACGGATTCTTCTTCTCAATGATGCTGATGAGCACCACACGATCTGCAAGTAATGATCGATGGAAGAACGTAAGAGTCTTTTTTGTTGACATTATATCCCGATCTGGATTGTGAAATATGTGATCGATGTCTCGTTCCTCGACCTTTTCTATCTCATCCTCTATCCGTTTCAATGCCAACATATAACGCTCAGTTATAGACGAAAGTGTTCTTAGCAGAAATCTTGAAGGATTTTGCCACAGAAATTCTCCAGACTTCCCTCTTTCTAGAATATCCTCCAGATATTTTGTATGATGAAGATGAACCGTTACTACAAAATTTTTCTTTACAAATATTCCAATCGGTGACGTAAGAACTTCGATTTCATCCTCTTCCTTCTTTACATATGGAGCTCTGTATATGATTAGGCAATAATCTTTACCAAAATCTATCCTAGGTCTCTCTTCCTCGTCTAGGCATAACTTTAGCTCGCCTAATGGGATATCAGTAATCTTCGATAACGTCTTGAGTTCAGAATCAGTAGGTTCTGTACAGTCAATCCAGCAATTCTTGGATATTCCGTCTATGCTTATTTCTGAGATTTTTCCGTTCGTTTGCTTGAAACACTTTAGCATCGAAACCAAGAATACTAGCCATCGAAAGATATAAAAGCTATTCGTTTGTTCAAATCTGAGAATTTTACTACTTATACTCTCTCCAAACGTGTTTACATTTTGTGCATCTAAAGAACTGTGTCGGTGGCTCATCTGCCGCACGTGTTTGCTGTAACCAGTAATACGCCTTTGGGTTTTCACAAATCGGGCAGAATGCTTCAGTAATCGGTAACAGAATATCATCATTTTCCAATACCATGATGTCTTTTTTCTTGGCTGGTTTGGTTGCTATTTTCATCCCAGCTCTTTTCCCAGTTGCCCCTTTCTTTGTCTCATAACCACATTTCCTACATTTCATAACAGTAGATCTGGTTTTTTTCGTTGGAACCATTATAATTTTACATTTTTTACAAAAATCCATATATGATCAACCTCATATTTTTTACAACTCTCTTGTTTTCACGTACATTTAAGTGAATAGTACATTAAACCGTTATTTTGTCGACCTATTTTCTACGGAAAAACATACTTTAATATAGCGAATCCCATTTTTTTCCCTCGCAAATTACCGAAGTTCCATCAAAATCAGATAATTCGTCTCTGAGACGATTGAGAGATGATTTTTGTCGAAAAAGTGATACAAATTCACCATTTCTCTAGATTCCCACACCGGGGGAAGGTTTATATACATTTGGTCATTAAATAAGAAGAACGAAAACGTGGGAAATTTGTGGGGTATTTTGAAATGAGAAACTTTAACGTGATAAAACTCGACTCAAAAGGCAGACTACTTGTGCCTTTTCACATACGAGAATTGCTGAATCTCGATGAAAATTCTGAATTTATCATAATGAACAACGGGAACCGTGAAATCAAGATATTCCCAATGATAGACGGACAGACCGCAGAGATGACTATTCACATGGAAGACAAGCCAGGTAGTCTAGCGAGAATAATAGATTTCTTAGGAAAAAGGAAGATTGATCTTGTTATGTCACAATCCAAGACAATAGAGAAAGGCAAACTGGCAGAATGGTCTGCCATTGTTGATATTGCCGAATGCAAAGATTTCAAAAAAACAATCAACGACATCTCGGTAATGGCGCACATCAAAAAAATCGATGTGAGGGAGAAATAATATGCAGAATAATTATAAATCAGTATATATGGGAGCACTACCAAATGGAAGCACTGGTTCCGTTGCTGAGGCTCTTAGTCTTGGTGGCATGGATCTTGTGAGTATCTGGGACACCACCCTACCTGTTTATAGAATAAACGGAAATGGTACAAAAAAGAATGATAATGGAAAATACGAGATATCACGATCATTTGATGCCGTCGTATGCGGTTGGGAAGACATTGAATATGATGGAGACACTGCTAAAGCAGTGATATCAATTGATAGACCCCACCACATACCAAAAGATCTGATAGACTTTCTTCCATTTGCCGTTGTGAATCTAGATTGGGGTTTCGATACATATCTCAGACAGCATCCTTTCGATTTCAGAGAAAATCAGCGCGCAATGCTCTCGAAAGGCGATGACAGATATCAGGTTGTGAAACGTTATTTCAACTCACTCGGTTTGAATGTCGTATTTGATACTGGATTACGACCAACATACATCGGATTGGTCTGTCCTCGTGAATTGTCAACAGATCAGAGTATATCATCGATCGAAGATTTTATCACCTGTTATCCAAAAGATTCCTATGGTTTACTTCCGCACACTAGCGGTGGTAAAGTATCTGTTTATACGGAACCAGTTGTTCTAGGCAGAGCTATCATGAATTCTTTTGGCGGAAATCACATAAAAGTCAAAGGAAGCAGAGGAGCTACCGAGAGTAAAATGCGGAAATGTGGAGATGGGATAATAGAAATAATCGAAACAGGACAAACACTGATAGATAACAATGCTGTACTGGTTGAGTCAGTGCTTATATCTACTCCATTCGTTGTTATAAATGAGAAGAGATATGGTGCACTAGATCCAGAAAGGAAGAAATTTGTAGACAATATCACAGGTGCTATACAAACTGGTCTAGCCATTCTTGAAGAAAAAAGACCATCTCTTTTCAGGCCAAAAACCGTGTACAATGGATTAGGTGTTGGATCCACACTCTCGAGATAGATTTATATAACTTTCTCTCATCTTAACTGTTACTATAGGTGTTTCATTAATGATAGATATCCGACCCTACAATAGTGCCGACCATTTTGATAGCTTGATTGAGTTCATATCCGGAGCATATGATGCATTATCAGAGTCAACGGGAACCTCTACCCACCAGCATTTGAATCATCCACTATACGATAAGATAGATAAAAGCATAGCACGAGAGATTTGTAATATAAAGACGAGTTCCCATAGAGACTTTTCTAAAATGAAGAAATATCTTTTTGAGTTAAAATCATCAGACTCTTCATATTTTAACGATCTTGGGTATGAAATTGTTAATCTTTTCAATACCGAACAACCTTCGAGGAGACGAGAAAAATTTGATGACATGACTCCGAGAGAAGTTAAGGAGTATTTATTCAAAGTAAGTACATCCGAGATGCTTTATTATATGTTGATTCTAGCCAAAGGAAAAGAAATACCACTGGATAATATAGATAGCGAGCATAACTCAGTTGGTGATATCATATTTAACGGATCAAGTAAACGTCGTAATATGCCAATCGTTCATATGATTGATACATATCAAGATTCTGATTGTCCTTCAAAACTGGGAAGGCATATTTCGAATGGTCTTACATATATTGGAGAAGCACACAATTTCAACAGGAAACCAGCTATATCATGCGCAGTGATCGAGATCAGGAAAATGTTTAGACATGCTAATAGTACTAACACTCAAAATGCGAGTGAAAAATACGCGACACTCAGAAGATTCTTTAATGACAATTTAAACGATTTTTCACCAATCGTGGGAGCAATCGTTAATAAGATGATTAGGGATTCTTCCAGCGCGTGCGTCTAGTTATTCACCAACTCAAACTTCTTTACATGCTTTGCAGCAGACAG